>DATLOH010000082.1:0-39273 GCA_035536375.1 Acidimicrobiales bacterium
CGGTCGCGGGGACCGATGAGATCACAGGGCGCGGCCTTGTCCCCGGCGGTTACGTCCTGTACGTCAGCCGCCTAGAGCCCGAAAACAACGCGCACATCGCAATCGAGGCGTACGCGTCGAGCGGGATCACGCTTCCACTCGTAGTTGTCGGTGGCGCCGCATATGGAAGCACTTACGAGTCGTCGCTTCACGAGGCCGCTGGCGACGGCGTCGTCTTCTGCGGGTTCGTCTTCGGGGAGGGGTACCGCCAGCTGCAGTCACACGCCAGCGTCTACCTCCAGTGCACAGAGGTCGGTGGCACCCACCCGGCGCTCATCGAGGCCATGGCGTACGGAAACGCCGTCGTGGCTCTCGACACACGAGAGCATCGAGAGGTACTCGGTGGCGCTGGGCGCTACTACTCCGCGGTCGACGAGCTTGCGGCCATCCTCCGCGAGCTCGCCGATGACATCGCCGGCCGTGAGCGGTGGGGGAACCTAGCGGCATCGCGGGCGGCCGAGATGTTCTCGTGGGAGGCGGTCACCGACGCGTATGAGGCCGCGTTCCACGCCGCCGCGTCGCGCGAGTAGAAGCGCGTGCTCCACGGCGAGCGAATCGTGTGCTTGTCCTCGTTGGCGTGGCATGGCCGCCCAACGAGTCGGCACCATTTGGCGCGCGAGTTTGCGCGCACCAACGATGTGCTCTTCGTCGACGCGCCAACTCGCGCCACCCGCGTTCGGCTCTCGCAACTCGATCCGAGCACGTTCTTGAGGCTGGAGCCGCCGCCTCACCTGCCCGTCGTAAACGCCGTCGTTTCGAGGATGACCCTCCCCGCGAGCCGCCGACTTTACGAGCGCGCGGTCGTCAAGGTGGTGAAGTCGCTCGGATGGCGCCAGCCGATCTCGTGGAACAGTTCACCGCTCGACTTCTCGTGGCGAATCGGCCGGCTACTCCGAGCGTCGGTCGATGTGCTGCACCTTACCGACGCGTTCTGGGAGTACCCGGGGTTCGGACCCGATCAGCGGCGGCACCTGCGCGCCGCCGCCCAATCGGCGGACGTCGTGGTGTGTACGACGGACAGCATTCGCGACGGCGTCGTCGAGCTCGCAACGCCGAAGCGCGCTCCGAAAGTCGTCGGCCATGGTGTCGACGTCAATCGCTTCAGCCCGGCGATCGATAGACCGCCGCCGGAGGGACCGATCACCGCCGTCTTTGTCGGCCGGCTGGATAGGCGATTGGACATCGACTTGGTCGAGTCTCTCGCGCGCGCTGGAGTACGAGTGGTGCTCGTAGGACCTTCCACGCTTCCGGCGGCCGACGGCGCACGGCTTCGCGCCGCCGGGTGCGAGTTACCCGGCGAAGTCCCTTATGACGCGTTGAGCGCATGGATGGCAGGCGCGGACGTGGGAATCGTGCCTTACCAGTTGGTGCCCTCTGTCGTCGCGTCGAGACCGCTGAAGCTTCTCGAATACCTAGCGGCTGGGTTGCCTGTGGTCACGACACCTCTGCCGGCTGCCGCAGAACTGAGCCCTCATGCGGTGGTGGCCGATCGCGACGGATTCATAGACGCCGTGCGTGCGGTCGGTGCAGCCGAGCGCGCCCGCGGGGACGCGGACAGATCGCAGGTCCGGAACGGACGGGTGTCGCGCGTGCGAAGCGAGTCTTGGGAAAGGCGCGCCCAGGAGCTGTCGGCAGTCATAGAAGAGGCCCGAAGCAATGGCTGACGGATTACGGTCCCGGCGATGACCCGAGCCGGCGACACCGTCGCTCGCGCCTGCCGCAAATTGTTCCCGGTGCTCGAACGGTTAGGCGTGCACGTCACACCCGTCCACTTCTACGAGCCCATCCCGGATACGCGCACTCTCGCGCCAAGCCTGTGGGAACGGGAGTCCGAGCTCGTCGGTGTCGACCTCAACGCCCAGGCGCAACTCGAGTTGCTCCGCTGGCTGCACGGATTGCGCGACGAGCTGGCCGAGCTCGCTAGCGGTGGACGGGGCGCGGGTGACGAAGCGGCTCGGTTTCGGCTGGAGAACGGACACTTCGATCACGCAGACGCGTACGCCCTCTACGGCATCGTGCGGCGGTTCGGACCGAAGAAGATTGTCGAGGTGGGTAGCGGATTCTCGACCCTGGTTGCTGCCGCCGCCCTCGAGCGAAATCGCCAAGACGGTAGGCCGGGTTCACTCGTGTGCATCGAGCCGTACCCCAAGCCTTGGCTACGTGATCTCGAGGGCGTCGACGAGCTCCGGGAGCAGCCGCTCGAGTCGCTGCCGCTGAACGACTTGACCGCGCTCTCCGCTGGAGACGTGCTGTTCCTCGACTCCACTCACGTAGTCCGGACAGGCGGCGACGTCGTTTACGAGTTTCTCGATGTCGTGCCGCGGTTGGCACCTGGCGTGCTCGTCCACGTGCACGACGTCTTCCTTCCCCAGGAGTACCCGAAGCACTGGCTGCTCGAGCAGCGTCGCTTCTGGACCGAGCAGTATTTGGTGCAGGCGTTTCTTGCCTTCAACAGCGACTGGGAGATTCTCTGGGCCGGTAACTGGTTGCGGCTCAACCATCACGAGACGTGGCGCGAAGCCCTGCCCATGGTCCCGGAGACGTTCGTCCCCGGCAGCTTGTGGATGCGTCGACGCGACCGCGTCGGGTAGCCGATGCGGCTCGGTTACGCCTGTATTTGGGAGCGTTCGAGGCAAGCTACGTGGTCGGGAACTCCGTTGGCGCTCCGAAATGCGCTCGATGAGCTGCCGGGGGTGGAGCTCGTGGATCTCGAGCCGGATGCGTCGCGGCGATTGCGAACCGCGCTCAAGGTTGCGCAGTTGCGATGGTCCCCGAACGGGAGTGGTGTTACGTCTCCGTGGCGATGGTCGCGGACGTGGTCGCGGATTACGCAGCGCGACGTCGCGCGAGCGGCCGAACGAGAACAGGTTGACGCAGTTCTTCAGATCGGAGACCTCGCAATCATCGACGCTCCAAGTTGGGTCTACCAGGACCTGACGTATGCGTCGTTGTTGCCGTTCTTCGGCCGATCGAAGCACGCGACCGGACCGCTGCAGCCTGGACTTACGCGGCAGGTGTTGGAACGCAAGGTCGCCGAGCAGCGAGAGTTCTACGAACATGCTGCTGGGGCATTCGCCATGAGCGAATGGCTTGCGACACAACTGGTCCGGGAGGTGCCATGTCCGGTGACGGTCGTCTATCCGGGCAGGAACACGGAGCCGCCCCCCGCATCATCAGCCGACGACGAACGGCGCGCCACTCGACCGCGCCGACTTCTGTCGATCGGCGTCGACTTTTACCGAAAGGGCATCGACCTTGTGGCCGATGCAGTGAGCGTGTTGCGCAGTCGGGGCATGGACGTCGAGTTGACGATTGCCGGGCCCACAGCTTGGCCGGATGGGCGCCCGATGGCTCCAGGCGTGACGTTTCTCGGTTCCGTGCCGCCAGCCGCGGTGCCGAACCTCTACGCCGCGCATGATGTGTTCGTGCTGCCGAGCCGCTTCGAGCCGTTCGGGATTGTCTTCACTGAGGCGCTCGCCGCGGGCCTTCCGGTCGTAGCACGCGACGCGTTTGCCATGCCAGAGATCGTTCGTCCCGCAGAGAACGGCGCGCTCGTGCCGACCGACTGCGAGGACGCGGCCGTCGTGGCCGACGGCATCGAAGCCGTGATCAGCGACTTGGCGATGTTCGAGCGCGTTGCTGCTGCGAGAGCCTCGGCTGCGTCGACCTTTAGCTGGGGATCGGCCGCAGCGCGCATGCGAAGCGTGATGGTCGATGCTCTAGGGACCTAACCGCGTGCGAACGTAATGCCGACCTACTCGCCGATCAGTTGCTTCGGATGAGACTGTCCAGAGCGGCGCCCGCTTCGTCCCATGTGTATCGCTGCACGTGCGCGCCGCCCGCGAGCGCGAGCCGCTCACGCTCCGAGCGGTCACGGAGGAGCGCCGCGGTCGCAGTCGCCAGTTCCCGGCTGTCGCCGGCCGCGACGACGCGCGCAGTTACGCCTTCGATGGCGTAGTCGCGCATGCCGACGCAGTCTGCGGTCACGAGTGCAGCCCCGCACGCCAGTGCTTCCATACCCGGTAGCCCCCAACCTTCGTAGCGCGAGGGAAACATGAACACCGCCAGCGAGTTGTAGAACGCGCGAAGTTCAGCGTCCGAGGGGCTGATCACTTGCTCGACGAAGGGAGGCACCTCCGGACGTTCGCGCCGTCCGAAAGACCGGATGCGCAGCTCGCTTCCGAACTCGTCGTGAAGCATCTGCACCGCCTGGATTGCATCCGCCAAACCCTTGCTCGGCTCGACGCGAACGGGAAACCCGACGGTACAGGGCCGGTGCTGCAGGTCGATGTCGACGCCGAACAGTTGGTGGTCCCAGCCGCATGCAATTGCGGCCGCCGGCGTCGCTCCCGCCTCGTTCAGCATTTCCTCGACTGAAGGCGACGTGGAGACGACAAGGAAATCGCCGCGAAAGGTTGCGGCCATGCGATCGCGAACCGCGTCGGGTGCCGTTCGCCAGAACTCGTAGTCGTAGACGATGTACACGCGCCGCCGGCCTTTCTCATTCGGCCAACGCATCACCCATTCGGCGGTCTGCCACGCGGTCGCGATGACGATGTCACCGTCTGGCGCCCACCGAGCTCTGAGGTCGGGAGTCAGCAGAATCCGAACCCGTGGGTCGAGCGTGAACCACTCGAGCTTCGGTCGTTCCACCCATCGCATCCACGCCGGCCAAGCGCGACTCTTCATGCCCTCGCGCCCAGGCTTTGGGTCCGGCCACCGCGTGTGCACGACAGTGACGTCGTGGCCACGCTCCGCGAGCTGGTTGGCGTACTCGTAGTGCACCTTGAACCCGCCGATCGGGCGCTTGAAAGAGTGTCCGGGCAGCACGATCGTCACGCGCAAGGGGCCGGGCCTCCGCGGTTCACGATGCCATCGCGGACCCCGAGCCAGCGCCCGCGGGCATACGCGCGCGAAGCGCCTCGGCGATCCGCCGGCCTCCACGGGAGAGAAGCCCCCACCTGGGCCTGGAGCGCCATGCCGATCACGACGGCAATGACCAGCCAGGTGCGAGCGGTTCCCAGACGAGAGCGCGCGAGAAGGACGTGGTTACGCGCCATGAAATACGACTGAGCAAAGGGTGACGCAGTGGATCCAGATTCCGCGGCCGCAGCCCCCATCACGACGCCTACACGCCACCCAGCGTCCGCAGCACGAAGGCAGAAGTCGACGTCCTCCCAGTATGCGAACAGGCGCTCGTCGAACCCACCGGTAGAGCGTGCGCACGCCGCCCGCACCGCCAACAACGCGCCCGACGCCCACCTGACGTCCACAGCACCCGTGGCGCCGTTGTGCGGCGACCGACTCGCCCTGACCAGGCGGGCGCGTTGAAGCCCGCCTGCTCCCCACCTCCCACCGATGGTGGTCGGCCGGGTGAAGTCCTTTGACCAGTGCACCGGCGCGAGAACGCCGAAGTCGTTCGATGTCGCCGCTGCCGTCATGAGCTCCGACAGCGTGTCGGGGGCGACGCGGGCATCGTGAGCTGCGAGTACGCACCACTCGTCGTCGCCGGCGCGGCCGAGGAAGTCGCCCAAAGCGGTGTTGGCGGCGCCGGCGTAGCCCGAGTTGACCGGTAGCGCTACGACGCGTGATCCGGCGGCGACCTGGTCGACCAACTGCCTTTGCTCCGGCCGCGACGCGTTGTCAACGACGGTGATGTCGCATGCGACGCCCGACGACTTCGTCAGCAATTGCATCGTGGTGGCAAGGCGTTCAGCGGCGTTCCAATGCAGCACGTACACGGACACCCGTGGCGCGCTGCGCACGGCGGCACCGTAGCTCACCACTGCCCAAGCGGTCGTGACCGGGTGTGCCGAATTCTGCGGTTGCGACTCCTGGTCAACCCATGCCTGTTACGTCGACAACGAAGCCTCGGCGACGCGCTCACCCATGAGTATCCCGTTGCCGCCGAGACCGACGGCGAGCCCGCCATCGGCCAAGAGAGCAAGCGAGGTTGGGAACACGGCGGTGGAGCGGTACCTGTCGTCGGCGACGTCGGACCAATTCCCACCGGCGTTAGCGGACTCGAGCAGCCGCGGCGCACCTCCGATGCCGAGGGTGGCGAGTAAGACCCGTCCGTCGGGCGTGACGGTCACCGGGCCTGGAACCGATGACGCCGCAAGGCGCACGGGCGCAGCCGATCCCGACTCGGCCCCGTCGAAACGGTAAAGCGCATCGAACCCGACGGACGCGTACAGCCGTCCGGGCCGGCTCGGGTCAACCGCGACGTACCCCGTCACCGGCCAGGGCGACTTCTTGGCGAACCAGCGCGTCCAAGTGTGCCCAGAGTCGAGTGATCGAAAGACGCCGAGGTCGCGGTCGAAGTAGAACACTGACGCACCTGACCACGCGATCGATCCGCCCCACCCACGTGCTGGACCCATTGCAGCTATATCCGAGACACGGGTCCACGCGTTGTCGGACATGCGCCACATGCCGCCGCGCTCCACTGCTGCGAGGACGATCAGCGCGCCGGCTGAGGTGTGCTGGGCAGAGACGGCCGTGACCCGCCTCCCGTTGGTAAGGAGCCCCAGGCCCGTCGAGCGCCATCCGCTGAGGTCTCTGAGCCATAGGTCCCCGCCGGTGTTGGTCAGGTTGTGACCAAGTCCGAGCACGGTGACGTCGCGGCTCTGCGCTACAGCGTGGCCCGACGAGGCATTGCCCGGAGGCCCGCCGGAAGGTGTTCGCATGCGGTCAGTCGACGACCGCAGCACCCAATCGGCCAAAGCGGCGTGGATCTCCCCAGAGCCGGGGTCGAGAGCGAGCTGGCGAACCACCGTGACGCCGAGGCCGTCCACGCTCGGGTACCAATTGGCTCCGCCGTCCCTTCCGATCCACATACCGGATCGGCCTGCTGAAATCAGGTTTCCGTTCGAGAAAGCAAGGTCGGAAGCGATGTAGCCGGACCGCCCGATCTGGAAGCTCGGCGCTCCTGCGCTCAGCCACCACGGCTTGCCGCCCGGGCCGCCGATCTGGTCTCCGTGGACCAGCGTGCGGTCCGAGGTGAGGGATCTCCACGTCGCGCCTGCGTCTTCGCTAGCGATGACGGACTGCCACCCGAGGCTGTCGCGAGTGGGGTTGGCCGCTCCGGCTACGACTGTGCTGCCTCTGGTCGAGACCGACAACCATGCGGCTGTCGCCGTCGTCCCACCGGGGAGAGGGGCGCGACGCCACGTGGCCCCGCTGTCCGTCGAGATGCTCATTCCGTGAGTCCCTGCCGCAGCCACGATGGATCCATCCTCTGTGACCGCGAGCTCCTCAGCCGGCGGGCTGGCGGCGATGACCGCGCCGCGCGCAGCGCCGTTTGGGTCGTCCACCCGAAGTACGCCCTGTGATCCGAGGGCGGCGAACAGGGCTGGTGCGGGACCGGTGCCGACAGCGAGGCCTCGGACGGGCACGGAGGTTGGAGCGATATTCGTCCAGGTTGCGCCGTCGTCGCCGGAGCGCATCACGCCGTTCAGGGTTCCCGCGAAGAGAGACCCGGCGTTGAACGCGAGCAGCCGCCCTGTCGGTCGCGGAGCTCCGCTGCGCGCCTCGAAAACCGGCACCGTCGAGCGCACCGTCCAGTTCTTCCCGTCGTCTTCGGTCCGGACGACGCCCCCCGCGCCAAGTTCACCAAGCGCGGCGAACGCTGTGCCGGGACGGGTCGGGTCGAACGCCAGGGCGGCTACAGCCAAGCCACCGATGGTTACCCCGGAGTTGACGGCGGACCAGTGCTGGCCTCCGTCCGTCGATCTTTGGATGCCGCCGGTATCGCTACCGGCGAGGAGGAGCCCGTTGTCACGCGGATCGGCGGCTACCACGTTGACGAACCCGCCGCCGACCAGGCCGCTGGGTGAGAAGGTGAACGGAGGCGCAGCGGACGGCTGCGTTGATCCGGAAGCGCCGAGCGGCAACCCCAGGAGCAGGGTCGAGAGCCCGGCGAAGGCGGCGCGGTAAGACGCCGAAACGCGCCTGTTGAGCAAGATCGTCATGACGCCCTATCGACCACCGCACTGTGGATGTAAACCCGAACGCGGACTACGGTCGATTTCTCCGTGCGCGTGCTGCTCGTTTCGCCCCGATTCGCGCCGTCGGTGGGTGGTATCGAAACCTTCACGGCCGACCTTGCGCGCTGGCTGGCAGAGCGATCGATCGAGGTCTCTGTCCTGACGAAGACGCCCGCCGAGCGCGGGTTCGACCGATCGCGTCCGTACGAAGTTGTGCGAACGGCATCTATCGCAAAACTCGTTGCCGCGGCGCGAGCCGCAGATGTCGTTCACGTGAAGGCGATCTCGGCCGTTGCGGTCGCAGCAGCGCGTGTTGCCGGTCGGCGACCAGTCGTCACGCACGGTACGCACCAGGTTCTGTGTCCGGCGGGAATTGCGTGGGGCCGCGGCGCGACGTGTACGGCGACGGCAAAGAGTCCGGGACCATGCTCGGTCTGCCCCAAGCAAGGGCAGTCCGGCTGGACGAAGGTGCGTCTGCTGCGCAGGGCCGCAGCGTTTGCAGCGTCCAACGTCGTGCCGAGTGAGTTCCTCCTGGAACGCCTCGGCGTGCCGCGCTCGCTGGTGATCCCGAATCCTGTGGCAAGCGACGCCTTCGCCGCCTTCGACGGGCGGTCGCCCGTCCGCGGCCTTGTCGCGCACGTGGGCCGGCTCGGTGAGGCCAAGGGACTCGACCTGCTCCTAGCCGCCATCGCCCGCATCCCATCGGCCCGCTTGGAAGTGGCGGGAGATGGTCCGATGCGCGACCGCCTGGAAGCCCGCGCCGATTCGCTCGGCTTGCAGGAACGTGTGACGTTCCGTGGCGAGCAGGACCGGGCGGGCGTACTCGAGCTTCTTGGGCGCGCGGCGGTCGCCTGCGTCCCGAGCCTGTGCGACGAGACGTTCGGGTATACGGCGGCGGAGGCGATGGCTGCAGGGGTCCCGCTGGTAGTTACGCCGCGAGGTGCGTTGCGCGAACTGGCGGGCGACGGGCGTGGCTGGGTTGCCAACGATATGGCGCCCGCGTCATTGGCCGAGGCTCTCGAACACGCACTCACGGACGAACCGGAAGCGCGACGTCGAGCTGAAGTCGCCCGGTCACATGCG
Organism: Acidimicrobiales bacterium; assembly: GCA_035536375.1. Lineage (GTDB taxonomy): Bacteria > Actinomycetota > Acidimicrobiia > Acidimicrobiales > JACCXE01 > DATLOH01. Next base: position 9,111 of record DATLOH010000082.1, read on the forward strand.
GTGGCCGAATATCGAGACGACGCCGTCGGTGAGCGGTATTTAGCGGCCTACGCACGCGCCCGTTCTTAGTTCTTCAGCGCTGGGCAATGACGCGCGCAGGCGTACCGGCGACGGTGGACCGCGCGGGTACGTCCTTGTTTACGAGCGAATGCGCGGCGACCACCGCCTCGTCGCCGATAGTGACGCCGAGCAGCACTGTCGACTTGTTTGCGAGCCACACGTTGCGGCCGATCTCGATGGGTGACGAATCCGTGCGAGCACGAAAGCTCTGTCCGTCGTCGCCGTGCCGATGCACGGAATCGACGACGGACACGTACTCCGCCGTCGCCGCCAGTTCCCCAAAACGGATCTGCTCCGCGCAATGGAGCACGTTGCCGTAACTGATGATGTTGCGGCCCTCGAGCGTAAGGTCGCCCACGACATCGAGGACCGAACCGCGGCGGATGCTGCAACCCGGTCCGAGCCGAAGGGTTCCCCCGCGAAGTTGAACGAGGACTCCGTCATCGATCGTGCAGCCCGGCCCGATCTCGACGGTGCTGACGGAGCCGTGTAGGACGACGAACCGAGCCGCGGTCGAGACCTGCGATGTCGGATCGATGGTCAAGGCGACGCGGGCTCGTTTCGACCGCGCCTTGGCCGCGACCGTGAGCCGGACGCGCCAACGCCGCAAGGCCCACAAGGCAAGGAGCACGCGGCGCACGGCTCGCAGTATCGCGCCCGGCTGGCAGGATGCTGCCTATGACCGATTTGGCGGGACGAGTCGCGGCGCTCGAGTGGTATCACACGATGGATCTACCGGGCGGTGTCGTAACGCCGGGTTTCTTCGACATCCGACCCGTCCTGAGCCGATACGGCCTGCCGTCGCGGATGGAAGGGCGCCGCGTTCTCGACGTAGGCACCTTCGATGGTTTCTTCGCGTTCGAGTTCGAGCGACGCGGCGCCGAGGTGGTCGGGCTGGACGTGCCGGGGGTCGAGTCGCTCGACTGGCCTGCACCGCTAAAGGCGAAGGGCACGACTCGATTTCAACCGCGTCACGCGAACTTCGACTTGGCGCGCGAAGCGTACGGCTCGGCGGTCCGCAGAGAATTCGTCTCGGTCTATGACGTGACGCCCGAAAACGTCGGCACCTTCGACGTCGTCTTCGTCGGCAGCGTCCTGATCCACTTGCGAGACCCTGTAGGTGCGCTGATGGCGTTGCGCGGTGTCTGCAAGCAAGGCGGGGAGATACGAATCGTGGAGGAGTTCGATGCCCGTCTCGACCTCGTCGCTCGGGTACTCGGCCGCCGACGTGTGGCCCTTGCGCGGCTACAGGCCTTGTCGCCACACCTGACCTGGTGGGTGCCGAACACGAACGGATGGCAGCACATGCTCGAGGCAGCCGGCTACACCGGCGTGCAACGCGGTGAGAGGTTCACGATCCCATTCCGCGTAGGCAAGGGCGGCGTGCCGCATGTAGTCCTGTGGGCGACGAACCCCTGACTCCATGTGTCGTCGTCGTCACCTGGCAGGCGGCGTCAACCGTGTCGGCGTGTCTCGCATCGGTGCCCCCTGACGCCCACGTCATCGTTGTCGACAACGCCTCCGAAGACGGCACCGTCGAGATAGTGAGAGCGGCCCGTCCGGATGCCGTCGTGATCGAGAACCAGTCGAACCTCGGGTTTGCGGCGGCCGCCAATCAAGGGATCAGGGCCGCGTCGGCATTACAAGACATAGTCCTGCTCAACCCAGACGCGGTGCTTGCACCCGGCGCCGTTGCGGCACTTGCCACATTTGCGGCTGAGCACCCTCGCGTGGCCGCCACGTCGGCGTTGATCGTCGACGATCACGGCCGCGCCGAGCGTTTCGCTTGCGGCCGTGATCCGACGCTGCTGAGCGTCGCAGTGCACGAAGCAGGTGCCGGGACGATTCTTCCGTCACTTTCGCTGTACCGCGGCGGACCGTCGGCGCAGCCCGAGAAGGTCGATTGGGTCGCCGGAACCGCGGTGCTCCTGCGCCGGCGCGCCCTCGACACCGTTGGACTGTTCGACGAGCGGTACTTCCTTTACGCCGAGGACATCGACTGGTGCCGCCGGGCGCGTCAGGCCGGGTGGGAATGTTGGATCAACCCGGCCGCTGTTGCGACTCACGCAGGATCAGCTGCAGTCTCGTCTGCGGGCAACTGGGTCGACCGGTGGCGATTGGGAAGCCTTGACACGTACATCGGTGAGACAAGGGGCTCCGCGGCTCAGATTGCAACGCGCGCGGTTCGCGTTGCCGGCGCCCTGGCTCGCACGGTTGTCTTTTTCGTGGTGGGCCAACGCGAACGGGCGCGCGCACGATTGCGCGACGCACGGACCCTGGTTGCCGCGAAGTGGTGACCAAGAAACGCGTGCTCGTCGTGCACGCCTCGAGCGATCTCTACGGAAGCGACGCCGCTGCGCTGGCAGTCGCGCGGCGGGCGCGTGCGGACGGTTGGGAGGTCGCCGTGACCGTGCCTTTCCCGGGACCGCTCGTAGCGGTTCTCGAAGCAGACGGCATGGAGGTGATCTTTCTCGATCCGCTCAAATTCCGTCGACGTGACATTGCGTGGCCGACGGTGCTGACGACGCCAGTCCGATGGTGGCGAGAGTGGCGGCGCCTGAGCGGCTTGGCGCGACGGCGCACCTTCGACGTGGTGTACACGTCGACTGCGCCGACCACCGGCGGCGCGCTGCTCGCGCGCAAGTGGAAGGCGCGGCACGTGTATCACGTGCACGAGATTTTTTGGTATCCGCGGCCGTTGGTTGCGGCCCTCGAGCGATTTCTGGCCACGAGCGATGCGGTCGTGTGCTGCGCCCGCGTTGTCGCCGAACAGTTCCACAGTGAGGAACTAGCCACGCGGACGACGGTTGCCTACACCGGCGTCGACGTGCCGCTCGACGTGCCCGAACGGCGACCGTTTGAAGGAGTGGCATCGGGCCGGCCGATAGAGCTCATCTGCGTCGCGCGCCTCAACGAATGGAAGGGACAAGAGACTCTCGTGGACGCAGTCGCCGTGCTGCGTAGCCGGGGGTGCGACATCCGGTTGACGCTCGTTGGAGACGTTTACCGCGACGCCGTGCATCACCGGCAGCAACTCCTCGACCAGATTGCTGCCCTGCGCATGGAAGGCTTCGTGACGCTGGCAGGCGAGCGGCGGGACGCGTTGGCGCTCGTCGCACAGGCCGACGTGTTCGTCCTTCCATCGCGCCGCCCCGAGCCGTTCGGGATGGCGCTGGTGGAAGCGATGGCGCTTGGGCGTCCCGTGATCGGCACCGCCGCCGGCGGTCCCCTCGAGATAATCACGCCGGGGGTCGACGGGCTGCTGGTGCCACCCGGTGATGTGGATGCGCTGGCTGTCGCAGTAGAAGGACTCGTGAGCGATCAGCAAGCGGCCGTGGAGATGGCAGAGCGTGGCCGCATCCGCGCGTGCGACTTTGACCTCGCCAGGATGGCCGAAACGGTGGTAGCGCTGTTCGACGCGTAGCGAGCCGCGCCGAGGTAGGGCTACCGGTTCTTCGACGTAGCGCTGCCGAACAACTTGTTCTTTGCCTGCACCAGCGTGTTGTAGTTACTGGCCAGCAAGCGCTTCAGCGGCCCTGCGCCCTCGGGAACCCAATTTGTCGTCCGCTGTTGGACGGCGCCGGGCTCGATGGCCGTGTAGGCGTACGTGGCGATAGAGCGCCGGGTGACGCCGGGCGGAAGGGCCATCTTGCGGTAACCGTGGAACGTGTGATCGTTGGTTCGCATTATCACGGCGCGGTTGAACTTTGGTGAGATTCGGCGCACTTCCCCTTCGGGCGCGTTCTTCACGAGGAGCTGCCCGCCCCAGCTGTCGTCCCAGTCCGGGTTCAGGTATACGAGGACGTTCAAGGTGCGAAGCCAGTCCTCGTGTTCTGGGTGGACGTTGAAATCGACGTGCATGTCGAGGAAGCTGCCGTCGCCACCCTGGTGAAATCCTCCGCCGTGGAACGCCGGATCGACGAACACGTCGTCGCCGCTCAGCGCACAGAGGAACTCGCGGAACTCGCCGGACAAGGCCAGTTCGAAGAATGCTGCGCTCGCCGGGCCGTTGGCCGCCACGCTGGACAACTCATGTTTGTCACCGAACATGTAGTCACGGCTCCGCGGCATTCCCGTTATCGGCGGGAATTCCTCGAGGAGAGCGCGCGCATGATCCTCGGACAGGAAATCGTCGATCACCACCAATGGAAACGGGGTCGCGTGCTCGAATTCTTGGCCGTACGCTTCACCGCGTCCGACCCAGGACTCCGAACGATCCACCCGACCACATTAGAGCTAGCACCACAGCGCCGGCACGAGAGCTGCACCGCCGTTCGAACGAGCGCCGACTCACTAGCGCGGTAAGGCGCGCTGCATCTCGATCTCGAATGCCCGCAACGGACCTGACCGCGACGCACCTCGTTCGATGAGCGCTCCCAAGCGATCGGCGGCCTCGGCGCCGTCAATGCCGAGCGTTTCGAGGTAGCTCCAACCCGGCGACCCGGGCGCAGTGAGATCGCGTACTGCGTCGGCCGGACGGTAGCCACCAAGCGTCGAACCCTTGAACGTCACGAAGGTGAGAAGGTCGGCGAGGGGCACCGCCGGAGACGTGGCGAGCTCCCAGTCGATCAGCACTGGTCTGGCCGGTGCTTCGAGCACGTTCCAAGGCGCGAAGTCGCCGTGGTTGAGCGATGGCGCTCCCGCCGCTCCGGCGGCGAGCTCAGCAGCGATGGGCGCCACTCGTGCGACACCCAATCTTCTCGGATCGCCGCGATGCTCGACGGCTTCGGTGGCGAGAACGAAATTGCCTTGCCACTCGTCGGCGAACAACACGCGCGGCACCGCGAAGGTTCGCGCATGCACGAGCGAAGCGATCGTCGCAGCCTCCTCGCGCATTCTGCTCGCTGCGGGACCGATTTTGAAGAAGGCTGCGGGGCGACCGTTGCGGCCGGCGACTATCACCTGTCTGTCAGTCCAGCTCGATCGCATCGCCGCCAGGTCGGCTCCGGCCAGGCCGAGTTGAGCGAGCAGTTCCTCGAGCCCCTCCAGTGGGGGCGGCGTTGCGACCGCGAAGCGGCCAAGGAGCAGCCGGTTCGCTCGGGCAAGGGGGCGCATAACCGGGTGCATGGGTCGCCAAATCGTCAAAGCCAGCTCAGGTGACGACGACGTCGTCCTCAGCTCGCGTCGCGGCGGTGCCATGGGCACCACCCGCCACGCCGAGAGTGACTGATCGACGTCGGACGCAGACGCACTGATCGCATCCACGACGACCCCACCGGCATCGTCGTCAGGGCCGACTGTGATCGCGCGGTCTCCAGCGCTGAGCAATGCCTGTCGCCACCAACGACCGACGTAACGAGGATCGAGCGGGTCGAACCGGTCCATCCGCTCTGCGCCGGCTGATGCCGCATCCACATGAACAGCCACGCCGGCGCGCGGCGCCAGCCGACCCAGCAGCTGGCCGATGACAAGCGCGTGCGGGTGGATGCGGCGGGGCAGCGGGTTGACTACGAGTTCCCACCAGCCACCATCGACGACGAGCGCGCGTCGCCGGAGCCGAACCCGCAACGAGAAGATCGCAAGCCAGCCGGCGAGGCGGGCGATCGACCCTGGCACGCTGCGTGCCAGCGCGGACCGAGGCGATCCTCGCGGAACCACGCGATGGACGCGGGTACTGACGCCCGTCCGACCGAGCGCATTTGCGATCGCAAGGGCCACTTCTGCTCGCTGCATTTCGTCGACACCGCCTACCAGCACGTAAGGCGGCCGCGTCATAGGCCTGCGATTATTGTCCTTCGCCGTGGCCGAGCTGCAACCTCCCGAGTTCCACGCGGGCGAGCGCGGATCGAGCGCAACAGCGCACGACTTGCCACGGCTCGACGCCATGGTTGAGCGAGTGCGCATTTCGGCCGGCAACCGCGAGTTGCGGCGGCTTGTCGATTTGGGCTGCGGCTATGGCGGGCTTTCGACGCGCATCGGCACCACGCTCGGGATCACCGACATCGTGGGGATTGACGCGGACGAAGCCCGGCTCGCAGTTGCCGCCGAGCGCGGGGTCAGCACTTTCGCCCTCGATCTCAACCACGACGCGCTGCCTGTCGAGGACGGCTCGGTGAGCCTCGTTACGTCCTTCGGCGTGCTCGAGTACATGGTTCACTACGACAACTTTTTCGCTGAGGCGGCACGCGCGCTAGAGCCGGGCGGGTTCCTGCTGTTTTCGATGCCCAACCTCGGTAGCTACAGCAACCGGTTAGCTCTGCTGTTCGGCTACCAGCCGCGCGATGTCGAGATCTCCTCGCACGGGCGGCTTTACGGCATGTTGCCGTTCTACGGCACGCACACGACCAAGCCGCCCCACATCCATGCTGCGACCGTGCGCTGCATGCGCGCGTTGTTGACTGACGCCGGCTTCGGCTCGCTCGAGTTCCGGGCGCTCGCGCCTGACTTCGGTCGCCGCGCCCTGCGCGTCGTCGACCGGATGCTCGACCCGTTCCCGAGCGTGTCGCGTCGCTTCATCGTTTTGGCGACGAAGAGGACCTAGCAAAGCACCTGACGGAGGAGCGGACGTGTGAGCGCTCCTCCTCGATGACCCGTGCCGATCAGTGCGAGTCGTGGGTGTCGGCCTTCGTCGCCCGGTCCGCCGCGCGCTCTTCCGCCAGTTGCTTGGCCCGCGCCCGTGCTTTAGGGGAGAAGACACCGAGTATCCGACTCCAGTACATCTTGACCACGACGAGCAGACCGGCGAAGCCGGCCATGAACGCCATCATGATCTGGCTGCCGGTCCCAGGGTCGAGGTATGCGAACACGCGTGCAAGAGCCACAGGTCCTCCAAGGGTGTGCTCGATACCGGCGATCGTAGCTCTGCGGAGGACGCGCTTCGGTAGGCTCCGTCGCCAGCATGGACAACGACGAGGTCGAACCGGCGTCTTTTCGCGACGTCGCCAGCACGGTCTTCTACCGGGGCGGCGAGGTCTATCGGGCTCTGAGTGCATCGGCGCTCGCTGACTGGACGGCGATGTCCACCACCGGGTTCTTCTCGGAGGCCATGGCGTCCGGGCGCATCGTGGGTACGGAGCTCGCTTCCATCGATGCGCCCCCAGACGCGCTGGGCGGCTCGGCCACCGCGGTGTTGCGACACGAGCGAGTTCCCTTCGTCAGCTACCCCTACGAGTGGCCGTTTCACATGCTGAAGGAAGGGGCGCTTGCTCACCTCGACCTGCTAACGGACGCATTGAACGCCGGCGTGACGATGAAGGACGGCTACGCCTACAACGTGCAATTCGTGGGCGCTCGTCCGGTGTTCATCGACGTGATGAGCTTCGAGCCGGCAACGGGGGGACCGTGGGCGGGATATCGACAGTTCTGCCAGACCTTCCTGTTTCCGTTGATGCTTCAGGCGCAAAAGCGGGTGCCCTTCCAGCCGTGGTTGCGTGGGTCACTCGAAGGGATCTCGCCGGTGCACATGCGCGGCTTCTATCGAGGTCGAGACGTCTTCCGAACCGGAGTGCTCAAGCACGTGATGCTTCATGCGGCAGTCGAAGCTCGCTTCTCGGACAAGGGCGCCAACGACACGAAGGCCGAGATGGATGCGGCCGGCTTCTCCAACCAGCTTGCGCTCGCCGCCGTGCGTGGCATTCGCAAGACGGTCGCGAAGCTCGAGTGGAAGCCCAAGGGCTCGACCTGGAACGACTACCGCCAGACGTGCACGTATACGGACGCCGACGCCGAGGCCAAGCAGACGTTCGTGCGGCGCGCACTCGCTGCGTCTCGTCCTTCGCTCGTCTGGGACCTCGGGGCCAACGACGGTGCCTACAGCCGCATCGCCGCTGAGACTGCAGACTTCGTGGTGGCGACAGACCTCGACGACCTTGTTGTCGACAACCTCTACGGATCGCTGCGATCAGAGGGACACGAGAAAATCCTGCCGTTGGTGTTCAACATCGCCGATCCGTCCCCGGACCTCGGGTGGCGAGCAACGGAGCGCCGCCAGCTCGAAGCGCGCGGAAGGCCCGACACGGTGCTTGCTCTCGCGCTCATCCATCACCTCGTCATAGGCGCGAACCTGCCGATGGCGGGCGTGATCGACTGGCTCGCATCAGTGACGGACCATCTGGTCATCGAGTTCGTGGACGCCAACGACCCGCAGACGAAACGGCTGCTCGCGAACAAGCCTCCGGAACGTCACCGCGACTACACGGTCGAGAACTTCGAGCGCCTGCTTGCGGATCGATTCGACATCGCGTCCCAGGAAACGCTCGCGTCCTCCACGAGAGTTCTCTATGACGCTCGCCGGCGATGACCTAGCCGGTCAAGGGGCCGGCGGCGTGTACCCGTAGTCGTCGCCGATGATCTGGTTGCCAGCGACACAGACGCGGGTGACCGACGCTGGAGTCGGGTCAAAGCTGCGCTCGCCGAGGGCGACGTCGAAGTTGACCGGAGTGCCGTAAACCTCGCCGTGGACGTGGCCGTCTTGCGTAGGCGCAGCTCCGAACAGTTCGACGTATGCGGCGTCGCCGTTGAAGCCAGCCGCGCCACGGTGGCGCCGGCCGAACGGATTGTCGGGGATAGTGCTGTACACGTAGACGTTGCCGACAGACGGGATCGGGACGTACGCGATCGCCGGAACTTCTTGTTGGCCGTCCACACTTCCGGGGGCGCAGGAGCCGGCTGATGCCCCTCCGCTAGAGAAAGTGAAACCGGCCGCCAGAAACGCAGCTGTGGCCGAAACAACGAACTTCGTACGCATTGTCGGATCCCCCTCCGAGCATGCGTGCATGGTCGCACGCACCAAACGAGTGTATCGGCCGATTTGGGGACTTCGCCCAAGCTCCTCACTCAGGTGCGCTGTCAACGAATTGAGCGGCGAGTTTTACCGGCGCGGATCGCGGGTCGTGCGGTGCCTAAGAGAACACGACTGATCGCACGCCGCGCTTGTGTAGCAGCACGCCTTGCCGGCCACACCCACTCGAGCACGGTGTCGGTGGTCCGCCGTTGCTCGGGAGCCGCATAGCCCAGTGCTGCCCGCTCTGCCCCCGTGATCGCGGCGGCCCGTCGCGGGTTCGACACGCCCATCCTCGTGCCCGTCGGGGCCTCGCCACCTGTTTGACCGGACCAGTCCAACCCGCCAGGTGCATACGAAGAACCCCTTACCGGCAGCGCTTCAGCCGCAGCCCAATCCATGGCTCCGACGTCGAGTCGCAGGTGTTCGAGAACGGGCGTAAGCGTGCCGCGGCGATCGGCTTTGAGATCTTCGTACCGGACGATCAACGCAGTCCGAGTCGTTCCAGAGATCGCGTCACGCCACGCCAGAACGCGGCGCGCGCCGTCTCGCCAGGTGTGGGCGGCCCACTCGAGGGGGGCACCGAACCCCGCCTCCATGGACGCGATGACTGCGGGCGCGTCACGAACGACGACGACGACGTCGAGTTCGGCCTGGAGCGCGGTGATCGTGTCGAGGGCCTCTGCAAACGGAGTCTTTACGACCGGCCGTCCGGCCCCGTCGCCGGTCGCAGCTAGGAATCGGACGACCGCCTCGCCGAGCGCGCGTCGAAGATCCCGCCGGACCCACTCTGCATCGCCCCACCGTGCCGGTAGACGGTCGGCGACACCATCCGCCCAGGCACCAAGCGCGTCGCCGCGCGGGAACGCGAAATCCTCGCGATACGGGTCGCGGGCCATAGACGTAGCCGGGTGACACCGCAAAAGGTCGGCGAGAAAGTTCGTGCCACTGCGTTGGGCTATCCCCACGACGAGGATCGGTCGTTCCCTCACACCGTCAGTGTGACCGCCGGCGCGGTCGGGAAGCGGTGCACGTGACAGATGCGTAACAGTACGCGGGGCGGCCCGTACGATGCTCCTGTGCCGCCTTCCCCCTTGCGAGGCCGCCGTGTTCTCGTGACCGGCGGCGCCGGGTTCATCGGCAGTCATCTTGTGCGCCGGCTACTTCGCGACGGCGCCGAGGTTTGGGTCATGACATCGTCCGTTTCGTCGGTCCCACCCGTGCGCCTCACTGACGTGCTCGACGACGTCCGGATCGTCGAGGCCAACCTCACTGATCGCTCAGCGCTAGACCACACCGCGCGCACTGTGCGGCCCGAGTTCATCGCCCACTTGGGCGCGTACACGCACGTCGGCAAGAGCTTCGTTCGCGTCGACGAGAACGTTGCGTCCAATGTCGCCGGCACGGTGAACCTTCTGCAGGCGTTGCACGGCGACTACGAACGGTTCGTGAACACGGGTACGAGCGAGATCTACGGCGACGTCGACGTGCCGTTTGTCGAGGATGGACCGGTAAACCCGGTTTCTCCGTACTCGGTGAGCAAGTACGCGGCCGAGCGGTTCGCGCGGATGTTGCACGCGGCCCACGAGTGGCCGATTGTCTGTCTGCGGCCGTTCAACGCGTACGGGCCGTGGCAAACCGCGGACCGGGTCATTCCCGAGATCATCGTGCGGGGATTGAAGCGTCGCCCGCTCGAAATGACCGAGGGCGTCCAGACTCGTGAGTTCAACTTTGCCGCGGATCTCGCTGATGGCTTTGCGGCGGCGCTGGTCTGCAAGGAGGCCGAAGGCCAGGTGATCAACCTCGGGTGCGGCCAGGAGGTTTCGATGCGAGAAATCGCTGTTCGCATCCTGGCGCTGATGGGTGACCCCATCGAAGCGAAGTTCGGCGCGCTTGCGAACCGGCCAACTGAGATCTGGCGCATGTACTGCGACAACTCCCGCGCCCGCGAGATTCTCGGGTGGTCGCCTGCACACACGCTCGACGAGGGTCTTCGGGAGACGATCGATTGGTACTCGGCGCGCTTTACGGAAGGCCATCCCTTTCTCGCCGGGACCGCGCTGCGGTAAGCGATGCCCTCTTGACCGCGCTCGACGTCGTGTTGCTGTGCGGTGGCCGCGGGACGCGCGCATATCCGGACACGCTGGAGCTGCCGAAGCCACTCCTCCCGGTAGGCGACCGGCCCGTGGTCGAACACGTGATGGGTTGCTACGCGCGACAAGGCCACACTCGCTTCATTCTCGCCGCCGGCTACAAGGCGGAGCTCCTGCAAGAGCGCTACGCCATCGCGCCGGAAGGTTGGGACGTGGCGGTGGTCGACACCGGCGTCGACACCGAGACCGGGGACCGAGTGCGGTTGGCGGCCGAAGCGGCCGGCGTCGGGTCGACGTTCTTCGTCAACTACGCCGACGGGCTCGGCGATGTCGACCTAACCGACCTCGTCGCGTTTCATCACAGTCATGGCGCGCTGGCCACTGTGACCACCGTCCCTCTGCCGAGTCAGTACGGCACCCTCGTGTCCGACGACAAGGGTCTTGTGACCGAGTTCCGTGAGAAGCCGGTGCTGGAGGACCACTGGATCAACGCCGGCTACTTCGTATTCGAGCGTCGCGCTCTCGACGATTGGTCGGGCCCGGAACTCGAGCGCGACACGCTGCCAGCGCTGTCGCAGCGCCGACAACTCGTCGCCTATCGCCACCGCGGGTTCTGGCGCTCGATGGACACCTACAAGGACCGAAGCGCGCTCACGGCCCTCGTCGAGTCCGCCGAGCGCGCGCCGTGGGAGCGCTGAGGTGCGGATCCTGCTGACAACGCCCTTCGCGCACCCCGAGGTACGTCGGGGCGCAGAGCGGTATGTCGGCGAGCTGTCATGGTGGCTCGACGAGCGCGGCCACCAGGTGACCGTCGCCACCTCCACCTCCGGCGTCGCTTCGGAAGCAATTTCGACGCGCGGTCGCCGGACGGTCTTCGGACACCGACCGAGAACCTTCGGCCGCGGGCGCTGGCATTTCGACTCCCTGCTAAGTGCGGGCGTCGCTGCGGGCACAGCGACTAGAGCGGCGAGCCGAGGCGCACGGTGGGACGTCGCCCAATGTCATAACTATCCCGACGCAGTTGCGCTTCGCGTGGCGTGCGCGGGCCGACGTCCGCCTTACGTTCTGTGGCTTCCCGGCACCGCGCGTCGAGGCGCTCTGCGCGGACAACCTCTTCATCGGCTGACCTTCCGGGCCGCCGTCCGAGGAGCCGCGCGCGTGCACGCCTTGTCGGACTATGCGGTCTCGACGGTGCGCGAGGAACTGGGCATCGCTGCCGTAGCCGTGCCGCCCGGCGTTCGCACGGAGCAGTACGCGGGCACCAAGACCGCCGACGTCACCGAGCCGATCGTGTTGTGCACCGCCTCGCCGGGCGATGTCCGCAAGCGCGTCGACCTGCTCGTCCGCGCGTTTCCGATCGTGCTGCGAAGCGTCCCGGGCGCGCGGCTGGTGCTGGCCCCGCCAAGTGGGAGCGCGCGGTTGGACGAGGCGTTAGGCGGGCTCGACGCCGCCGCCCTGGCGAGGGTCGAGGTGCGTCCCAACGTGGCGATCGACGATCTCGCAGCGCTCTATCGGGAGGCGGCGGTGAGCGTGCTGCCGTCTATCGAGGAAGCGTTCGGGCTGGTGATCGTCGAGTCGCTTGCGGCGGGCACCCCCGTTGTCGGCGCAGCATCGGGAGCGATCCCGGAGATCCTGGGGGGCCACGAAGCGGTCGGGCGGTTGTTCGCGCCTGATGACGTAGATGCGTTGGCCGGGGCGATCCTGGAAGGGTTCGAGTTAGCTGAAGACCGCGGCACCGTGGCCGCTTGTCGCGAGCACGCTCGTCGGTGGGACTGGTCGGTGGTCGGACCACAGCTGGAACGGGTGTATGCCGACATTGCGTAAGGGCAAGTGCTCTGTGGCTGTCGTGATGGCAACGCACGGCCGCGCTCAAATGCTGGAGCGAGCCCTGGACGCCATCGCTGCGCAGACGCGACCGCCGGACCAGATCGTTGTCGTCGATGACGACTCGACCGATTCGACGCCGCAGGTCCTTGGGGCGCGGCCCGGCGTCACCGCTCTCCGAGTCTCCCGACGGGGTCCGGGGCGGGCACGACAAGCCGCTCTTGTCGCCGTCGAGACCGACGTTGTGGCGTTCACCGATGACGACTGCATACCGACACCTCTCTGGTTGGAGAAGCTCGTAGCGCCAATCGAGGCGGGCGACGCAGATGCAGTGCAGGGCCCTACGGTGATGCACCCCGACCAAATTGACCGACTGCGAGACCCATGGCATCGGACCCAGCGGGTTGGCCAGTACAACGAGCGCTTCCCGACCTCGAACATGGCGTATCGCACCGACGTCTTGACGGAGCTTGGCGGCTTTGCCGAGCAGTTCACCGGTCCCGGCTGTGCCGGTGAAGACACCGATCTCGGGTGGCGGTGCCTCGAGTCCGGACGCCGGATCCTCTTCGCGCCGGAAGCGATTGTTCACCACGAGGTGTGGCCGGGGTCGTTCCGCCAGGCCCTGCGCGACGCCGGGCGCCGAGCGATGGTCGTTCTCGTCGTAAAGCACCACCCTGCGATCCGGCGTCTCGCTTACCGCCGGCTGTTCTACAAGCGGTCTCACGCCCGCGCGCTTGCGGCCATTGGCTGCCTCGGCGCGCTGACGATCGTGCGCCGCTGGCTGCCGCTCGCTGGAATCGCAGGAGTCATGCTGGCTTACGTCGTGCACACCCGTGGGGACGGACGGTCACCTGCTCATCGCGCCATGCTGATCGCGCAGGTTCTGATCGTGGACACCGTGGAGGTGGCGGCGTTTGCTCGTGCGAGCCTCCGCTACCGCACGTTCTACTTATGACCGAGAGGGAAGCGGGCCAGCCGCGCGAAGACGATCCGGGTGATCTTGGCGCGCGGCCCTTAGTGCCCGAACCGACCGTCCCCGAGCCCACTGCACCGGGTCTCATCGCACCGGTTTCACCCGAGGCCGGCGATTTTGCCGGAAGGGCGGCCCGCGGTTTCGCAGTAAATGCCGGTTTCGGTTTGGCCCTGCGCGTTCTCGGCGTGGCCGAAGGGCTTGTGGTTCCGCGAGTGCTCGGGCCATCAATGGTGGGGTTGTTCGCCGTCGCAGGGTCGGTCCTGAGCGTCGGGAATTCGCTGAAGGAGTTCGGTATCAGCCAGAAGCTGGTGCAGGACGACGCGCCCCTCGAGGAGACGTACCCGACAGCGTTCACTCTGGAGTTGATCTCCTCGACGGTGCTCGCACTGGGGGTGATTGCTCTTGCACCTCTCTTCGCTGCGATCCGGCACGAGCCGCAGATCGTTCCGCTCGTAGCAGCCCTTGCCGTGACGCTTTTCGCCAATGCGTTCGTCGGGCTACCGGGGGCGGTGTTCCTGCGCCGACTCGCTTACGTGAGGCAGAGCACCGTTGCTGCCGTCGCTCCCGTAGTGAGTTTCGTAGTGACTGTCGGCCTGGCGGTGGCTGGAGCCGGAGTGTGGGCGCTTGCGGGCGGCGCGATCGCCAGTTTCGTTGTCTCTTCGGTAGTGGTGACGGCCATGGCTCCGCTGAAGCCGCGGCTCGAACTCAACCGTGCTGTCGCTCGACGTTTCATCGCCTTCGGATGGCCACTGTGGTTGAGCGGCCTCCTCGGTTTGTCGACCACGATCGCAGGGACGCTTGTGATCGCTGCCCAGCTCGGCAACAGCGGCCTGGCATTCTTCGTGCTGAGTCAGAACCTCGGCGCGCAGGCGTACCAGTTCGACGCGATCCTCGGGCGATCGATCTACCCCGTTCTTTGCCGCACGACCGACGACAAGGCAGCCCAACGCCGGGCCTTTGAAACCACGACACGAATCACGACGATCTGGGCCGGGGTGGCGGGTTTCGGCTTGGTGCTCTTCGCGGGAGATCTGGTGCGCCACATCCTCGGCCCGAAGTGGGCACCGGCGACGTTCCTTATCGAGATGCAGGGCTTCGCCGTAGTCACCGGGAGTCTCGGGTACTCGTGGGATCTGTTCTTCCGCGCCCGCGGGAACACCAAGCCGACGTTGCTCCTTTCTGCGATGAACGAGTTGTGGGTGTTTGCGGTCCTGCTCCCCGCCGTGATCTTGAAAGGTTTGACGGGGGGCGCGTGGGCGGTGGCATCGCTGAGCGTGCTGACACTTGTCGTTCGACAGGTGCCGATCTCGCGACTCTTCCCCGGTCTTTCGCTCATCCGGACGGCACGGCGCGAACTCGCGTCGGTGGGCGCGGCGGCGGCGCTGACTGCACTAATCCGCTCCGCGGCCGGCCACCCGACCAGCCTCCTCGCAGCAGCGATGTTCGTGGGCCTGTTTCTGTCACTAGTTGCCGCATTCATCGCGGCGGTCGACGGACGGTTCCTGCGCGACTTGCTGCGCGTCTTCCGGCGGCGCGGTTGACGATGCGAGTCGCTTACGTCGTGCAGGGGTTTCCGGTTCTTTCGCAGACCTTCGTACAGAACGAGTTGCGGGCGCTCGCCGCAGCGGGAGTCGACACGCCCGTGTTCGCCTTGTACCCCCCGACCGGCGTCGATCCGACGTGGGTGGCGCCCTTCACCCGACTGCCCGCGTCCGGAAAGCAGCCCCTAGCGCTGGTCAAGGCGGCGCTCCTAGTGGCGCGTCGTCGGCCCGCTGGGCTCGTACGCATGGTCGCGCTCGCGGCTGCGCGGCCGAGCCGATTTCAGGCGCACTGTCTCGGAAAGGCGGTGTTCCTGACAGCCGACTTGATCGGAGACCGGCCAGATCGCCTGCACGCGCACTTCGCACGTGCGTCGGCGTCCGTGGCCATGCTGGCGGCGGCGGCGCTTGACCTTCCCTTCTCGTTCACCGCGCATGCCGCTGACGCATTTGGCGGTGCGTTCGACCTCGACCGGAAACTCTCTCGCGCCGACGTAACGGTCACGGTCTGCGAGTACAACGCGCGTCGCCTGGCAGCAGAACGTCCGGGGTTAGGCCGCGTGGTGGTGATTCCGTGTGGCATAGACCTGGCTGTGTTTCGCCGCTCGAAGCCTTACCGAGCGACTCCCTTCGTCGTCGTGGCGATCGGACGGCTGGTTCAGAAGAAGGGGTTCGAGGATTTGGTTTCGGCGATAGCGATTTTGCGCGCCCGCGGCCACGGTGTGCGCGTCCGCATAATCGGTGAGGGGCCACTCAGGGAGACGCTGTCGGCACAGATCGCCGCTGCGGGCGTGGACGATCTCGTGACGCTCGAGGGAGCGACGCCGCCCACAGAGGTCCGTCGGGCGCTCGAGGAGGCCAGCGTCCTGTGTCTGCCTTGCGTTGTGGCGCCCGATGGCGACCTGGACTCACAGCCCCTCGTCGTGAAAGAGGCGATGGCGATGGCTGTCCCCGTGGTCGGTTCGACTGAAGTCGGGATGCCGGAAATGGTCGACGCTTCAACTGGAAGGCTGGTGCCTCCGCGCTCTCCGGATCTGCTCGCCGACGCGCTCCAGGAGTTGGCCGGCTTGGCCGCCACTGATCCTGCGGCAGTTTCGGCGATGGGGGAGGCGGGTCGAGCGAAGGCGGCGCGGCTATTCGATCTCGAGACGCTCGTTGGGCGCCTGGTCAAGGCCTGGCGGGCATAGCTGCGCCGTGACGCGCAAGAGCCCCGCCCGGAGGCGGGGCTCTTGCTTCGTCGTTGTGGTGGTGGTGCTACGGGCAGGTGTAGTAGATGGTCAAGGCGCCCGTAAAGGCCTGCGGTCCCGGCACCATGTTTGGCACGGGGCCGGTAGTGACACTGTCCGAATCGAACGTCCCTGTTCCGGAACACCCGGCAAAGTGGCCGGTTCCACCGGTGATCGTGAGCGACCAGTCCATCGTCGACAGACCCGGCTGGTTGTCGTAGAACCCGTTGTCGATCGTTCCGGTCCATGAGCTCGCACTGTCGGACACCGAGAAGGTGCCGGAGACCCCGTAGGAGAGCGGGCCACCCGTGAAGGTCAACGTTTCGGCGTGGACGCCGGTCGGGCCCGAGTAGTTCGGACCGCCGAAGGTCGAGCCGGTGTAATCGACGTCGTCGTTCTGACGAGCACCCTGGAGGTACGTCTTGAACACCTTCGTCCCCCCGCTTGCCGGCGGGATGTAGTTGTACGGGGCAACAACCCGCGTGGCGGCGAATACCCAACCATTGGTCGCTTGCACGAAGTGGCCGCGGACGAGCGCAACGCGGCCGAGCTTGACGACCTTGTCGTAGGTAGACGGCTTTGACCCGTAGTAGTACTCGGTCAGCGGCGTCGTAAAGATGTCGAGCCGGCCGTTGTAGTCCATGTATGCCTGGTCAACCCGGGGCTGAACGTTGTTCAGCGGATTACTCAGCACGAATCCGCTAGGCAAGCCGCCAAGGTTCGTACACGGCACGTGCACTCGGTTCTTGATGATCGTCGCGACGATCACGAAGCGGCCGACGCGATCGAGGGAGGGCGGCGGTTCGCAGGACGGTGCCGGGCCTGATCCTGCGCCACTGCTCGGCGCCGGCGGCGGGTTGTAAATCTTGCGAGCCAGGAACGTGACCGTACCGTCGTCGTTGGTGATTCGGTCGCCGTTGACCTTCACCGTCGCACCGACGGTCAGGACGCTCTGGAAGTCGGACGCGACGTAGCGGCCCGAAGGCAGCTGCTTCGCGTACGTCGTACGAGCGGCGCTCGTATTGAACGTGAAGCCGTCGGTCGTGTTGTAGTGGGGCGCGACGCTGGGGCCGAAATCGGTGAGGGGATTGAGATTGGCCTCACTGAAGACGTCGCCCGGCGACAAGGTCGCCGAGGCGACGGTTCCGGTGACGGAGAAGTCGCCGATCTCGCTCGACGCCTCGGCGGGCTGGATGCCCGCCAGGCTGCCGGCAACGAGCGATGCCGTCACCAGCACCTTTATCAGTCGAAAGCGACGCGGCCGCTCCGTAGTTGCTGTCAGCACTGCTCCTCCTCGTTCCCCGACCGACCCCAGCGGGCGCAAGCCAGAATTCCCAGTCCATTGGTACCGTGCCCGACGTTCGTCGTGCCCGTACAATCACCTATTCGGCGCCACAGCCCGTTTGTCCTACGAAATATCTTCAAATCCCCTGCGGCGGTCCAAGGGTAACGCACAGTGAACCCCCGGCGTTAGGCGCCTATTTCTCCTCATCGGCACAAACCCGACGAAACGTCACACTTTCACGATCGAGATGGGCGCACTGATCCGCAAGTTGCCTCTTACGTCCCTTGCCGTCGCCTGAAGGGCGTATTCGCCGGGATCAGGCGGCGCCGCGGCGGACCACGTGCAGCTGTTGCGCAGTGCGTCGCAGGCCAGCGTCGCCGTCGTCGTGAACTCGTCGGCCGCGTTTGCGACGGTAGGCACATACTTGACGACAACGCTCGAGACGCCGGATCGGGCGTCCGTGCTGCTCCCGCGTGTCCTGGACGTCGACTTCACCCCGGCGACGTTGACGCTCTGACTACTGATGAGATCGCCGTCCTTTGTTGTCAGAGTGAGGGTCGGCGCTGTGATGTCATCGTCATCCACGACCGTGAGGTTCATTGTCAGACTCGCGCCTTTGTACACGAGGTCGGCGCTCGTAGCCGTGGCGACGACCGTTCCAGGTTTGTTCACGTCTTCGACGCCATCATGCGGTTTGGCGAGACTCACGGCTTGCGCGGTCGCGAAATTCGTCGGCGTGAAGGTGAGCGACGCCGGCGTGGCGACCACGCCGGACGGTGTCGTCAAAGACACCTCGACGTTCCCGGTCGGAGCTGTGGTCAACGCCAATCGAAGGGTCTGCGACGCCGCGCCCTCGACAACCTGGGTGGGTGCGGTCCCGACGACCGTGATTGCGCCGGACCGTCCGCGGCGCATTTGGACGCCGGTGCCGCGAGACCCAACGATGAGGTCACCGGCAGGGCTGACGTCAAGGGTTGTCGCGAACGACTTCTCGTTTCGGTAGCGATCGTCGGCGATGTTCGTCCACGTGACGCCTCGATCCGTTGAGGTAAGGAGCTGCGGTGTGTTCAGGAAGTAGGCCGTAGTCGCGAGATACAGCACGCCATTGGATCGGTCGACCGCAACCGGGCCTGGAGTCGGCCCGCTGCCGGTCGGAGGGATCAGGGTGTCGATGTTCGGGCCGCCGAGCGTGAAGGAGTTGACGTGCGCATCCTTGAGGCGCATTACACCCGCCGTGCCAACGGACAGGTAGAGGTCGTTCGGATCGGCCGGGTCGGCGACGACGTATCCGGTGGCGTCGAAGATCGTGTTGGCAGCGGTGTCCATAATCCGCGTCCACGTAACTCCTGCGTCAGTTGATCGCCAAAGCCCAGTGTCGCCGTCGAGAAGGAACACCGGCGAGGACGGCGACTCCCATAGGAGGTGGGTTACCTCAGACTTGAAAGCCCCGACCATTGGTTGCCCTGCGCCCGTCGGGGTCGTCCGCGTCCACGATCCTGTGCCGACCTTCCGCCACATCCCGCCGGCTTGCACTGCAGCAATTTGAACCGCCGACCCGCCGATTGTCTGCACAGCGAGCGCTCGCGGGCGCTTGCCGCCGGATGCTGCGCGAAAGCCTTCGCTCACCCAGCCTGAAGTCGTGACGGGGACGCTTTGGCTAAAGATCTCGCCGTCGATGTTCGAGCGGTTGTCGCCTGCAGCCACGTACGCGCGTGGCGCAGAACCCGTGCGGTCGACCGTGACGGTATAAGCGGTCTGGGCCCCTGGGCCGGCCCGGCGCACCGTGTTCATCCGGTCCTGCGACGTCAGCAGAACCCAGTCGGACAAGCTGTTGTACACAGTTCCGTCAACTTGGTCGACGAACACGTCCTGTATCACGGTCAAGTTCTGACCGTCTTGAAGCGGGTAGAAGGTGGCGCCGCTGTCCGCGCTTCCAAAGACGCCGGCACGGCCCGCAGCGATGACTCGCGCAGGCGCGATCGGGTCGACGGCGATCGAGTTCACAACCGCGGACACGCCGTTGATGTTCTGACCGGAGTACTCCCGGTCGAGCCACCACTCGCGGCCGTCCGGCCCGCCGATCGTGCTTTTGACCTGGGAAGAGCTCGTGACCAACGGGTCGAACGCCGCTCCGCCGACGGAGCGCACTATCGCGCCTTTGGCCCCTGACGGTCCGGCGGGGTTGTCACAGCCCGCGAACACCACCGCATTTGCGCCGGCGCCGTACCCGGCGACCGTCAGCCAGTACGCGGAACCGTCGGGAGCGACGACCGTGGAGAAGCTCGAGCCGCCGTCCGCCGTCATGAGTACGCCGTTGAAGCCCGCGGCGATATACAGCTTCTTGTCGACGAAGGCGAGCTCCTCGAAGCTCGAAAGAGCTACCGGGGCGGGCACATTCAAATTGCTGAAGGCGGCGCCAGTGCGTGCCGAGGCGCTCTTGTAAACGGCGCTGTTGGTGGCCACATAAAGCGAGTTGGGGTTGTTGGGGTCGAGAGCCAACCCGAGGACTCGGTTGTTCAGGGTCGCTACGCCGGACCCCGCGGAGGTCCATGTCGCGCCATCGTCGGTCGAGACGAGCACACCTTGGTCCGTCGTCCCGGCGTAGAGCCGGTTGGGCGAAACGGCTGTGTCGATGGCGAGGAGACGCCCGACAGCGCGGCCGCTCTTGGGCAGGATATTGGCCTCGAAACGCGGATGACTGCTGCGCGTCGTCCAGCTCTGCCCCCCGTTCGTGGAGACAGCGAGGCCGCTCGACGCCCCGGCGCCCGTCGCCATGTACACCTTGCCCGCGACGCTCGGATGCCACAGGAAGGACGCGATCCCGAACTTGCCGATCTGAAGACCCGCATGCGACGCCTTCCAGGTGACACCCCCGTCGGTCGAGCGCCGGACGCCCGAGACGTCCCCGCCGGACAGAAGCACGCCCGCGTTCTGCGGGTCGTGGGAGACGACGTTGACGAAGCCGCCGCCCAGCAGATCGGTGTCTTCCCACGCGCCAACGGCCGCGGCGGCTCGCGGAGCGGCCGTCGTCATCATCGTTGTGGCCACCAGTACGAGCACGAGTGCGTGCGCGACTGCCTTGAGTTTTCTCATCGAGCTCTCCCCAGGCCGAAACCCGCAGCGTTGAAACGATCAGCGACCAGTGTCCGTATTGCGCGATCGTCACGCAACATGACATAGGTCACGGACACAAGCATTCGCCGCGATTGAGCGAAAGCCCTGCTTGCGGGCGGTGTTTGGGGTGAGGAGACGAACGCAACCTCCTTCCGATAGCGGGCGCGGCGGGCGGAGCGTGTCATCATGAATGCGTGGCGGAAGAGCCTGAGCTCCGCGAGGCCTGCGGGGTCTTCGGCATATACGCCCCGGGGCGAACCGTGTCGCATCTGATCTTCGACGGGTTGAGCGCGCTCCAGCACCGCGGGCAGGAGTCGGCGGGTATGGCCGTGTCCGACGGACAGCGAGTCGAGGTCACAAAGGACATGGGCCTCGTTTCCAACGTGTTCAACCAGTACAGCCTGGCGGCGTCCGAAGGCCACCTTGGCATCGGGCACACGAGGTACTCGACGACCGGCTCGTCGGAGTGGCACAACGCGCAGCCGATCTACCGCCAAGTCGGTGACGCCGGCTTCGCACTCGGCCACAACGGCAACCTGACGAACACGGTCACACTCGTGGCCGCGTCGGGAATGCTCCCGGGGACCGTCTCGAGCGACAGCGACCTCGTCGGCGAGCTGATCGCCCAGAGCTATCCGGTCGAGGAGTCGGCCGACGGCCGCGATCTAGAGCGCACGCTGATGCGAGTGCTCCCCGCGCTCGAAGGCGCGTTCAGCTTCGTCGTCATGGACGCGAGTCATGTCATCGGCGTTCGCGACCCCAATGGGTTCCGTCCGCTGTGCATCGGAAAGCTCGGCGCAGGGTGGGTGCTCGCATCGGAGAGCCCGGCGCTCGACATTGCCGGGGCGCATTTCGTTCGCGAACTCGATCCCGGCGAGATGGTCGTCATCGACGCCGCCGGCGTGCGGTCGCTGCGCCCGTTCCCGGATGACCGCGTCTCACCGAAGCTCTGCCTCGTCGAGTTCGTGTACTTCGCCCGGCCTGACGCTCTGCTGTACGGCCGGGAGGTGCACGGAGCCCGGCGACGCATGGGCGAGCAGCTCGCCATCCAGTCGCCGGTCGAAGGCGACATGGTGATGGGTGTGCCCGACACGGGTGTACCGGCAGCCGAGGGCTACGCCCTCGCGTCGGGTATCCCGTACGGGCAGGGACTGGTGCGCAACCGGTATGTCGGGCGCACCTTCATCGCGCCGGACCAGGCAGCGCGTGATCTGGGCGTACGGCGGAAGTTCAACCCGCTGCGCGACAACGTGCAAGGCAAGCGACTCGTCGTCGTGGACGACTCGATCGTGCGCGGGACGACCACGAAGGCGATGGTTCAGATGCTGCGCGATGCCGGCGCCGCCGAGGTGCACTTGCGCATCGCGCTGCCGCCATGGAAGTGGCCATGCGTCTACGGGATCGACACAGGAACCCGAGCGGAGCTCATCGCCGCCGATCTGTCGGTCGGCCAGATCGCCGACTACCTCGGCGTGGAGAGCCTTGCGTACCTGACCCTCGATCGGGTCATCGAGGCGATCGGCGCGCCTGACGCAGGATTCTGCACTGCGTGTGTCACCGGCGATTACCCGGTGCGGCCCGACGCCGAGTTGTCCAAGGGCGTTCTCGAGGGCGCCCGTGTCTGACGATTTGCATCACGAGGAACCGGAGGACGAAGAGCCGGGGCTTACGTATGAGGCTGCGGGCGTCAACATCGCGGCGGGTGAGGAGGCGGTGCGGCGCATCCGCGAGCGCGTCCGCTCGACGTTTCGCCCCGAGGTCATCGGCGATATCGGCGGGTTCGGCGGCCTGTTCGCCTTCCCTCAGGGTCGCTACAAGCAACCCGTGCTCGTCGGGTCGACCGACGGCGTCGGCACGAAGGCTCTGATCGCTCAGACCACCGGACGCTTCACGACCATCGGTGTCGACCTCGTCGCGATGTGCGTCGACGATCTCGTGTGCCAAGGCGCTGAGCCATTGCTCTTCCTCGACTACATCGCCGTTGGCCACCTCGATCCCGACCACATCGAGCAGCTCGTTGAAGGCGTAGCCGCCGGATGCCGTGCCGCGGGATGCGCGTTGATCGGTGGGGAGATGGCAGAGCACCCCGGCGCAATGGATCCCGGTGAGTTCGACCTCGTCGGATTCGCGCTGGGCGTCGTCGAGCGTGACCGGCTCATCACCGGCGCCAACGTCGCGGCCGGCGACATTCTCATCGGGCTGCCGTCGCCGAACCTCCGGTCGAACGGCTACTCACTCGCCCGCAAAGCGTTGCTCGACGTCGCCGGGCGCTCGCTCGAGGAGCCCGCCTTCGACGGCGCGCACCACAGCCTGGCTGATGAGCTTCTGAGTCCGTCGGTGGTCTACGCGCCGGCCATCCTCGAGGTTCTGCGTCATGTCGATGTGCACGCGGTCGCGCACATCACCGGTGGCGGCATCGCCGGCAACCTCGGACGCGTGCTGCCCGACCGCGCGGACGCGGTTGTGCACCGCCGAAGTTTCGAGACTCCGCGGATCTTTACCGAGATCCAGCGCGCCGGCGAGGTTTCAGACATCGAGATGGCGCGCACGTTCAACCTCGGGCTCGGCATGATCGTGGCGGTCGCGCCATCTGATGTGTACCGGGCGCTCGACGTCCTGCGTGCCGCTGGACATTTCGCGGCGACGATCGGCGAAGTGGTCGAGGGCGCAGGCAAGGTGCACCTTGCCTGACAACGCCGCGCTCATCGAGCACCTGTTGAAGCACAGCGTCCGCACCGGTGACTTCACGCTCAAATCCGGCAAGAAGAGCCCGTATTTCATCGACTCGAAGCAGACAGCGTGCCGCCCCGACGGGATCCTGCTGGTTGCGGCCGCAGTGCTCGATCTGATCCCGGCAGACGCAACTGCGATCGGGGGGCTCACGATGGGAGCTGACCCAGTGGCGTATGCGGCAGCTGTCTATGGCGCGACCATGGGCCGCGAGCTCAACGTGTTCAGCGTCCGCAAGGAAACCAAGGACCACGGAGGAGGCGGCCGCATCGCCGGCGCGCTCGACCCCGGTGACAAAGTCGTCCTGACGGAGGACACCACAAGCCGCGGCACGTCCATCCTGGAAGCGGCCCTCGCCGTGCGTGAGGCAGGCGCCGAGCCTGTTTTGATGCTCGCCTTGGTCGACCGCGGCGGCACCGCCGCAGCCATCGCCGCCGACGCCGGCATCCCCTTCGCCGCCATCGTCACCGGCCCCGACCTCGGCTTTCCCTACGACGGCTGAACCCACGGAGGGCGGTTTTTGACCGCCTACTGGCTGAAATCAGCCCTCTGTGGGCCGACTCAGTACGCGAGCAGGTCTTTCAAGGCGGAAGCGATGTCGTCTACCTGGGGGAGGACGGCCCGTTCGAGGGTGGGTTCGTAGGCGACATGGGTGTCAATCGCGGCGACGCGCCGGACTGGTGCGTCGAGCCGGTCGAAGCAGTTCTCGCCGATCCATGACGCGATCTCGGCGCCGAACCCGCACGTCATGACGTCCTCGTGCACCACCAACGCGCGGCCGGTGCGGCACACCGACTCGTAGACCGCGTCCTGGTCCCACGGCGAGAGCCAGCGCAGGTCGATGATCTCGACCGTGCCGGCGTCGGCGACGAGGTCGGCGGCCTCACGCGACTTTTGCACCGTGGCGCCGTAGGTGACGAGCGTGAGGTCATCGCCTGGGCGGTCGATGCGAGACTTTCCGAACGGCACGACGTAATCGGAGGGCGGGAACGGGTCGCGGTTGTAGGGCTGGCGTAACAGGTGCTTGTGCTCGAGGAACATCACCGGGTCTTCAGCGGCGAACGCGGCGCGCAGCATGCCCGCGGCGTCGCGCGCCCGTGACGGGAATCCGATGAGCAGGCCGGGCACGTGGGCGAAGATCGACTCGCCGCACTGGCTGTGCCAGATCGATCCACCGGTCAGGTAGCCGCCGATCGGCACCCGCAGGACGATCGGCACGTTGAACGCTCCATTCGAGCGCCAGCGGATCGTCGCCGCCTCGGTCTTGATCTGCTGCATGGCCGGCCAGATGTAATCGAAGAACTGGACTTCGGGCGCCGGCTTGAGGCCGCGGATCGCCTGCCCTACGGCGCGGCCGACGATGTTCGCCTCAGCGAGTGGGGTGTTGAAGCAACGGGCGCGGCCGAACTCGCGTTGCAGCCCGTGGGTGGTGCCGAACACGCCGCCTTTGCCCTCGACGTTGGCGAGCACCATCTCGCGGGCATCGGCGACGTCCTCGCCGAACACGCGGATGCGCTCGTCGGCCGCCATCTGCTCCTGCAAGGTGCGCTTGATGGACTCGCCGAAGGTGACCTCGTCGCCCGCCTCGCTGGCGTCGTACGCGCGCTCATGCAGTTCCGGCAGCACGTACACGTGCTCCTTGATCGTGGCCGGATCAGGCCGCGGCGCGGCGAGTGCCTCCTTGGCGGCGTCGGCGACGGTCTTGAACGCCTGGTCGCGAAGCGCCTTGGCTTCCTCCGCCGACAGCACGCCTCCCTCGACAAGCGCCGTTTCGAGCAACGTGATCGGATCGTGCGCCGTCTCCTCGGCCAGCTCCTCTACGGAGCGGTACTTGCTCTGCGTGTCGGCAGCCGAGTGCGAGTACGGGCGGGTGACGGTGGCGTGGATCAGCGCAGGACCGGCCGATGCGCGCACACCGGCAACCGCCTCCGCGCCGAGGCGGCGGGCGGTGAAGTAGTCGCGTCCGTCGAACTCGTAGATGTCGAGGCCGCGGAATCCCTTGACGAGTTCCGACACCGGCGCAGGCGCCTGCTCGCTGGCGGGGACCGAGATAGCGAAGCCGTTGTCAGCGACGACGTACAGCACCGGAAGGTGCTCGACGCACGCAGTGTTCAGGCTCTCCCAGAACTCGCCCTCGGATGTCGCACCCTCACCGAGGCTCACGTAGGTCAGCTCGTCACCGTGGGCGATGCATCCAGGGAGGTCGGGACGCCGCGAGATGTAGCGCGCTGCTTCGGCGGATCCGACCGCGGGGATGCACTGCGAACCGGTGGCGCTCGACTGCGTCACGACGTTCAGCGCCTTGTGGCCCCAATGGCACGGCATCTGCCGCCCGCCCGAGGCAGGGTCGGTAGCGGCGCCCACCGCCTCGAGCAAGATCTCGGTCGGCGTCATGCCGAGGGCGAGCATGAGGGAACGGTCGCGGTAGTACGGGAAGAACCAGTCGTAGGACGGGCGCAGGCTGCGGGCCAGGCCGAGGAGCAATCCCTCGTGGCCCGCACCCGAGATCTGGAAGAACACCCGGCTCTGTTTCTGGAGCGCGATCTCGCGGTCGTCGAGCGCACGGGAGATGTGGGCGAGCAACAGGTCGTCGACGAGTTCTGAGACGGGAAAGCCTCGGAAGCTGCGGTCGTCGCCCGAGCCCCCAGCGACGCTGGTGGGGATCTCGGTGGCGGTTGACATGGTCACCTCTCGGATCGGGAGTGGTCGGATCGGGCTCGGTCGAAGCGGGTCTTGATCAGCGAAACGCGTCCCACATCCTGCATCCTGCGCTCGGCCAGCCGTTCGGCGGCGATCTCACTGGTGACCGAATCGCGTTCGGCGATCTCGAATACGGAGCGGAGGTTCTCGGCGATGCAGGCTACGCGTGCGAAGGCGCGGGAGCGGTCGTAGCCGGCAAGCTCCTCGGCGATGTTGATAACGCCACCGGCGTTGACGACGAAGTCGGGCGCATAGACGATGCCCCGTCGCTCCAGCTGATCGGCAATGTCGGGGGTGGCGAGTTGATTGTTGGCGGCGCCCACGATCGCTCCGCACGCGAGCTCCGGCACCGTTTGCGCGTTGAGCGACCCGCCGAGCGCGCACGGCGAGAGGATGTCGCACTGCACCGCGTGCGCCTGGTCGACCGGAACCGCGGTTGCGCCATGTTCGGCCACTGCTGCGCGTACGGCCTCGTCATTGATGTCGGCCACCGAGACTTTGGCGCCGGCCGCGGCCAGCCGGGCGACGAGGAAGCCACCGACCTTGCCGACGCCGACAACCACGACGTGGCGGCCGCTCAGGTCGGGCTCGCCCCACACGCGGTCGACGACGGTGGTCATGGCACTGAACACGCCATGCGCGGTGGCCTCTGACGGGTCGCCGGACCCACCGTGGAGCGGGTCGACGCCGGTGACGAACGGCGTCTCGCGACGGATGAGATCCATGTCCGTCTGCGTCGTGCCGACGTCCTCCGCCGTGAGGTACCGCCCGCCCAGCGAATCGACGAAGCGGCCGTAAGTGCGAATCAGAGCCTCGGAGCGAATGGCCTTCGGATTGCCGATGATGACGGCCTTGCCGCCACCGAGGTCAAGCCCTGCAGCTGCGTTCTTGTAGGTCATGCCGCGTGCGAGGCGCAGCACATCGTTCAGAGCGTCGTCGTCGTTCTCGTAGGCCTTGAAACGCGTGCCGCCGAGCGCCGGGCCGAGACGGGTCGAGTGCACCGCGATGATGGCCCGCAGGCTGGTGTCAGGGTCCGAGCAGAAGACCACTTGCTCACAGCCGTGCCCCGCCTGGCGGTCGAAGATGCCCACCGCGCAATCGTACGGGGCGAGCCGATGGACGCGACACAGAACCGCGAATCGGACTAGTTAGGCCAGAAACCGGGAATGACTCCTGTGAGCTACAGACCGCCGACCGATTCGCCCGTACCGTCGCCAGGGCGAAGTTGTTACCTAAACAGCATTCGAAAGGAAACTCATGGCCCAGGCCTACTCACAAGAGCCGCTGCTCACACCCTCAGAGGTGGCCGCCATGTTTCGGGTAAATCCGAAGACGGTCACGCGCTGGGCTCGCGCTGGGAAGATCACCGCAATCCGCACACTCGGCGGTCACCGCCGGTTCCGGGCTGCTGAGATCATGAAGGCGCTCGCCGAGATGGAAGAAGGCGCGGACAGCGTCTAACGACCGAAGAATCCTCACATCGCGCCAGCGTTGCCGCGATGTGAGGATTTTTCGCGTCCGCACGTAAAGTCGCCGGGGTGCCGTCACCCAACGCATCTCACTCCGTGCTCCTCCGCGTAGATGTTCCCAACGCCCCGGGAGCGCTCGGGCGCCTCGCTACCGCGGTAGGGGAGGCCGGAGGCAACATCGCATCGGTCGACATCGTCGAGACCAACGGCAGTCGCGTCGTCGAGGAGATCACCATCTTCGCCGTCGACGAACAGCACGTCGCCGAGATCCGCGCCGCAGTCGAGGCCGCCGACGATGTAGTGGTTCGCTCTATCCGCGACCGAACCTTCCTCATGCACCTGGGCGGCAAGATCGAGGTTCAGTCACGGGCTCCGCTGCGCAGCCGTGACGATCTGTCCATGGCGTACACGCCGGGCGTGGCGCGGGTATGCAACGCGATCGCCGGCAATCCGTCCGACGTCCACAAGTACACGATCAAGCGCAACAGCGTTGCCATCGTCACCGACGGCACCGCCGTGCTCGGTCTCGGCGACATCGGTCCGCACGCGGCGCTGCCGGTGATGGAGGGCAAGGCGATGCTCTTCAAGGAGTTCGCCGGCATCGACGCGTTCCCGATCTGCCTCGATGTCTCCGACGCCGATCAGCTCGTGGAGACCGTCGAGCGTCTCGAGCCGGTGTTCGGCGGCGTCAACCTCGAGGACGTTGCCGCTCCGCGATGTTTCGAGGTGGAGGAGCGGCTGAAGGCGAGCCTTCAGATCCCCGTGTTCCACGACGACCAACACGGCACCGCAGTGGTGGTCTTGGCTGCGCTGCGCAACGCGCTCAAGGTTGTCGACAAGCGCATGGAGGACCTGAAGGTGGTGATCGCCGGGGTCGGCGCCGCCGGCGTCGCCATCACGAAGATCTTGACGGCTGCTGGGGTGAAAAACGTCATCGGCATCGACCGCAAAGGAGCGATCTACGACGGGCGCGGCGAGCTCGACGCCTCCAAGCAGTGGCTGGCCGAGCACACGAACCCCGAGCGGCGCATGGGGGCGGTCCCCGAGGTCATGCCCGGAGCCGACGTGTTCATCGGGGTGTCGGGGCCGGGGCTCGTCGGACGCGACGACCTGCGCGTCATGAACACCAAGCCGATCGTCTTCGCACTCGCCAACCCGACGCCAGAGATCCTGCCCGAGGAGGCCGAGGGCTTCGCGGCCGTGATCGCGACGGGGCGCTCGGACTATCCGAACCAGATCAACAACGTGCTGTGCTTCCCCGGGATCTTTCGCGGGGCCCTCGACGCCGGGGCAACTCGCATCACCGAGAACATGAAACTTGCAGCCGCTCACGCGATTGCGCGCTCCGTTAGCGACACCGAGCTGAGCCCGTCGTTCGTCGTTCCAAGCGTGTTCAACAAGCGCGTCGTCGAGCTAGTGGCCTCAGCGGTCGCCGAGGCGGCCCGAGTAGACGGCGTGATCCGTGCGCCGCACGCACACACACCTTGACCGTGCGCGCGTATGACGCAGTGACGTTCGATCACTGGAACACGCTCGTCTACGAGGACGGTGGCGAGTCGCGCGGCCGGCGTATCAACGCGTGGCTGGAGCTGCTGGTCGAGGCAGGGTTGGAGGCCACCGAGGAGACGGTCGCCATCGCATTCGAGGCGGCGTGGGACCGGTTCCTCGTGCAGTGGGCCACGGGCCGGCATTTCGACGCCGCACAGGCCGCCGGCGTGGCCGTCGCCGCGCTCGCCGCGCCGGTTGACGACGTTCTAGCGGCTCGTCTCGTCGCCGCGTTCGTGCAGTCCGGTGACGGCGTCGACTTCCATCTTGCCGAGGGGATCGAGGAGTGCCTCGCGACGCTGAAGGAAGCGGGCGTAAAGCTCGGCATCGTCTGCGACGTGGGCTTCACGTCGTCGACGATCCTGCGGGACCACCTCGAGCGGCGCGGCATCCTTCGTTACTTCGACGGCTGGTCCTTTTCCGACGAGGTCGGCGTCTACAAGCCGGAAGCGGCGATCTTCGAGCATGCGCTGACGACGGTCGGCAACCCTCCGGCGGAGCGTGTCGCCCATGTCGGCGACTTGCGCCGGACCGATATCGCCGGAGCGAACGCGATGGGTATGACGTCGGTGCGCTACACCGGGGTGTTCGACGACGATCCGCAAAACGGGCCCGAAGGCGATGTGGTTGTGAAGCACCACCTCGAGCTGCCGAGGGCGCTCGGGCTCTGAACGAAACACCCGCTTCTCTGACGCATTTCCGGGCTCTAGGCCGGTAAAAGCTTCAGAGAACCGGTGGGGGCACGAACTTGGTGGTCGGGACCGGCGTCGATCCGGTGACCTCACGCTTTTCAGGCGCGCGCTCTGCCATCTGAGCTACCCGACCTTGGCGGTCCTGACGGGATTTGAACCCGCGACCTCCGGCTTGACAGGCCGGCGTGCACTCCA
>DATLOH010000083.1:0-22616 GCA_035536375.1 Acidimicrobiales bacterium
GAGCCGCGATATGCACCCGAAGGAGACGGTCCAAACGCTTTACGAGCCGGTGACGGGCCTCAGACGAACTGTGAGAGCAGGTACCCGCTCATTGTACCGAACTCCAGTTCGATGGTCCACCATTTCTGCTGGTAGGGCGTCATATTTTGCGCCTCTTGCGGTCCGACCTTCCGGCGCAGCTCGCTCGTCGTAAGCGACGGTGCGGGGTGTTAAGAGCGTGCGCCACCGGCGCCGAGAACGGTTACGTGATGCCACTCTCGGACCACCGCCCGGCTGGACTATGCGGGAGCCAGACGGAAGAAGATGTCGGTGCGGCGCTTCGCGGGATCGTCATCCCAGTCGCCGTAGACCTCCCACCCCTCCGCGTGCGAGCGATCGTTCTGCGCGCACCAGGCTTCGAGCGCCCGGTACGCGTCGGGCATTGCGCTGTAGTCGCCCCAGTGCACGGTGGTGACGACCTCACCGGCAGGCGTCGTTACGGCGACGACGTCACCGGACGGCTCGAAGGGTCCGAGGAACTCGACGCCGATGTCGATGGCGTTGAGCATGTCGCGGTAAATCACGACGTTCTGACCGGCCTCGACTTCCTGGGCTCGAAGTACCGGCCAAACCTGGTCGAGGGATCGGTAGATCGTGTCGGCCAATGTCTCGGGCGTTGCGGAGGTTGTTACCGCCGCCACGTTGCGGGCAGCGACGTGCGCGACCGCGACCTCGTATCCCATGTTCCGACAGTAGCGATGGAAGCCGTGACCGCTACCTACGCAACAAATCTTTCGCGATGTGGGTGATCTGGATCTCGTCGGTACCGGCGTAAATCTGCAGGACCTTGGCGTCGCGTGCCAATTGCTCGACGCGGAACTCGGCCATGTAGCCGTTGCCGCCGTGCACCTGCACCGCCTCCATCGCGACCTCTGTGGCGGCGCGCGCCGAGTACAGCTTCATGGCCGACGCCTCGGCCAACGTGAGGCTGCGCCCCGCTGCGGCCATCTCAAGGTTACGGAACACGAGGTTCTGCACGTTGAGCCGCGCCACCTCCATGCGTGCCAGCTTCTCCTGGATCAACTGAAACTCACCGATCGGCTGGCCGAACTGCACACGGTCCTTTGCGTACTGCACGCACAACTCGAGGCACTTCTCGATGATGCCGAGCGCCATCGCTGCGACACCGGAGCGCTCCATCGAGAACGTGTCCTTGGCGCCCGAGCGCCCTGGGCCGTCCTCCGTCTCACCGAGCAGACGGTCGCGCCCGACGCGCACGTCGTCAAGGAACAGCTCACCGGTTGGCGAGCTGTGCATGCCCATCTTGCGCAGCGGCTTGGTCTGCGTGAGGCCGGGCATCCCCGTGTCGAGCACGAAGGTCAGCACCTTGCGCTCCTCCGGCGGGTTGCCCTCGTCGAGCTTGCAGATGAACACGATCGTGTCCGCGTAGGGGCCGTTGGTGATGAACGTCTTGGAGCCCTTGAGGACGTACTCGTCGCCGTCGCGTCGCGCCGTCGAGCGCATCGAACCGAATGCGTCGGAGCCCGAGCCCGGCTCGGTGATCGCCCACGCGCCGATCTTCTCGAGCGTCAGAAGCTCGCGCGCCCATCGCTTCTTCTGCGCGAGCGTGCCCTTCGACATGATCGCCGCCGCAGTGAGCCCGACACTCACGCCCATGGCCGTGATCAGCCCGGGGCTGTAACGGCAGATCTCGATGATCGGCAGCAGCATCATCGCCCCGCCGCCTCCGCTCGTTTCCTCTTCACCGTCCGCAGTGGTGATCGGCGCCGCCACCTCCCCCGCCTCCTCTTTCGCGATGCGCCGATCAAACGACGCGGCCGCCATCGCGTCCATGCCGAAGGTCTTGAACATGAGGCGCAGCACGTCGTAGGGCGGGGTGTCACCGTGCTCCAACTCCTCGACCCGCGGCGCGATCTCCTTCTCGACGAACTGCCGCACGGCGTCGCGGATCATCAACTGCTCAGCACTCCACTCGAACATCGCCGCAACCTATCGGCCCCACGGCGGGACGACCGCAGGCATGACAGAGGGTCCCGAGCGCGCGGTCAACGCATGCTCAGGATTCCCTAGTGGTGGCTAGCCCCAGCGCAGGGCGTCGTCGGGATCGATGCCGAGGCAGAGCTTGCCGATCACCTCATGGGCGAGCATCGAGTTGCCTGGGTGGAACTTGCCCATGCGGGCGTCGCGGAAGATCTGCTCGAGCCGGTTGCGCTTGAACGATGCCGCGCCGCCGGATAGATCCATCGCCTTGTCGACGACGTCGAACGCCTGGTTGATGACGAAGTAGCGAGCGCCGACGATGCGGATGGGCCAGTCGGGGTGCTCGACGCCCTGCGCCCAGTCCGACGACACGCGGTCGAGCAACGCCTGCGCGGCATCGAGCGCAATGCGCATCTCGGCGACGTTGTGCTGGACCTCCGGGTGGTAAGCCATCGACCGCGTCAACGCAATCGACGACCGCTGCGGCACGCGCGCGCACGTGAGATCGAACGCGCGGCGGGCCATGCCGAGGTACACCGAAGCAAATCCGAGCAACGCCCACGCGAAGATGTGCAGCAGGAAGGGCGTCGCACCGGCAAAGCCGGGGCCGGTGACCACCGGGCACAGCTCGTCGGGCACGAACACCCGCTCGAGGACCGTGTCGTGGCTTTGCGTCGCGCGCATCCCGAGCGTGTCCCACGTCTCGACGATTTCCACGCCGGGTGTATTCCGCGGGATGAAGCCGTGCACGATCTTGGGGTTGGCCGGGTCGGATGTGTCCATGGCGTGGAAACCCCCATAGGTCCACACCGGCGAAAGGCTGCCGAAGATCTTGTGGCCACTGATGATCCAGCCGCCGTCGCCGCGCTCGGCACTCGTGGTCGACAGCATCGCGGGGATGTCGTTGCCCGCCTCACCGTGGATGGCGGCGAAAATCTCACCGGCTGCGCCCTTCTCGAGCATCCACTTGCAGCTGTCGTCTCCGCTTCGCAGCAGGTCGGCGGCGAGGCCCATCCAGTAGCAGTGCATGTTGACCGCGAGCGCAGTCGGGCCGGCGTAATACGCGAGCCGCTGCTGAAGCTGCAGGTACTCGTCGAGGCGGACACCGCTGCCGCCCATGTCCTCGGGGATTTGCGCAAGGAGGTAACCGCTGGCGCGGAGCTCCTCGAAATCCTCGGTGAAGAAGCGGTTCTCGCGGTCGTAGATCGGCGCCCGTTCGTCGAACCGGGAGAGCATCTCGTCGGTCAACAGGGCGCGCGAGGTCAAGGTGGTCGTGCTCATTGGGTCTCCTTGTCGGGGTGTTCAGGCAGGCAGCGGGTTGAAGTGGCTGACCTCGGTGATCGCGTCGGCGGGCAGGCCCAGTCGGACTGCCGCTTCCTTGATCGCCTCGGGGCTCTCCGCCTCGTAAAGGCAGTACGTCTTCTTGTGGTCGGCCGAGAGAAACGAATAGACCCAACGGACACCGACGTCGTCGTTGACCGCCCTGATGCCTGCCTGATCGACGGCCTCCGGGTCGAGCTGTTCTGCGAAGTTCCTTTCGATCACGAACAGCGGCATTGCGTCCCTCCGGACCTTCTTCTTCTGTGTCGACAAGGTGACGGTACGCCTATGCCCCGATCACCGCATGACCAGATTTCGCCTTTTGGTGACGGCGAGCGCAGACGTTCCCCCCGCAACGATAGTCAGATCTGACTATCGTCGCCCGGCGATGGCCACCGCTACAGCGACCATCGTTTTCACCGACGTCGAGCGGTCGACCGAAGTGCGGGCGCGTATCGGCGAGGCGGTCGCCGACCGGCTATTTCTCGATCACGAGCGCCTCTTGGTCTCGATCGTCGAACGGCGCGGCGGGCGCGTCCTCAAGAAGGCGGGCGACGGGGTCATGGCCGCATTCGAGTCGGCGTCGGACGCCGTGATCGCGGCAACCGACATGCAGCGCGCCGTCACGAGGCAGAACGGCGATATCCGCATTCGCATAGGCATCGCCGCCGGCGACGTGAGTTGGGAGGAAGGCGACTGCTTCGGGCTGCCAGTTGCCATCGCAGCGCGGCTCGAGAGCGCGGCCGAGGGCGGTCAGATCCTGGTCAGCCAAGTCGTGCGTTGGCTGGCCGGCGACCGCGCCGGTGCCGCATTCGAGCCGGTCGGGGCGCTCGAGCTGAAAGGCATTCCCGAGCCGATCGACGCGTTCTGCGTCCCATGGAGGGCGTCGGGCGACGAGGACCAGTTCGAGCGTGTCCCGCTTCCGCCTGCGATGAGCGGGACGAGCGGTGGCGGTTTCGTCGGCCGGGTGAGCGAATGGCACGCACTCGACGAGGCGTGGCAACAGGCGTTGACCGGGTCGCGTCGGGTGATGCTCCTAGGGGGCGAGCCCGGGGCAGGCAAGACGCGTCTTGCGTTCGAGTTCGCACGCCGGTGCCACGACGACGGTGCCGCGGTTCTCTTCGGCGGCTGCGACGCGCAGCTCCTGCTGCCGTATCAACCCTGGGTACAGGCGATCGACCATCTGCTGCGCACGCTGCCACCCGACCAGCTCGACGAAGCACTCCTCAATTCGCTTGGCGTGCTCCACCCGCTACTTCCCCGCCTCGGACGGCCTTCGACTCCGTCGGCGCCGACGCCTGCGTTCGTCGACACCGACGCCGAGCGTTACCGGCTGTTCTCCGCGGTCGACGCCTTGTTCGCGGAAGCCTCGGCGCGCTGGCCGGTCGTCCTCGTGCTCGACGACATCCACTGGGGCGGCGCTCAAACGCTCGCTTTGCTCACCTACATCGCGCGCTCGACATCCCCTGGCCCTGCGCTCGTGATCGCCACGTTCCGTGACGTGGCCGACGAGGTGACTGGTCCCCTCACGACCATGCTCGCTGACCTCCGTCGCGTCGAGCACGTCGGGCGTGTCCGCGTCGAGGGACTCGACGAGGAGCGCGTTGCAGAGCTGTTCCAGCAAGCAACAGGTCATCCGCTGGGCGATGAACTGCGCGAAGTGGCCGCCGATGTCACGCGGCGAAGCCGCGGCAACGCCTTCTTCGCCGGTGAGCTCTGGCGCCACCTGACAAGCTCGGGTGCGATCGCCCGCGTGGGCGACCGGTGGGATGTCCGCGCGTCCTTGGAGGTCGCCGGCATCCCCGAGAGCGTTCGCGAGGTCGTAGCCGAGCGACTGGAGCGTCTGCCGTTCCCAGTGCGCAAGTTGGCCGAACTGGTGGCGGTCGCGGGGACGCGGGTCGACTTGGCTGTTGTGCGAACGGCCGCGGACATGCCCGAGGCCGAAGTGACTGCCGGCCTCGATGCGCTCGTGTCCGCCGGCCTGCTCGAGGCGCTCACGAAACCGCGCCTGACCTATCAGTTCTCCCACGCCATCGTGCGTGACACCGTCGACGCCGGCATCCCCGCAGGCGCGCAGGCGCAACTCCATCTGCGTGTGGCCGAGGCGATCGAAGCGCTGCACGAAGGCGACCGCCGACCAGTCTTCGCGGAGCTGGCACAGCACTACAACGCCGCCGCGCCGCTCGGTGTCGCCGGGAAGGCCGTGTACTACGCGCGGCGAGCCGCCGAGCACGCTCTGCAAGCGGTGGCGAGCGAGGAAGCGGTGGCGCTGCTCCAGAGTGCGCTCGAGCACACTCTGCCCGGTTCGCTGGCGCGTGCCGAGCTCCTCGTGACGCTCGGCGACGCCGAGCACAAGCTCGGCAACTTTGGCCGCGCGGTGGATGTCGCAACCGAAGCGTTCGACCTCGCGTTCGCCGCCGGTGACGCGAAGACCGCGGGGGAAGCCGCCATCTGCGTGGAGAGCGCACTCCAGACGCCCGGGCTCCCTGGGCATCCGGCGGTCGAAATGCTCGGGAAAGCCATCGCGTTGACCGGTGACGACGGCACGTCGATGCGGGCGCGCCTCGAGGCGGCCTACGCCGAAGCGCTGCACCTCTCCGGTCGCGGCGCCGAGGGCCGGGTGCATTTGCGATCGGCGCTGGACCTCGCTCGACGTTCGGACGACGGTGCGCTGATCGTGGCACTCGAGTCGGCAGTGATCATGACCGATGATCCTCACGAATGCCTGGCGTACGGCAACGAGTTGGAGGAGGTCGCCAAACGGAACGGCGACGTCTGGGGACAGCTGTACGCAACGGTCAACCACCTGCGCGCGTACGTGATGCTGGGAGAGCTCGACAACGCGGCAGTCGTCCTCGCGCGGCACGGACCGCTGGCCCAGGAGTTCCGCGTGTCGCTCGCCGGCCTGCAGACGTGCGTGTTCGAGCACATCCTGGCACTGGCCGCCGGAAGGTTCGACGACGCTGAAGACGCTGCCGAGCGCGCCTTCGAGGTGGCGGCGCCCACGCAGCCGGCCGCGGCGGGCGTCTACGGCATGCAGATGTTCGCGGTTCGTCGCGAGCAAGGTCGACTCGCCGAGGTAGCACCGGTCCTCGAGGCGGTAGCCCGTCAGGATTCCGGCGGCGCGGCCTGGAAACCCGGCTTGGCAATGCTGCACGCGGAAGTAGGCATGCTCGACGATGCGCGCCGCCACTTCGACGAATTGGCCGCGGGAGACTTCAAGGGCGTGCCGCACGATGCCGTGTGGCCGGCGTCGGTGAGTTTCCTGGCCGATGCGTGCCTTGCCCTCGAAGACAAGGCAGCTGCCGAGAAGCTCTACGAGCTCATGTCGCCGCTCCAAGGCTTCGCCCTCCAGGTCGCGATGACGACGTGCCTCGGCCCCGCCGACCGTCTCCTCGGCGGTCTCGCCGAGTTGATCGGCCGTCCCGATGACGCCGATCGCCACTTCGCCGCCGCCCTGGCCATTTCCGACCGCGCACAGTCACCGGTGTGGCGGGCGCGGGCGCTGCACGACTGGGGCCGCGTTCTCGCTCGGCGCGGGGACGTGCGGAGTGCCGAGTTGTTCGCCGAGGCGGGCGAGATTGCCGAGCGGTGCGGCATGACCATCCTGGCCGAATCGGCTCGCGCGCTCTCGCGCCCGAAGCTGTCTGTGGTCGAGTCGTCAGCTACGCCCGACGTCATCGCCCGGCCGCTCGGACTGTCGGGCCGTGAAGTCGACGTCCTGCGCCTCGTCGCGCAAGGCCGCTCGAATCGCGAGATCGGCGAAGCGCTGACGATCAGCTCGAACACCGCCGCCAACCACGTCCGGTCGATCCTCCAAAAGACTGGCTGCGCCAACCGCGCTGAGGCCGCCGCCTTCGCCGCCCAGAACGACCTGCTGACCTAGCTGGGGAACTCTGGAAGACCAGGCTCGGGCTCGACGCCGAGGCTGTTGAGCGTGAACGCGACCAGGTGGTACTGCCCGACGACCATCGGCACCTCGATGAGCTGCTGCTCGTCGTAGCCCGCCGCGAGCGCGGCCCACGTGCCGTCGCTGATCACTGCGTCATCGTGCAGCTCGTCGGCGGCGGTGAGGAGCGCGCGCTGATGGTCGGACCACCCGGCCGCGTCAGGCCCGTCCGCAACCCGGCGGATCTCCTCCTCGGTGATCCCCGCAGTGCTGGCGATCACGACGTGCTGCCCCCACTCGTAGGGCGTGTTGCACCTGTACGCCGTCCGGAGGATCAGCAGCTCGCGGTCCTGCGGCGACAGGCGACCTTTGAACAGCAGTACACCGCCGAAGGCCATCCACCGTCGCATCAGCTCGGGATGGCGCACAAGCGTCGTGAAGATGTTGAGTGGCTCGCCGTCGCCGCCGACCGTGATGCCGGCGAGCAGCTTGTTCTGCTCCTCGGATCGCTCGTCGGCGGGCAGGGCTGGGATGCGCAGGGCCATCCGGAGACCTTACGGACCACAACCTGTAAGAGTCGATCCATGACTGCGACGCTGTTGAGCGAGGCCCAAGCGCTCGGCCCTTTGGCCGTTGACCTGCGACGGCGGATCCATGCGCACCCTGAGCTAGGCCTAGACCTTCCGCGCACGCAAGAGGTGATCGTCGACGCGCTAGCGGGACTACCGCTCCGGGTCACCACGGGTTCGGCGTGCACCTCGGTGATCGCCGTGCTCGAAGGTGAGCGACCCGGGCCAACGGTCCTGCTGCGCGGCGATATGGACGCGCTTCCCCTGCCGGAGCAGAACGGCCTCCCGTTCGCGTCAGAGATCGACGGAGCAATGCACGCGTGCGGCCACGACGCGCACGTAGCAATGCTCGTCGGTGCTGCGCAATTGCTCGTCGACCACCGGGTCGAGCTTTCGGGACGCGTGCTGTTCATGTTCCAGCCGGGCGAGGAGGGGCACGCGGGCGCACGCGTCATGTTGCGCGAGGGACTCCTCGACGGCCCGGACGCCCCTGTCGCCGCGTTCGCGCTTCACACAACCCCGACGATGCGCGCCGGCTTGGTCGGGTGCCGCGGCGGTGCGTTGATGGCGGCGACAAACACGCTGCGGATCCGCGTCGTCGGCCGCGGCGGCCACGCGTCGATGCCCCACGACGCCGTCGACCCGATCCCCGTCGCGGCCGAGATCGTCACGGCGTTGCAGAACTTCGTGACGCGGCGCGTCAACGCGTTCGACCCGGCGGTGGTGACGATCGCGAAGTTCACCGCGGGCACCGCCGTGAACGTCATCCCCGAGGATGCGGTCCTCGAGGGCACTATCCGCACTTTTTCGGAGAAGACCCGCGCCGACGTCGTCGACGGAGTGGCCCGACTCGCCGAAGGGATCGCGGGCGCGCACGGTTGCACGGCGGAGGTCGCGCTCGACCCGGGCTATCCCGTCACCGTCAACGACGACACCATGGCCGACTATCTCCTGTCGTCCGCAGCAAGCGTCCTCGGCGACGACGCGACGCGAGTCATGCCGTCACCGGTCATGGGAGCCGAGGACTTCTCGTTCGTGCTGCACAAGGTCCCCGGCGCGATGGCCTTCCTCGGGACGCGCCCCGACCGCGTGGATGGGCCGATCGCGCCGAACCACTCGAACAAGATGCTGCTCAACGAGGACGCGCTCGCCGCCGGCATCGCCGTCCACGCCCGCGCCGCCCTCGGCCTCGCGGCTGCATTGGACGCGCCGAGCTAACCGAGACAGCCGAGCCTGCGGACGGCTTCGTCGAGCACGTCGTCGCGCTTGCAGAAGGCGAAGCGCACCAGACCGCGCCCGACGTCTTCGGTATCGCAGAACACAGAGACGGGCACGCCGACCACACCGGCACGGTGCGGCAACGCTCTGCAGAACGCGAGCGCATCGTCGCCGCCGAGCGGCGACGCGTCGACGACCACGAAGTAAGTCCCGTCGGGAGGGAACGCGACGAACCCGGCGTCACGCAGGCCGGCCACGAGGCGATCGCGCTTTGCTTCGAGCGCCGTAGCCAGCCCGGCGTAAAAATCATCGCCGAGCGCAAGCGCCGCCGCGACGGCGGGTTGGAACGGCGCTCCAGAGACGAAGGTGAGGAACTGTTTTGCGGTGCGTGTCGCTGCGACCAGATCGGCTGGGCCGGTGACCCAACCGATCTTCCATCCGGTCACCGAGAACGTCTTGCCGGCTGAGCTGATCGTGAGGGTGCGCTCGGCCATCCCCTCTCGCGTCGCCACGGGCACGTGGGGCACGCCGAACGTCTGGTGCTCGTAGACCTCGTCGGCAACGACGAGGACGTCGTTCTCGATACACAGCGCAGCGACTGCGTCGAGCTCTTCAGCCGTGAACACCTTGCCGGTGGGGTTGTGTGGTGTGTTGAGCAGCAACATCCGCGTCTTCGGCGTGATCGCCGCCGACAGCGCGTCGAGGTCGAGTGCGAAGTCCGGCGCGCGCAACCCGACGACGCGGCGCGTGCCGCCCGCCATGGCGATCGAGGCGACGTAGGAGTCGTAGTACGGCTCGAACGTGACTACCTCATCACCCGGTTCGCACATCCCGAGGAGGGCGGCCGCAATCGCCTCGGTCGCTCCCGTTGTGACGAGCACCTCGGTGTCGACGTCGAGATCGATGTCGTAGAACCGCCGCTGATGCTCCGCAATGGCCGTCCTCAGAGCGACGATGCCGGGCCCGGGCGGGTATTGGTTCTGGCCCGATCGGATGGCCGCCACGGCGTCTTCGAGCAGCGACGCCGGGCCGTCGGTGTCGGGAAACCCTTGCCCGAGGTTGACCGAGTCGGTCGCCGCCGCAAGCGAGGACATCTCGGCGAAGATCGTCGTGCCGAACCCGTGCAGGCGGGCGGCGAGAGGGTTACGGGCACGCATGCGGGCCGCTCACCGTACTCTTGGTCGATGCGCTGGGTCCGTTTCCTCGTCCTGTCTTCCGTCGCGGCCGCGGCTATGGCCGTTTCGCCGACGGAAAGCGTGGCCGCTCCGTCGGGAGCGGACGCCGTTGCTGGCTGCCGCGCGGCGGTCGGCGGCGTTCCCCAGCTCGGCCAGCGCGCGTGCCGTGCGCTCGAGTCGGTGATCTGGGGCCTCGGCAGCGGCTGCCGCAACCTGGCCCGGGACGTCGGCCTCGTGCGCGAGCTTCGCGAGGCGTGTGAGGCGATTGATGGCCGCGTGGTCGATCCCGATGAGATCACCGCCTACGAGGCGTCGTGGACCCACCGCGCCCTCGGTCTTCAGCGCTCACTCGACGATGGCGTCGCACTAACTCGCAGCCTGCTTCCCCACACCCACAACTCGTTCAACGCGCCGACCTATTTCCCGACGTTGACGAGTCAGGACCCGAATCAGATCTACAGCCTCACCGATCAGCTCCGCATGGACATTCGCGCCGTCGAGTTCGACGTCCATTGGGTCCCGAGCGTCTACGGCGACGCGTCGACCGGCGGCATGGCGCTGACGTTGTGTCACGGCAACACCGACCACTCGGACGACGTCCACGTGGGGTGCACGACTGACCGTCCGTTCACCCAGGGCCTCGACGAGCTCGCGGCGTGGATGAAGGCGCCCGAAAACACCGACGAGGTCGTGCTGCTCTACATCCAGAACGAGATGAACGGTGACGCTGTGGCTCACAACCTTGCGACCGCACAGATCCGCGACCATCTCGGCGACCTCGTCGCGCGCCCGTCTGCGGGCTCGCCTTGCGCGCCGCTGCCGACCACCACTTCACGGTCAGCGTTGCGCAACGCCGGCCATCGAGTGCTGATCGTCGGCAACTGCGGGCCGGGTGACTGGGGCACGTGGGTGCACGAACGGGCGACCGCGACGCACTGGTTCGAGTCTTCCTCGGGTGCGGGCGACGACTACCCCGGACTCGTCAACGGCTGCGCGGCTGAGCGGGTGCGCACGGGCGCCGGCACGAAGATCACGCGCTGGTACGACGACTCCACCCTCGTCGCCGTCATGGAGAGCGGCAACGATCAAGGAACGGTCAGCGCCTTGGAGGCAAAGGCGATGGTGGGCTGCGGCGTCAACCTCGTCGGCTTCGACCAGTTGAAGCCCGACGCTCGGCTGGACGCGCTCGTGTGGAGCTGGGCGGTAGACGCACCGGCGCCTCCGTCGATGTCACCGGTCGCCGCGCCGCGCTGTGCGTACCTGGGTGGCGACGGGCGCTTCCACGACAACGGATGTGCAACGACACGGCGATTCACCTGTGCAACCAGCCCCGATGCGTGGATGGTCACGTCGGCAACCGGCGCGTGGGCCGACGGCCCGGCCGCGTGCGCGGCGGCCTACCCGGGCTCGGGGTTCGCGGTTCCCGCCAACGGCTGGGAGAGCGCGCAGTTGAAGACCGCGGCCGGCGGCGCCGCCGTGTGGCTCGCCTACGCCGACCAATCCGGCACCGGCGCCTGGTCCGTCACCCCCTAAGAGCCGCGACACCACCCGCCGGTTGTCGGTGTAAGTGGCGGCGATTGCGGCAGTCGTCGGTGTAAGTGGCGGTCTATTCCGGCTTTGTCGGTGTAAGTGGCGGTAGAGCCGCCACCTACACCGACGGCTCCGCCCCTTACCGCCATCTGCACCGACAACCTCCACGGCGCCGCGAATCTCCCCGGTGGTCGGTCAGTCCAGGTGCGTAGCGTCGTTCTTCCGGGCGACCGCCCACTCGCCGGCGACCGGACCGCGAGCCCATTCGGTGATCGACGTGTGACGGAAGGGCGCAACAGCGGCCGCGTCCTCGAGCGTCCGCCCACCGAACGCGACGAACGACGCGACGAGGACCGCTGTGTGCGTAACCGCGACCACCGTTTGACCATCGTTGCGTTCGGCCAGCGACTGCAACGCGGCGACCCCCGTCGGCATCCAGTCGGGAGCGTGTTGGGCCCCGGGCACCGAGGCATAGGTGGGGCCGAAACGTTCGTTCATCTCGGCGGGTGTGAGCCCCTCGGCGTCGCCGGGATGCATCTCACAGAGTTGGCAACTCGGTGCGGACAGGGTTACGCCCAGCGCGCTCGCGACGGCCGACGCCGTTTCGATCGCCCGAGCCGCGCGCGATGACATCACCGCAGCGACCGTCGCGTTTCCCTCCTCGGCGCCGAGCC
Organism: Acidimicrobiales bacterium; assembly: GCA_035536375.1. Classification (GTDB taxonomy): domain Bacteria; phylum Actinomycetota; class Acidimicrobiia; order Acidimicrobiales; family JACCXE01; genus DATLOH01. Next base: position 12,356 of record DATLOH010000083.1, read on the forward strand.
GTGCGGCCAGCGCCGCTGCCTGCTTGCGTCCGCGCGGCGTCAGGCCCGGGCACGCGTGCTGCCAGAACCGCCCGTCTCGCACTTGCTCGGCGTGACGGACGAGTAGCAGTCGCGTCACCGCCGCGGCTCAGCCCTTTTTGGCGGCGCGGCGGCGGTCGGGCTCGGCGAGGATGCGCTTGCGGACACGGATCGACGTCGGGGTGAGCTCGACGAGTTCGTCGTCGGCGATGAACTCGATCGCCGACTCGATCGTCAACTCGCGCGGAGGGACCAGCTTGATGGCCTCGTCCGCGGCGTGCGTTCGGATGTTGGTCTTCTGCTTCTCCCGCACGACGTTGACAACCATCTCGTCGCTCTTGGCATTCTCGCCGATGACCATGCCCTCATAGACCTGCGCGCCAGGGCCGACCAGCATCGATCCTCGGACCTGCAAGCCGCCCAGCGCGTATGTCGTGGTGACGCCCGTTCGGTCGGCGATCATCGCTCCGCCCCGCTTATGGGGTAGATCACCGGCCCACGGAAGCCAGCCGCGGTGTCGAGTGTGGATCAGCGCAGTACCGCGAGTAGCAGTCAGCAACTGCGATCGGAACCCGAGCAGACCTCGGGCAGGCGCCTCGAAGCTCACGATGCTGCGACCGGTGTCGCCAGCGCGTAGGTCGAGCACCGTTCCCTTGCGGGGAGCGAGGGCCTGGGTGACCGTGCCGACGTGGTCGTCGGGCACGTCGATCACGCCCTCCTCGACGGGTTCGTGACGCTTGCCGTCGATCTCGCGCGTGAGCACCTCGGGCCGGCTGACCTCGAGCTCGTACCCCTCCCGACGCATCGACTCGATGAGCACAGCCAGTTGAAGCTCACCGCGTCCGGCGACCTGGATCACGTCGGGCGAGTCGGTGTCCTCCACGCGGATGGCGACGTTCCCGAGCACCTCGCGAGCCAGGCGGTCGCGCAGGTGCCGGGAAGTGAGGTACCTGCCTTCCTTACCTGCGAGGGGCGAAGTGTTCACACCGAAGGTCATGCGCAGCACCGGCTCGTCGACGGTGAGCCGTGGCAGCGGATCCGGGTCGCCCGGATCGGTGATCGTGTCGCCGATCTCGACGTCGGGCAGCCCGGCGAGGATGAAGAGGTCGCCGGCGACGAGCTCCTCGACGGCGACACGACCCAATCCCTCGACGCCAAGGATTTGGCTCGGCGTCTTCGCGACCGACACTCCAGTCGCGTGAACAAGCGTGATCGGTCGTCCCGAACGCATCGTTCCCCGCATGACCCGGCCGACCGCAAGCCGGCCTAGGTACTCGGACGCGTCGAGGTTCGTGACGAGTGCTTGGAGCGGCGCCCCCGGGTCACCGATCGGCGGCGGGACCGTGTGGATGATTGCGTCGAGCAGCGGCTCGAGCGTTGCGTCCTCGCCAGGAACGCCGATGCCCTCCATCGCCCGGCCTTCCCGCGAGATGCACGACAGAACCGGAAAGTCGATGTGGTGCTCGGCAACGTCGAGATCCAAGAAGAGCTGATACACCTCGTCCAGCACCTCCTCGGTCCGCGAATCCGCCCGGTCGACCTTGTTCAAGAGGACGACGGCAGGCAGGTCGGCGGCCAACGCCTTCGACAGGACGTATCGGGTCTGCGGCAGTGGGCCTTCCGCCGCGTCGACCAGCAGCAGGACCCCGTCGACCATCGCCAGTGCGCGCTCGACCTCGCCGCCGAAGTCCGCGTGGCCGGGCGTGTCGACAAGGTTGATCTTGATCCCGTGGTGGTGCACCGACGCGGCCTTCGAAAGGATCGTGATCCCCCGTTCGCGCTCCTGGTCGTCGGAGTCCATCACCCGGTCGACCACCGCCTGGTTGGCGCGGAAAGTCCCGGTCTGACGCAGGATCGCGTCGACGAGCGTTGTCTTGCCGTGATCGACGTGAGCGACGATCGCGACGTTACGGAGGGCAGGTACGTCCATGGGAGCGGGACAGCCTACGACGGTTGGTTGCGAACCCTTTCCGCCACACCTTCCAGACCCCTGCGCCACATCGTGATGTAGAGGTCCACGATCTCATCGCGCTCCGCAATCCCTTTCGCTACGAGACCCACCATCTCTGCGGTCGCACCCATGCACATGACAACCGCATAGGTCGCAGTGGGTTCGGGGATTTCGAACTCCTCGCGCACGAGCGCGCCGAAGAACGCCTGGCGATTCTCCTGACGTCGCCGCTGCTGCTCGCCGAGCGTGCCGGGTCGTGGCGTCAGCAGCGTCGCGACCAACGCGCCGCGCTCGAGGACGACGTCGCAGATCGCGTTGAGGGTGGCGCGGATCCGGTCGTCAAAGGTGTCGGCCGCCCGTACTTCCTGCGCAACGCGCTCGTCGAGCGCCCCCATCTCACGAGCGAAAAGCGCGTCGACGATCTCGTCGGCATTCGCGAAGTACGCGTATGGCAGCGCCTTACTGACGCCTGCGTGGGCGGCCAGGCCCTCGACGGTGAGGTTGTCGGGGCCGATCTCCACGAGTAACCCGGCCGCCGCGTCGAGTAGCTGGTGGCGGCGCGCCTCACGCGACATCCGCACACGTTTGGTGGTCGGAAGATCGGCCGGCACGTACTTGACGCTACCGTCAATAATTCGGGAGTTCAACCCGGTCCCTAGCCAGTTGCACCGACCGGTCGGTCTCCTTCGAGAGCGACGCGCAGCATGTTTCGTCGCGCGGCACCGAAGTCGCGCAACGCGTAATGCATGGTGCAGCGGTTGTCCCAGAAGGCTAGGTCACCGGTCTCCCACCGCCACCTAACCGTGAGCTCAGGACGCACCGCAACTGCGTGCAGCATCTCGAGCAACGCTTCACTCTCGGCTCGGCGCAGCCCGTCAATCTTGTCGGTGAACAACGGATTCACGAAGACGCTGCTCTTCCCATGCTCGGGATGGGCGCGGATGACCGGGTGGCCTACCCGCGTGCCGGCGGTCGCCGCCGCCTTGTCACCGCCAACATCGCGAGCTGCGAAGTAGTCGCCCGCCTTCGACGGCGAGTGGGTCGCCGTGAGCGTGGCGAGGAACGCTCGCATCGCCGGCGACAGCGCGTCATACGCGCCGCACATGTCGGTCCAGAGCGTGTCGCCACCGGCACTCGGCACCTCCTCGGCGAACAGCAACGCACCGAGCGGAGGCCGCTCCTGAAAGGTCAGGTCGCTGTGCCAGACGTCGGCCCGCGCCCCTTCCTCGGAGTCCAGCGCGAGCACCTCAGGGTGACCCTCGACGCTCGGCTCCACGGGATGAGCGGGCGTCGGCTCGCCAAAGCGCGAGGCGAGCTTCGTAAGCGACGCGGCGTCGAGCGATTGGCGACGGAAGAACAGCACCTTGTGCTCGAGGAGCGCGGCGCGTATTTCGGCGATCGTTGCGTCGCCGATACCGGGTTCGAGGTCGACCCCGGAGACCTCGGCGCCGATCTGGGGCGTCACGCGCGAGACCTCGAACGGTGCCATCGGCGCAGGCTATCGACCGCGCGCGAACATCGAGTCGCAGGGACGCGCCACACTGAGGGTGTGAGCGATACGGCACTGACCGATTCGCCCGTGCGCATAGCCACTGATGCTGCTGTCGAACGAGTCCAGCTCGACGAGACATCCTGGGTCGACGTTTCCCGCGGCTGGCTAGAGGGATCGCCGGCACTGTTCGAGGCGCTGCTGCACGGCGTCGCCTGGCAACCGAGTCGGATCTTTCGCTACGAGAAGTGGATCGACGAGCGCCGGCTCGGTGCCTGGTGGAGCCCAGGACGACCGCTTCCTCACCCCGCCCTCGCCCAGGTCCACAAGACGCTCCAGCGAACCTACGGCGCCCGGTTCAACGGGTTCGGCATGATCCATTACCGCAACGCTGCGGACGGGCAGGCGTTCCACCGAGACACCGACATGCGATGGCTCGACGACACGATCATCGCCATCCTCACGCTCGGGGCGCGCCGGCCCTGGCTGTTGCGCCCGCGGGCGAGCCGCTACTCGCTCGAAGAAGGCCGCGGTGCCACGCATGACCTTTCACCGGGGTGCGGCGACCTGCTCGTCATGGGTGGGCGTTGTCAGGCGGACTGGGAGCACTCCGTCCCGTACCTCAACCGTCAGGGTGTCGGCGTGCGGATCTCGCTCCAGTGGCGATACACCACGGGCCGAGGCGAGCCCTTCATCGGTGCGTCGTATCGCGCGCCGCGCACGTACGGCAAGAGCTCTTGAACTCTTCGCGCCCAGTGCGGCGCGCACTCGCAGCTGCTGTCGCCGCCCTCCTCATCGGCAACGGCGCCGCGCTGGCGATGATCGATCGACCGACGACGAACGTCGAGACCGACCCGCAGCGGCCGCGACCGTCGGCGAAGTCGGACGACAAGGTCGAGCCTCCGAAGGAGTGGGACCCGCGCGTTGCCAAGCTCGCCGCGTACGTCGAATCGGAGCGAGGGCTGCAGTTCAAACACCCTGTCGCAGTGTCCTTCCTCGACACCGAGGCCTATCGCAAGGAGATCCGCGCCGGCAGCTCCGCCGAGCTCACTGCAGAGGACAAGGAGGAGATCGAGATCTTCACCGGGCAGGCACGCGCGCTCGGCCTGCTCCGCAAGGACACCGACCTGCTCGAGGCAACCGGCGAGATCGTCGACGAAGGCACGCTGGCCTTTTACGACCCGGAGCGCGACCGCATGGTGGTGAAGGGCACCAAGCTCACCGTCGGCGTACGGGTGACGGTCGTCCATGAGCTCACGCACGCTCTCCAAGACCAGCACTTCGACCTCACGAAGGAGTTCGACGACGACGGCTCGGAAAGCATTCATCACGCACTTGTCGAGGGCGACGCGGTGCGCATCGAGACCGCGTACGCGTCCGAAGAGTTGTCTGGAAGCGAAACGCGCGACTACCTGAACGAGCAGCAGGACGCTCGCGAGGGCGTCGAGCTCGGAGACATCCCGCCCGCCCTCCTTCACCTCTTCACCGCCCCGTATCAACTAGGCGCGCCGATGACCACCATCGTCGCCGAGGAACAGGGCCAGGACGCGCTCAACAAACTGTTCCGTGATCCCCCCGGCAGCGATGAGGGAGTCATCAATCCCTTCGCGCTCATTGATCGCGAGAAGACTGCCGACGTCGCCAAGCCGGCTCGGCGTGCGGGTGAGACCGCCACCGACGACGGGGACTTCGGAGTGCTCACCTGGTATGTGGTGCTCGCCTCGTTCATCGACGCTCGCACTGCTATCGAAGCCGTAGACGGCTGGTCCGGTGACGCTTACTCCGGTTACACGAAGGCCGGGCGTGCCTGCTTGCGGGCTCACTTCGTCGGCGACACCGATCGGGACGCCCGCGAAATGGAGGCCGCTCTCGTGCGCTGGAAGCAGGCGTTCCCGCCGGAGGGCGTGACGGTCACGCGCGAAGGCCCACGCGTGGAGCTGGACGCGTGTGAACCCGACAGCATCCCAAAGCCGGTGCCGAGTGCAGAGTTCGCGCTGGCCCTTCCCCAGGCACGGCTCGAGATCGTCGCCCAGGCGTTGGCGGCCGGGGCCACCGTCGACGTCGCCCGGTGCTTCTCGCGCGAGTTCGTCCGCCTGGTGGACCTCGATTCGCTCGACGATGACGACGCGTCGGCGTTCAACGAGTTGATCGAGGCGATGCGCGCCAAGTGCCTCTAACCGGTTAGGCCTGCGGGGCGAGCTCCAGCTGATCGAGCAGCGCCTCTGTGTCCTGCGCTTCCTTTTCGACGCCGGCGTTTCGGAACTGCTCGATCGCATCGCGATAGTGCGTAGCGGCGACGGCATCGCCGCGCTGAGCGGCGATGCCGGCGAGATTGCGCAACGGGTACGCGGCGTACCAGCTGTCGGCAACGCGCAGCGTCGCCAGCGCATCCTCGAGCACCGCAACTGCGTCGTCGAGCCGACCGACCTCACCCAGCACTTCGCCGATGTTGTTGGCGGTAACCGCAGCGAAGACGCTGGCGCCCGCCGCGTGCAGCGCATCACGGCTCTCGTTGTAGAAAGCGAGCGCGTCGTCGATGCGGCCTTCCGCGTACGCAAGTGTCCCGAGGTTGCTGAGCACCGTCCCCTCGCCGATCTTGTCCTCGGCATCGCGGTAGAGCGCAAGTGCACGCTGGTTGTATTCGGCGGCATTTGCGTCGGCGTTGATCAGCGCGCCACCGGCGAGGATCGACCACGCGCCCGCGACATGACCGGCGTCGACGTCCGGCGGATCGCCTTCAGCGAGTGCGACCGCCTCGCGCGCCATGGCCATGCCGACGGCCACGTCGCCTTGACTCAGCCGCAGCTTCGCCATTGCCCCGAGCAGCGGGATTCGCCACTTGTCGGTCTCGGCACACCGCAGTCCCCGCCGAAACCATCGCATCGCCTGGGTGGGGAGTCCGAGTTCGGCGCGTACCTCGCCTTCGTTCAACAGAAGTCGCGGGCGTTCGCCAACGAGGCGACGCGCCTGCGGGTAGGCGTCCTTCGCCTCCCGCAGCCGACCTGCTCGCACAAGCAGACGTCCGAGCAACGTCCATGCATCCGCGTGCTTCTCTGCCGGCAGGTCCGGGAGCGAGCGGGCGGCGCGTAGCGCCCGGCGGTAGAGCACGATCGCCTCAGCGTTGGCCAACCGCTTTGTCGCGTTCTCCGCCGCACGTACCGAGTACTTCCAAGCGTCCTCGAACAGCTGGCCCTCATACGCATGGAGTGACAGCACCTCGTCGTTTGCGGCCCCATCCTCTGTGCCGAGCAGTCGCACTGCGGCGCCGTGCAGGACACGGCGCTGCCGGAACGGCAGCGCGTCGTACGCCGTCTTTTGGAACAGCGCCTGTCGAAACGACGCCGTGTCGCCCTGCACGTCGATAAACGCTCGCAACGTGCGAAGGTCAGCTTCGGGTGCGAGCTGTCGCAGCATGCCCACGGTAAAAGTGGCTCCGAGGACGGCGGCGACCCGGAGCGCGGCGCGCTCGGGGGGCGCAAGCGCGTCGATGCGAGCGGTGATGACGGCGTCGATGCTGTCCGGGAGCTCGTCGAGCTCCTGCTCGCCGCGGAACGCCTGGGCCAGCTCCCGCACGAACAGCGGGTGGCCCGACGCTCGCCGGGCCAAAAGCTCTGCCTCCGGAGGGAGCAGTCCGTGAGGCGCTGCTGCGCGTGCGAGGCCGATTGCGTCCGCTTCGGGTAGGGGGCGAAGCACGATCATCTCTGACGCGATGCCGGCGAAGATCGGATGATCCTCGGGTCGCCGGCTGAGGAAGACCGACCAAGGGCGCTCGGCGACGCGCGCGAAGACGGCCCCGAGAAGCTCGCGGGAGGCCTCGTCGATCCATTGCGCGTCCTCGACCACCCACCGCACAGGGCCTTCACATGCGCGGGTCACTAGCTCGGTCACGACCTGCTGCATGCGCTCCTTGACGAAGCGCTCGTCGAGCCCGCTCACCTCGGGCGTTTGGGGAACGCGCACGTCGAGCGGAAGTGCGACAAGCGGCAGCCACGGCAGGAGGTCGGGGGCCACTGCGGCCACAGTTGCTCTCAGATCCTGCGGCCGCGGCCGGTCACGCAATTGAAACACTCGACTGAGGAGCTGACGGGCAGCGAAGTAGGGCGTCGTGATCTCGTACTGCTGACAACTGGCGGCAACCGCTCGCGCGCCCGGCTCGGCGGCATCGAGTTCGTGGAGCAGCCGCGTCTTGCCGATGCCTCCCTCGCCCACCACTTCGACGAGTGAGCCGTGACCGTCTTCGGCCCGCTCGACTGCAGCGAGAAGTCTCGCCAGTTCGTCTTGGCGGCCGAACAGCGGAAGCCGCCCGTGCCGCTCCTCGCGGCGGCCGAGCGGCGCGCCGACCGAGAAAGTCGTCAGAGGCTGCTTCTTGCCCTTGGCCATGAAAGCAGGCTGCTGCTCGGTGGCGAACAGCGTGTCCGTGCGTTCCAAAACATCGGTAGTCGCACGAAGCTGTCCAGGCTCGGCCGAGGCCATGACGCGCGCGGCGGTGTTCACGACGTCGCCGAGAGCGGTGTACGTACGACGGAACTGCGGGCCAATGTCGCCGGTGAAGACCGCTCCGCGATGCACGCCCATGCGCAACGAGAGGCCCTCGAACTTCGCCAGAAGCGAGGTCAACGCCCGCACGGCGCGTTCCTCGTTGTCGCCGTAAGACGTCGGTGCGCCCGCGACCGCGATGATCTTCCCGCCGTCGCCGTTGATGTCGGTGGCGAGAAACGTCACGCCGTGCTCGTCGAACTCATGCTGTGCTGTCGCCGTCAACTGGTCGAGGCGATCGGCTACCGCGTCCGCACCTTGCACGCGCAGTAGTTCGTCGACGCCGCTGAACTGCACGAAACCCACGGCTACGTGCCTGTGCGACGGATCGTGCGTGCCGGTAACCAGATGCTCGCGAAGCGCAGTGGGCACGAACAGCTGCGCTGGCTCGTCGGGCTGTGGCTCGATCGGCTGGGCGCGGACAGTCGGTGCGCGACGCAGCCGTCGCCGTTCGTCGACGCACCCACGCGGCAGAACGCTCGCCGTCCCTGCACTGACGACGATTTCGCCCGCGGACGCCTCCGACTCGGCGCCACAGGTCACCGTGGCCGCCGGCCCGGTGACGACGAGCTCACGATGGGACTGGCCCACGAGGAAGAAATCGAAGTCGCCGCTGTGGATCCCGACCGACATGCGCAGGCGAATGGGCGTCGCGGTAGCGCGAAGCGCTGCCCGCATCGACACGGCGGCCCGGCATGCGCGCCGCTCGTGGTCGTCACCCCAGAAAAACACGAGTACTGCGTCGCCGCCGTACTTGAGCATGCTGCCGCCGTACTCGGCGGCGGTGGCCAGCAGGTTCGTGAACACAGCGTTCAGGACCTCGGTGAGCTCCTCCGCACCGACCTTGCCCTTCGCCGCCAAGCGTTCCGACAGCGCGGTGAAGCCGGACACATCACAGAAGACCATCGAGCCCGAAACCGAGCGATGGCGCGCGTCAGGCGAGTCTTTCGCCCACGACAACACCAATCTCGGCGCATAAGCCCTGAGGTCCGTCGTCAACCGTTCGCCCTCCGTCGGCGTCGATCATACGGACGTCGGGGCGAAAAGAACGGGTTGTGACATCAAACACATAGAGCGCGGGCGCCCCCACCTGTACCGTTTGTGTTGGGGAAAGGAGCGTTCGCAATGCACTTGCGTATGCACCGGCGGGTAATCGCGACAGCTCTCGCCACCATGATCGCAACAACTGGCCTGAGCCTGCTCACGGATACTGCGGCGCGCGCCGAGTCCGGGTCGGGCGTCATCTCGTCCGTCGGGCCCCTCACCAAGATCAAAACCACCCACGATCTCAACTGCTACGTCGACCACCGGGCCGACGTCCGGAGTGAATTCTTCGGCGGGACGGGCTGCGCAACGCTGATCGCGGTCGGCGGTACTACGTTCGGTCCGGGCGACGTCCCGAGTGGGCCGCACGATCCCGGGACCCTCAAGTACAAGAAGTTCACGACGGTCAGCCAGTCGCAGGTCACAGGTGCCGGAACGGTGGCAAACCCTTACAAGGTCACCACCGTCGTGGATGCAGGCACGACAAAGATCCGCCTGACGCAGGTCGACACCTATGTCGAAGGACAGGACACCTACCGGACGGATATCGCAGTCGCGAACCGAGGACTGTCGTCGTCGAGCGTGATCTTGTACCGCGCCGGCAACTGCTTCCTTGCCGGGGATGACAGGGGCACGGGGCGTGTCGACTCCGCCACCGGCTCGGTCAGCTGCGCCGCTGCAAACGGCCGCACAATGCAGTGGCAACCGCTCTCGGCGGGCAGTAAGTACCGCGAAGGCACGCCGAGTTCCGTGTGGGCGGCACCGGTCAATCGCGTCGCGTACGCGAACACATGTGACTGCACGACCTTCGCGGACAACGCGGCGGGGCTGAGCTGGAGCTTCAGCGTCGGTCTCGGCGCAACGGTCACGAAGTCGCTCAAGCTCAATTTCTCCCCCGTCGAGGTCCAGCCGTTGACCACGTCGAAGACCGCCGACGCCTCGACCGCGGAGGCGGGCGGGACAACCGGCTACACGATCTCGGTAACCAACCCGAATCCCTTCAGCCTCAACCTGGCGACCATCGTTGACGACCTGCCCGCCGGGTTCACGTACCGGCCAGGCTCGACGTCGGGCGTCACAACCGACGACCCCGTCGTCACCGATGGCGGGCGTCACCTCGAGTGGACGGTGCCGGTCGCGGTTCCCGCTTCGGGTGTGAGCCAGCTGCACTTCGGCGTCAACGCGCCGACTCTGCCGGGTGACTACTTCAATCGTGCTAGCGC
>DATLOH010000084.1:0-4222 GCA_035536375.1 Acidimicrobiales bacterium
TACGGCCAGCCGTACGAGTCGATCGCGGCCGAGATGCCCAAGGGCAGCGTGTTGATCTGGCACGGGAGCCTTTGGCACGGCGGCGGCGCCAACCGTACCGATGAGCGCCGCATCGGCATCGCGATGAACTACTGCGCGGGCTACATCCGCCAGCAGGAGAACCAGCAACTCGGCCTTCAGCCAAAATTGGTGAAGACGTTCGAGCCGCGTCTCCAGGAGCTTGTCGGCTACGGCATCTACACCGGGCTCATCGGCCACATCGACAAGCAAACGCCGGCAAAGGCGCTCTTCGGCGACGGTGGCGACGGCATGGTCTGGGACGCGATTTGAGCTCGGCCGCCGAGCTCGTGGGTGAGTCCTAGTGTCGATCTTCGGTCATCCGGTCCTCGACGAGTGGAACGAGGAGGGCGGCTACACGCTCACGGATCAGGGCGAGGTGTTCTTCGTCGAGTGGCCGGCGGAGGAAGACAACGACCTCGACCCGGTCGTGATCGTCCATGGATACCCGACCTGTTCTTATGACTGGCGGCATGTGATCCCCGTGCTGGCCAACCGTCGCCACGTTGTCGCCGTCGACCTGCCGGGGTTCGGCCTCTCGGACAAGCCCGACATGCGTTACTCGATCCGCAATTACGCCGACGCGGTCGAAATGGTCGTCGACCTCCTTGGCTTCGAAAGCGTTGCGCTCATCACCCACGACATGGGCAACACCGTCGGCGGCGAGCTTCTGGCGCGCGACCTCGTAGGGGAGTTGCCGTTCGGCGTGTCCGAACGAGTGCTCACCAACGGCAGCATCTATATCGAGATGGCTCAGCTGACCGCGGGTCAACAGATGCTGCTCGAGGCGCCGGACGAGCGCATCGAGGGCGTGTTCACGGAGGACGCCTTCACCGCCGCGCTCGCGGCGATCTGCTCGCCGACCAACCAACCGGATCCCGCCGACCTGGCCGCGCTGTGGGCGTTCATGGCCCACAACGACGGGCACACGCTGCTGGCACGCACGATTCGCTACATCGAAGACCGACGCGCCGAGGAAGCGCGTTTCACCGGCGCGATCGAAACGCACCCGTCGCCGCTTGGTGTCGTGTGGGGAGCGCTCGACCCGGTCGCCGTGTACGCAATGACCGAGCGGCTCATCGACGCTCGCCCGGACGCCCTTCTCGTGACGCTCGACGACGTCGGTCACTTCCCGATGCTCGAAGCGCCCGAGCGACTGGCGACTGCGATCGCCGGCCTGCTGCGCAGCTGATGCGAGTCCACCTGGTCGACGGCACCTACGAGCTGTTCCGTCACTTCTACGGCCAACGCGACGAGGCCACCCGTACGGGACGCGCCGCGGTGCGCGGTGTGTTGGCAACGGTCCTGCAACTGTTCGACGACGGCGCCACTCACGTCGCCGTTGCCACTGACCATGTGATCGAGAGTTTCCGTAATGCTTTGTGGCCCGGGTACAAGACGGGCGCCGGGATAGACCCCGAGCTGCTTTCCGTGTTCCCGTTGCTCGAGGAGGCATTGATCTCGATGGGCGTCGCGACGTTCGCGATGGTCGAGCTCGAAGCCGACGACGCGCTCGCGACTGTCGCCGCAATCGCCGCAGAGGACGACCGGGTTGAACAGGTGGCCATCTGGACCCCGGACAAGGACCTCGGTCAGTGCGTGCGCGAGGACGGCAAGGTGGTGCAGGTCGACCGACGCGCCGGAAAGATCATCGACGCCAATGGCGTGCGTGCGAAGTTCGGCGTGAGCCCGCCGAGCATTCCCGATTACCTGGCCCTCGTCGGCGACTCTGCCGACGGTTTCCCCGGGCTCCCCGGGTGGGGAGCAAAGTCGGCGGCCGCCGTGCTGGCGTGTTACGGGTCGATCGAGAAGATCCCGGACGCGCCCGGACAGTGGGAGGTCTCGGTGCGCGCTGGCGCGACGCTCGCGCACACGCTGGCGACGAACCGCGACCTTGCGCTCCTCTTCAAGGACATCGCCACACTGCGCGTCGACCGCAACCTGCTCGACGATGTCGACCAGATCGTGTGGGTCGGTCCGACACCGGGATTTCCTGCCTTCTGTGACCGCATCGAAGCCGAGCACGTAGCAATGCGCGCCGCGAATCTGTCGCCGTAGCGACTCGGTGCGGGCGGTTATCGCAGACGCAGATTCGGCAGCGCGATCGCCTTTGCCAGCCAGGCGAGGTAGTCGGCTCGCCTGATCTCGATTGCGCCCAGTGATGCGAGGTGGCGCGTCAGCCATTGACAATCGAGCAGCAGGCCCCCGCCGACCTCCATCCGTTCGACAAGAGAGACCAGCGCCGCCTTGGAGGCATCCGTTCTCCAGTGGAACATCGACTCACCCGCGAACAAGCCACCTATGCCGACGCCGTAGAGGCCACCGGCGAGCTCGCCGGTGTCGACCGACCACGCTTCGACCGAGTGCGCCCAGCCCAGGCGATGCAGCTCGGCGTATGCCTCAGTGATCGCAGACGTGATCCAGCTTCCAGGTCGGCGCGGGTCGGCGCACGCCTGTACGACCTGCGCGAACGCGGTGTTCACGCGGATCTCAAAACGCTTGCGCGCTTTGTGGAGTGAGCGGCTGACGATCACTCCGTCGAGCGGCAGGATCGCACGCCGTTCCGGTGACCACCACCCCATAGCGGTGGCCTCCCCTTCCCCGACTGGCATGGGGAAGAGGCCGGCGCGGTACGCGGCCAGCAGCGTGCCGGGAGCAAGATCGGCGCCGACGCCGACCAAACCGACGCGATCAGCGTCGTTGGGATCCGGCAGGATCCAGGGTGACGGTGGTGGCTCAACCGGTTCGGGCCAGCGTGCTTCCCGAGTGGATTCCACAACACCATTCTGCCCGCGCCGCGGCTCCGGGCCGTCCGGCACGACGCTCTAGGAGCCCGTTGAAGAATGGTCCGCCGCGAAGCGGCGTGACGCGAAGGAACCAGTAACAACGTTTCGAGCGTCGAGATGACGACTGTGCTGTTAGTTCTTCAACAGTCTCCTAGCCTTCTGCTCATGGATCACCCCATGGCTGAGCGGCTGAAGGAGCTGGAGCAGCGGAAGCAAGAAGCGCTCTCGCCGGGAGCCGAAGCGGCCGTGGCCCGTCAGCACAACAAAGGCAAGATGACGGCGCGTGAGCGCGTCGACTATCTGCTCGACGAAGGATCGTTCCAAGAGCTCGACATGCTTGCTCGGCATCGCGCCGTTGGCATGGGCATCGAGAAGACGCGTCCGTACACCGACGGCGTCGTCACCGGATTCGGCACAATCGACGGTCGGCGGGTCTGCGTGTTCTCGCAGGACTTCACCGTGTTCGGAGGTGCGCTCGGCGAGGTCTTCGCCGAGAAGATCCACAAGGTCATGGACCTCGCAAGCTCGGTAGGGGTTCCGATGATCGGAATCAACGACGGGGCCGGCGCGCGCATCCAGGAAGGCGTCGTAAGCCTTGCGATGTACGGCGGCATCTTTCTTCGCAATGTGAGGGCTAGCGGCGTCGTCCCGCAGATCAGCGTCGTGATGGGGCCGTGTGCGGGCGGAGCGGTGTACAGCCCGGCGATGACGGACTTCATCTTCATGGTGAACGGCACGAGCCACATGGCGATCACCGGGCCTGACGTGGTCAAGGCGGTTACGGGTGAAGACGTCACACTCGAGGAGCTTGGTGGCGCCATGAGCCATGCCACCAAGTCCGGCGTCGCCAACTTCGTCGCTGCGGACGAGAAAGCGTGCCTCGATCAGGTTCGGTACCTCATGTCGTTCCTGCCGGCGAACAACATGGAGGAGCCGCCGTTCTTCGCGCCAAGCGACGCGCGAGACCGAGCGTGCCCGGAGCTCACGGCGATGCTTCCGGACAGTTCGAACCAGCCCTATGACATGAAGAAGCTCATCGCGGTGGTGGTCGACGACGGCGAGTTCTTCGAGTACCACGCGCACTGGGCTCGCAACATCGTGTGCGGGTTCGCTCGGGTTGACGGCCAGGTCGTCGGGATTGTCGGCAACCAACCGAACATGCTCGCCGGCGTTCTCGACATCGAGAGCTCCGAGAAGGGCGCGCGGTTCGTCCGCACGTGTGACGCGTTCAACATCCCACTCGTGACCTTCGTGGACGTGCCCGGGTTCCTTCCGGGCACCGAGCAGGAGTTCGGCGGCATCATCCGCCACGGTGCGAAGCTGCTGTACGCGTACTGCGAGGCCACCGTCCCGCGCGTACAACTCGTGATCCGCAAGGC
>DATLOH010000085.1:0-7623 GCA_035536375.1 Acidimicrobiales bacterium
ATGTCGGACAGAAGACCCGCACGTGGACCGTCGCCCAGCGCCGCGCCATCAAAGCCCGCCACGGGCATCGCTGCGCCTCCCCGGGCTGCGAACGGCGGATCTACCAGATCCACCACCTCGTCTTCTGGGAGAACGGCGGCGTCACCGCCGTCTACAACGGCGTCCCGCTGTGCCTCGCACACCACCACCTCGTCCACGAAGGCGGCTGGACCGTCACCTACGACCCGACCACCGGCATAACCACCTTCACCGGACCCGGCGGACAGCAAGCAACCAGCCGCGACCGACTACGGAGCGTCGCATAAGTGGCGGCAGCGCGCCCCGCGCGCAGGGCGTCAATTTGTCCCGGGCGTTGTCTCGCCGCCTGGCTCGACGAGGCTGTGCCTGGCCGGAAGCGTGACTGCGATGGGAATCGAACGCGAGAGCGCTGAGAGTGAACGGCAGGCTGCCTGGCGGAAGTACTCGAAGGCGGGTTGAGCCCGCCCCGGCTCTCGGCGTGGACGGCTCTCGGCGTGGCTAGTGGCCCGCCTGGGCGGAGCTACAGGTGGACGACGGGGCAGGTGAGGGTGCGGGTGATGCCGTCGATGAGCTGGATCTTGCTGACGACCATCTTGCCGAGCTCGTCGAGGGTGCTGCCTTCTGCTCGGACGATGACGTCGTAGGGACCGGTGACGTCCTCAGCCGAAACGACGCCGGACATGGCGCCGACGGCTTCGGCCACGGAAGCGGCCTTGCCGACCTCGGTCTGAATGAGCACGAATGCGCTGACGGCCACGGTTCCTCCTGGAGACGGTGCGGTGATGATGCGGCAGCAAAGGACGCTAGTCGGAGAGACGCTTCTCCAGCGCGGCGAGCTCGTCACGGAGCGCCGTCGGGAGGCGATCCCCGAACGTCGCAAAGTGCTGCTCGATGAGCGGGACCTCCGCACGCCACTGCTCGACGTCAACCGACAGCAGCTCGGTCACATCCGCATCGCTGACGTCGAGGCCGGTGGTGTTGATCGCGTCCGGGGGCGGCAGCAAGCCGATGGGGCTCTCGACTGCGGCACCGGTGCCGTTCACACGGTCGAAGATCCACGCCAGCACGCGGCTGTTCTCACCGAACCCGGGCCACAGCCAACGCCCGTCGGCGCTCTTGCGGAACCAGTTGACGTAGAAGATCTTCGGCAACTTGTCGGCATCGGCCCGTTCGCCGATGGACAGCCAGTGCGCGAAGTAGTCGGCCATGTTGTAGCCACAGAACGGAAGCATGGCGAAAGGATCGCGGCGCAGATTGCCAACGGCTCCCGCCTGGGCGGCCGTGGTTTCCGACGTCATGATCGACCCCAGGAACACGCCGTGGTTCCACGAGAACGCCTCGTGCACGAGCGGGACGACAGACGCTCGGCGGCCGCCGAACAGGATCCCCGAGATCGGGACGCCCTTCGGGTCCTCCCATTCCGGAGCGATCGACGGGCACTGCGCGGCAGGGGCGGTGAAGCGGGCGTTCGGATGCGCAGCCGGCGAGGGGGACTCGGGAGTCCAGTCGTTGCCCTTCCAGTCGATGAGGTGCGCGGGCTTCTCGCTCGTCATTCCCTCCCACCACACATCGCCGTCGTCGGTGAGCGCAGTGTTGGTGAACAGACAGTTCTCGGTGAGCGTGTGCATGGCGTTCGGGTTGGTGTCGTCGCCCGTCCCCGGTGCCACGCCGAAGAACCCGGCCTCGGGGTTGATCGCGTAGAGGCGACCGTCGTCACCGAACTTCATCCAGCAGATGTCGTCTCCGACGGTCTCGACCGTCCACCCCGACAAGCTTGGAACGAGCATCGCCAGGTTGGTCTTGCCACAGGCGGAGGGGAACGCGGCGCTGATGTAGCGCACGTCGCCCGAGGGGTTGGTGAGTTTGAGGATGAGCA
Organism: Acidimicrobiales bacterium; assembly: GCA_035536375.1. GTDB lineage: Bacteria > Actinomycetota > Acidimicrobiia > Acidimicrobiales > JACCXE01 > DATLOH01. The sequence goes on from DATLOH010000085.1 coordinate 1,895, forward strand.
TGTGCTCAGCGAGCCAGCCGTCGTCGCGGGCCATGGCGGATGCAATGCGAAGCGCGAAACACTTCTTGCCGAGCAGGGCGTTACCGCCGTAGCCCGAGCCGAACGACCAGATCTCCCGGGTCTCGGGGAAGTGGACGATGTACTTGTTCTCGGCGTTGCACGGCCACGCGACATCAGCAGCACCGTCGGACAGCGGCGCCCCCACCGAGTGCAGGCACGGCACGAACTCGCCGTCGCCGAGCACGTCGAGTGCCTTCGCTCCCATACGGGTCATGATCCGCATGGACACCGCCACGTAGGGCGAGTCGGTGAGCTGCACCCCGATGTGCGCGATCGGCGAACCGAGCGGTCCCATCGAGAACGGGACGACGTACATCGTCCGTCCCTTCATCGAGCCCGCGAACAGCTCGGAGAGCGTCGACCGCATCTCGGCCGGGTCGCGCCAGTTGTTGGTCGGCCCCGCGTCTTCCTCGTTCGTCGAGCAGATGTAGGTGCGGTCCTCGACACGGGCGACGTCGCCTGGGTCGGATGTGGCCCAGTAGCTGTTCGGGCGCTTGGCGTCGGACAGCTTCGTGAACGTGCCCTGGTCGACGAGGAGCTGACAGAGGCGGTCGTACTCCTCGGCGGATCCATCGCACCACTCGATGCGGTCGGGCGTCGTGAGGGCCGCCATCTTTTCGACCCACGCGAGCAGCGCTGAGTTCGTCGATAGGGGGGCGTCGGGCATCTAGAGCTCCTCGGCGTCCGGCGGCGGGGCCGGCGCGCCCATGTCGACCTCGGATCCGAGGCGGAGGGCGGTGGCGAGCTCGGCGGCGTCGAGATCGAACACGACGCGCTGGCCCGGTCGGAGCATCCGGAAGATCGAGCCTTCCAAGGCATCCGCTGCGAGATCGAAGCTGGCCCGGTCCGTATCGCGCACGACCGTCCCCTCGTGCGTGGTCGGGTCGTACGACTTGATGACACCCTGCACTCGGCCGGGCCTCCTTCTCGTAGCTTCTTTGCTGCGACTTGGGCGGCAAACGTTACCGGAGGGCGAACCTGAGCAACGAACCAGTCGACGAGGAGTTCGAGGTCATCGAGGCGCTGCGGCGCCGGCTGCCGTCACCGCCGCCGGGCGAGTTGTGGATCGGCGACGACGCCGCAGTGATCAGCGGGGGATGGGTGCTCACCACCGACGCCATGGTCCAGGGCGTCGATTGGGACCCGGGCCTGTCGTCCACCGCCGACGTCGGCTGGAAGGCGGTCATGGTCAACGCTTCGGACCTTGCGGCGATGGGCGCCCGCCCCCAACGCGTCCTCGTCGCGCTCGTTGCGCCAACGGGGTTCGACGTCAGCGGCCTCTACGACGGGATCACCGAGGCTTGTGCAGTGCTCGACGCGGCCGTGATCGGCGGCGATTTGTCGAGTCCGTCGCCGGGGTCAGAAGCGGTTGTCGTGTCGATCACCGCACTGGGGCGGTGCCCTGGCCATGACGCGGTCACGCGTGCCGGAGCGTGGCCCGGAAACGCCGTCTGGGCGACTGGTGCGTTCGGGCGCGCCGCTGCCGGACTGCGCATGCTGCGCAGCGAAGGGGCGGAGGATGCGCTGTGCGTGCAGGCGCACCGGCGGCCGCGGGCGCGCGTGAGCGAGGGCCTGGCCGCCGCGGCCGCAGGCGCCACGTCCATGATCGACGTGTCGGACGGTCTCGCCGCCGACGCCTGGCACCTGGCCCGCAGCTCGAACGTCACCATCGCGCTCGACGGCGTACCGGTGGCCAACGGCGCGACTTTCGACGAGGCGGTCGCCGGAGGCGACGACTACGAGCTGTTGTGCACAGCGCCGCCCGGCGTCGAGATCGAAGGATGGGTGCGGCTCGGCCAGTGTCGCCCCGGCCCGCCCGCGGTCACGGTGGCCGATCAGCCACTCGAGCCTCGCGGCTATCGACATTGGAGGACGACGTGAAGCCCACTCCGGTCGCGTTGACGATCGCGGGTACCGACTCCGGCGGGGGAGCGGGCGTCTCGGCCGATCTGTCCACGTTCGGAGCGATCGGCGTGTGGGGCACGTGCGCAGTCACCGCCGTGACGGCGCAGAACACCCGCGGCGTCGAGCGCGTCGAGGCCGTTTCGCCCGACATGGTCGCCGCTCAGATCGCCGCCGTGGCGATCGACCTGCATCCGAGTGCGGCAAAGACCGGGATGCTGGTGTCGTCGGAGCACGTCCGGGCGGTCATCGCCGCCCTCGAGGGCTCGGGTGTCGCGTCGCTCGTCGTCGACCCGGTGCTGGTTTCGTCGACCGGCGACTCGCTCTACGAACCGGGCGACGATGCCGATGCCTTTGACGAGCTGCTCGCGCGCGCAACCGTTGTCACGCCGAATTTGGCCGAGGCCGCTCGGCTAACGGGGCTCGCGGCGATCCTCGACCGTGACGGAATGGTCGACTGTGCGCACCTGCTCGTGCAGCGCGGGGCCGAGGCGGCGCTCGTAACCGGAGGCCACCTACCCGGCGACCTCGCCCCCGACTGCCTCGTGCGCGCCGGCGCCGACGCGGTGTGGCTCGATGGCCCGCGTTTCGACGCGCCCAACGACCACGGGTCGGGATGCGTGCTGTCGGCGGCGATCTGCGCCTACTTGGCCAAGGGCGACTCGATCGTCGACGCCTGTCGCCAGGCCAAGGCGTTCGCGGCGCGGGCTATCCAGACCGGGCTGGAGGTTGGTTCAGGACCGGGTCCGGCAGACCCGCTCGGCCGAGCGGTGACCTAGAAGCCTGTTGAAGAATGGTCCGCCGCGGAGCGGCGTGGCGCGAACGAGCCCGGTTGCGTCCGACGATCGTGGTTCGCTCGGCTGTGCGGGTAGTTCTTCAACAGTCTTCTAGACCGCGGAGCGGCGGGTGACGGGCGGCTTGGTGACCTTGCCCGCCTTGATACAGCCGGTGCAGACGTGCACGCGGCGGGGCGAGCCGTTGACGATCGCCCGAATCCGCTGGATGTTCGGGTTCCAGCGCCGCTTCGTACGCCGGTGAGAGTGACTCACGGCCATGCCAAAGCCGGGGTGCTTACCGCACACTTCGCAAACTGCTGCCATGACGCGCACCTCGAACCGGAAGACCTGCAGGGACGGCCGACCAAGGTAGCAGTTCGGCGGTTGTGCTCCAACGTGCGGGCGTTAGCATCCCGCCGATGACGGTGCTCGAACGGCTCGCCCCCGGTGATCTCGCGGGTGTGATGCGGGCGTTTCGCGACGGCCTTCGGGCCCACCAAGAGCGCGTGAACCGACTCAACGTCTATCCGGTTCCCGACGGCGACACCGGAACGAACATGGCGCTGACGCTCGAATCAGTCGTGACCGCGCTCGACGGATGCGACGACCTTGGGTCGGTGTGCCAGGCCATCAGCCGAGGCTCGCTGATGGGCGCACGCGGCAACTCGGGCGTGATCCTCTCGCAAGTCCTGCGCGGGATCGCCGACGGGTGCAAGGAGGCGGTGGACGGCGCCGGGGCGACGGAGATCGCCGCTGCGTTGGCCAACGCCAGCGAAGGCGCCTACGCCGCAGTGATGCGCCCGGTCGAGGGCACGATCCTGACGGTCGTGCGCGAGGCGTCCGAAGCGGCAAGCAAGGCGGCGGCCGCCGGGGGCACGCTGCTCGAGACCCTTGAAGCCGCGCGAGTCGCCGGGGAGGACGCACTCAACCGCACGCCCGAGATGCTCCCGGTGCTCAAGCAGGCCGGGGTGGTCGACGCCGGCGGCGCCGGGTTCCTGCTGATGCTCGACGGTGCGCTGCACGTGGCGGACGGTCGTCCGATGCCCGAGGCGCCCGCGCTCGACGGAACCGACGCGCCGGACTACTCGGGACTCGACGCCGTCGCCGACCAGGCCCATGGCAGCACGCCCGGTCTTGCCGACCTGCGTTACGAGGTCATGTACTTCCTCGAGGCGCCCGACTCCACGATCCCGGCGTTCAAGGACGTGTGGGCGGGCATCGGAGACTCGATCGTCGTGGTCGGCGGTGACGGCATCTGGAACTGCCACATCCACACCGACGACATCGGCGCCGCCGTCGAGGCCGCGCTCGACGCCGGCCGTCCTCGCGGCATCCGCGTCACCGATCTCATGGAGCAGGTCGAGGAGGAACGGTGGGTGCGTGACGCCGCCGCGCTGCCGCCCGAAGAGACCGTCGCCATGCCAGTGCCGACCGCCGTCGTCGCCGTTGCGACCGGCGACGGGATCCGCAGGATCTTCCGCAGCCTCGGTGTTCAGCAGATGGTGGCCGGCGGGCAGTCCATGAACCCGTCGACCGCGCAAATCCTCGAAGCGGTCGAGGCCGCCCCGGCGCGCGAAGTGGTGGTGCTTCCGAACAACAAGAACATCGTCCCCGTCGCCGAGCAGGTAGGCGAGCTCACCGACAAGACCGTGCGGGTCGTGAAGACGCACGGGGTCGCAGAGGGTTTCGCGGCGCTGCTCGAATACGACCCGGAGGCGTCAGCGGAGGAGAACGCGCGGTGCATGGGCGAGGCCGCCGACCGCGTCATCGCCGGCGAGATCACCCATGCAGTACGTGACGCCGAGTCCGATGCGGGCACGATCCACGCCGGCGACTTCCTTGGGATCTCGCGCGACGGGATCGTCGTGGTGGCCGAGAGCCTCAACGAGGCGGGCGCCGGGCTGCTCGAGAAGCTCGTCACCGACGACCACGAGATCATCACCCTGATTGAGGGCGAGGGCGCGACTGCGGCGAACACGCGTCACCTCACCGAATGGGTGCGCGAGCACCGCCCGAACGCGGGTGTCGAGGTGCACCACGGCGGCCAACCGCTGTACCCGTACCTGCTGTCGATCGAGTGAGCGACGCCAGGAGCGAACCATCGACACCGAGCGACGCCAGGAGCGAACCGTCGAAACCGCGCAGCACAAGAAAGCTCAGCCAGCTCGCGGGGCTCGACGTCTCGGTCCTCAAAGGAGTCGGTGAGAAGAAGGCCGAAGCACTCGCCGCGCTCGACATCCACAGCGTCCTCGACCTGCTGACGCACTACCCGCGTCGCTATATAGACCGCACCAACCAGGCACAGATCCGCGACCTCAAGATCGGCGAGGAGGCGATGGTGCTCGCGACCGTGAAGCGCGTGAACGCGCGCCGGTCGCGCGGGGGGCGGTCGCTCGTCGAGGTCGACGTGTTCGACGGCAGCAGCTACTTGATCTGCACGTTTTTCAACCAAGCGTGGCGGGCCAAGCAGCTGACGGTCGGGACCGAGGCGGTGTTCTTCGGCAAGCTCGACATGTACCGCGGCCGGCGGCAGATGACCAGCCCTGTGGTCGACCTGATCGGCGACCGAACCGGCAAAGTGATCCCGGTATATCCGCAGTCCGAAAAGGCCGCGCTGACGACGTGGGAGCTGGCCGGCTTCGTAGGGGAGTCGCTCGAGCGGGCGGGGGAGTTCGCCGACCCCGTGCCGGTCGATGTGCGCGACGAGCTCGACCTCCAGGACCGCACGTGGGCAATGCGCAACATCCACCTGCCCGAATCGATGGCCGCCGCGCAGATGGCGCGCAAGCGCCTCGCCTTCGACGAGCTCCTCCGGCTCCAGGCCGTGCTTGTGATGCGTAAGCGTCGCTACGAAGCGGAGGCCACTGGGATTCGGCATGTGACCGGGTCACCGTTGGTCGAGCGCTTTCACGCCGCGCTGCCATTCCCACTCACCGGCGCGCAGCAGCGCGCAATAGCTGACATCGATCGTGCTCTCGCAGGGCCGCACCC
>DATLOH010000086.1:0-20872 GCA_035536375.1 Acidimicrobiales bacterium
AGAAGTGGAAGTGCATTTCGATGACGCCGCCGGAGAGATGCACCAGGACGGCCGACGACGACAGCAGGCCCATGCTGGCGGCGACGGTCCGCGTCCGCCGCGAGAGTGTCGACCATGCGGCGACGACGGTGGTTGTCGGGACCACCAGGCTCTCGAGCACGATGTGCGGCAAGTCGAACCCTCGCAGCACAGCGAACACAGGAAGCGCCGCCGAGTGCGCCCAAAGCACGAGCAGGATGGCGCGGTGACGCGCCCTCCACGCGTCGTCGGGGAGGCTGAGCCCGCGCGGCAGGATGCGCAGGATCGGTCGATCCCCTAATTTCGGTATCCCGAGCGTCTGCGTGCTCAACGACCCTCCGAGGCTTTGGGCACCAGCGAGGTTAGAGGCCGCAGCGCTCCCAGGAAACCGTCTCAGCCTGCGAGTTCAAAACCGGCTTCCTCGATCGCGGCGCGGACCGCGATGTCGTCGAGGTCCGCCTCGCTCGAAACCTCCACTGCCCCGGAGTCGAGGTCGACGTTCACTTCGGTCACGCCGTCGAGCTTGGTCAGCTCGCCTTTCACTGCCGACTCGCAGTGCCCGCAGGTCATTCCTGTCACGGTGTACGTCGTCGTCGCCATATCAGGAGGCTACGCAGTCGAAACTCATAGGGGCGCGAGCCGTGCGGTGAAGTGGCGCAGCCACGGCGGTTGCTCGGTAATTCTCAGTCCCCGCAGCGTCGACGCTCGCGGAGCCACTTCGGCGATGACCTCCCCGACATAGTCGATGTGGCTCTGCGTGTAGACACGGCGGGGCAGCGCGAGCCGGACAAGCTCGTGGCGCGCCGGTTCGTCGGTTTCACCGGGTCGCGGTCGGCCGAACATCAGCGTGCCGATCTCCACGCCGCGCACGCCTCCCTCGAGATACAGCTCGCACGCGAGCGCCTGCGCGGGCAGCTCGTGCGCCGGGATGTGGGGAAGCAGCGCACCTGCGTCGAGGTAGACAGCGTGCCCACCGGGCGGGCGAACGGTTGGCACGCCGGCGCTCCATGCCTTCTCGGCGAGATACTCGGCGGTGCGAATCCGGTAGCGCAGGTAGTCCGGTTCGGTGATCTCGAGCAGTCCCTGGCTCAGTGCCTCGAGATCACGACCGGCCAGGCCGCCATAGGTAGGGAAGCCCTCGGTAATGGTCAGCAGCGCGCGACACTTCTGCGCTAAAGCGCCGTCGTTTAGAGCGAGCACGCCACCGATGTTGCCCAGGCCATCCTTCTTGAGGCTGATCGTGCAGCCGTCGGCCAGCCGGAACAGCTCCTCCGCGACCTCCCGAGGACTGCGTCCGGCTTGACCGTCCTCGCGTTCGACAACGAACCAGGCGTTCTCGGCGAACCGCGCCGCGTCGAGGAACAACGGAACGCTGAATCGATCGCACACCTCCCGCACCGCGCGCAGGTTCGCGAGCGAAACCGGCTGACCGCCGCCGGAGTTGTTCGTGACTGTCACCATCACCAAAGGCACGGCCGCGTCGGAGTCGAGCAGTTGCGTGAGCGCGTCGATGTCGACGTTTCCCTTGAACGGCGAGTCGCTGTGCAGATCCGCGGCGTCGGCGCACGGGAGGTCAAGCGCGTGAGCGCTCTGCATCTCGACATTCGCTCTCGTCGTGTCGAAGTGACTGTTGTTCGGAACTACGTGACCGCGCTCCACCGCACTGGCAAAGAGAATGCGTTCCGCAGCTCTGCCCTGATGGGTCGGGATCACGTGCTCGAATCCAGTGAGCTCGCGCACGACCGCTTCGAACCGGTCGAACGACCGCGACCCGGCATACGATTCGTCGCCGGTCATGAGCGCCCCCCACTGTGCCGCCGACATTGCACCGGTGCCCGAATCCGTGAGCAAATCGATGACGACGTCGTCGGCGCTCAAACGAAACAGGTTCCAGTCGGCGGCCGCGAGAGAGCGCTCGCGCTCGGCGCGCGTCGTAAAGCGGATGGGGTCGACCGCCTTGATCCGGAAGGGCTCGATAATCGTCCGGTAGGGCATCAAGGCGTTCCTAGCAGGCGTAACGAACTGAGGTCGCAGCGTGCGGCCAAACTGCGGGGATGAGTGTGCAACGACTTGCCGGGCGTGTCGCGGTGCTCGTCGGCGCGGGTCAAACGCCTGGCGAGACGATCGGCAACGGTCGGGCGACTGCCATCACCTTTGCTCGGGAAGGCGCGCCGCTGCTTCTCGTCGACCGTGACCCTGAGTCGCTTACCGAGACGGCGGATCTCGCCCGAGCGCAAGGAACAGAGGTCCGCACGCTCGTCGCGGACGTCTCCACCGACGACGGTCCATCGGACATCGTCGCCACTGCCCTCGAGTTCTTTGGCGGCTTTGAAATCCTCCACAACAACGTCGGCATCGGGGCCGGCGACGCACCGCCTCACCATCTAGCCGACGACGTCTACGACCGAATCATGTCGGTGAACCTGCGGGCCATGTGGCGAACATGCCGAGCGGCAATCCCGGCGCTGCGCGCCAGCGGAAACGGCGCCATCGTCAACGTCTCGTCGCTGGCGTCGATTGCGGCGGCCGGCAACCTCACCGCCTACAAGCTGTCCAAAGCCGGCGTCAACGCGCTGACCCAGAACCTGGCCATCACGAACGCCGCTCGCGGCGTGCGTGCGAACGCGATCCTCCCTGGCTTCATCGACACGCCCATGGCAGTCGACGCGGCCGCTCGTCACATCGGCGCCGACCGCGCTGCGGTCGCTGCGGCGCGGGCCGCAGCCGTGCCGATGGGACGCCAAGGGACGGCGTGGGATGTTGCGAACGCTGCGCTGTTCCTCGCTTCCGACGAGTCGGCATTCATCACGGGCGTGCTGCTCGCCGTAGACGGCGGCCAGTCGGCCCGGGTTGGTTGACTCGGGCATCCTCGTCTTTGACCTCTTCGATCGGCGGAGCGATGCCGGTGTAGGACGCGCGTGGTCGGAAGCGGAGCCGGTGCTCGTACTCCTCGATCGAGTGGGCCAGCCATCCAGCCGTCCGAGCGATCGCGAAGATGATCTCCGTTGCACCCGGGATCATTGCGTTCGCCTCGGCGAGCACGGCGAGTCCGAAGTCGACGTTCGCGAAGGGCAACTCCCGTTCGCGCATCGTGTCCAGTATCGAGCGCGCGGCTGCCCGCGTCGCGGAGCGGTGGCGCATCGAGTTGCGAAGTAACACGTCCGCGCGCGGGTCGCGTTCGAGATAGACGCTGTGTCCGAAGCCAGGGATCAGCTGCGCGTCCCGAAGGCGACTGCCGACCGCGCTTGCCCCAGATTCGCCCCTGTCTCGCACCTCCCGCACGAGCTCGCGCGCGAGTTCGGCAGAGCCACCGTGCAACGGGCCGCCGAGCGCCGCCAAACCGGCAGTAACCACGAGGTACGGGTCGGCCCAGGTCGAGGCCGCAACTCGTGCGGCCAACGTCGAAGCGGCAAGCTCGTGGTCGGCGAGAACTACGAGCGCCGATTCAAGCTCGCGTACTGCTCCTTTCGATGCTCGCGCCCCAGTCAGTCGCGGCCACAGCCGGTGAGCTACAGACGCCTGCGGCGGCGGCGCATCGCCCACCAGCGGTAGGACTTCGAGCAACGTCGCGATGATCGCCCGGCCGGCGGCGGCCACCGCCGACGGGCGACGGTCGTCGCGCAACGGATCCGCGCTGCGCATCCCCACCAACGCCAGTCGAGCGCGCTCTAGCGGTGCACCGTCGAATGTGTCGGTGATAGCGCGGGCGGCGGCGGCCAGCACCGGGGGGGCGTCGAACGGGGGATGTACCCGTTGGGCTGTCCAGAGCCACGTGGCCACCAGTTCGAACGTCGCCGACTCGGCGGCGTCTTCGACGTCCCACCCCCGGTAGAAGAGTCGTCCCGCCGGATCGAGCAGCGTCAAGTCTGTCTCGATGATGATCTCGAGTGCGCCGGCGCGTCCACCTTTCCCGGACGATTGAGCAAGGCGCTCGACATCTGCGCGCCGGTAGCGGCTACGCCGCTCGCCGGGCACTCGCTCGCTGATGATCAGGCCGCGACTGACGTACGCGTAGAGCGTTTCGAGCTTGACATCCAGCGCGCTTGCCGCCTGTTCGCTGGACAGCCAGGGCTTCGACATAGCGTTGAGGTTACATTGATACCAATCAATCTTGACAATGGGTTGAAATGCCGACGACACTCGACCCAACGAAGGAGGGTGACGATGTCGAGAACGGTCGCCGAAGTGATGACAGCGCCCGCGGTGACTGCGGTCGCGTCCGAGGCGCTGGGCGCGGCGGCTCGACGAATGGAGGGCGCCGGAATCGGGTCCGTGGTCGTAATTGGCGAAAACCGTCCGATCGGCATCTTGACTGAGCGAGATCTGCTGCGTGCTGCCGCCCACGGCGCCGACCCGTCTCTCTCGACGGTCGGCGAGTGGATGACCCCCGATCCGGAGTGCCTCGAGGCGGACGCACCCATCGACGAAGCGTGGCGGCAGCTGGGCGAGCGCGGTTACCGCCATATCCCTGTTGTGGTCGGCGACGAGTTCAAGGGCATCGTGTCGATGCGCGACCTGGTCGCATTGGCACAGCTTCGTCCGGCGGGCGAGTCGGCGATCGTCGCACCTGCGGGCTTGAAGGGTGTGGTCGTTGCCGAGACCGAACTCGGTGATGTGCGAGGAGCCGAAGGGTTCTTTCATTATCGCCAGTACTCGGCGCCGGAGCTGGCCGCCACGCGGTCCTTCGAGTCCGTGTGGGAGCTCTTCGTCGACGGCGACCTCCCTTCGGAACGCGACGACGCCCGATTCCGCGACGAGATCGCAAGGTACCGTGCGATACCCGAGGCGGTGACCCCAATGCTGACCATGGTCGCCCTCAGTTCCGAGCCGATGACTGCGTTGCGGACGGCGCTTTCATTCGTCGCCGGCGCCGAGCGAGTCCGTTCGACGCTTGGTGCACCCGCTGCGGATTTGCGTCAGGACGCGCTCCGGCTTGCGGCGGTCACCCCCACAATCGTCGCCGCGCTCCACCGTGTCCGGTCCGGCCTCGCGCCCATCGCACCCGATCCTCAGCTCGGCATTGCCCGCGATTACCTCCGCATGGTGCACGGCGCAGAAGCCCCGGATGCCGAGGTGCGCGCACTGGAGCAGTACCTCATCCTGGCCTTGGACCACGGATTCAACGCGTCGACGTTCACCGCACGAGTCGTCACGTCGACCGGGGCGGACATGGGTTCGGCCGTGATCGCAGCTCTGGGCGCGCTGTCGGGCGCGTTACACGGAGGCGCGATCCACCGAGCGCTGGACACCCTCGACGCGATCGGATCGCCCGAGCACGCACGTGCGTGGGTCCGCGACGCAATCAACCGTGGTGAGACGATCATGGGGTTCGGGCACCCCGTGTACCGAACGGCCGATCCCCGGTCGACGATGCTGCGTGAGGTAGCTCGCAGTCTCGGCGGTGCCCGCATCGAGCTCGCATGCGCGGTCGAGCGCGAAGTGCAGCGGGCGCTCGAGGACCTAAAGCCTGGAAGACCACTTCATACGAACATCGAGTGGTACGCAGCCGTGGTGCTCGAGCGCTGTGGGTTGCCGCGCGATCTCTTCACGCCGACGTTCGCAGCGACACGCATCGTGGGCTGGTGCGCGCAAGCGATGGAACAGGCGGCCGACAATCGCATCATCCGACCCAGCGCCCGCTATGTCGGACCCCTTGCTCCTCAAGCCGTCCCCCGGGGCTGATCGCCCGAAGGGGCACTGCACTGCACTGTCGCATTTCCGCCAGCCATGCCCTGCTGCGGGTGCCACGCTGTGCACGTGTACAGCGACTTCGACCGGTGCTACCGCGCGGTGCAGTCGAAGGATCCTCGCTTTGACGGGTGGTTCGTCACTGCGGTTCTGACGACCCGTATCTACTGCCGGCCGAGTTGCCCGGCGCGGCCTCCGCACGCCCGCAACATGCGGTTCTATCCGACGGCCGCCTCCGCGCAGCAGGCGGGATTTCGCGCCTGCAAACGATGCCGCCCCGACGCGTCGCCGGGTTCGCCGGAGTGGAACTCACGCGCCGACGTCGTCGCCCGGGCGATGCGTCTCATCGGGGACGGCGTCGTCGACCGCGAGGGCGTCGGGGGCCTCGCCCGGCATCTCGGGTACAGCGTGCGACAGCTGGAGAGGTATTTGCTGGCCGAGGTCGGCGCCGGGCCACTGGGCCTCGCCCGTGCGCAACGCGCCCAGACAGCGAGGCTGCTGATCGAGACGACGTCGCTCCCTTTCGGGCACGTCGCCTTCGCCGCAGGGTTCTCGAGTATTCGCCAGTTTAACGACACCGTTCGACTGGTTTTCGCGTTGACGCCGACGTCTCTGCGTGGACGAGCGCGGAGCTCGCCGAGCGCGGCGCCTCAGGGTGCACTGGCGCTTCGGCTTCCATTCCGCCAGCCGTTGAGCGTCGACAACCTGTTCGGCCACCTGATCGCGACCGCCACACCCGGCGTCGAGGAATTTCGGCATGGCGCGTACCGTCGCACGCTCCGCCTCGCGCACGGCACGGGGATAGTGAGCCTGACCCCACAGCCGGATCACGTCGCCTGTCGCCTCGTCCTGGACGACCTGCGTGACCTGACTGCCGCGATGGCGAGGTGCCGACGTTTGCTCGATCTCGACGCCGACCCCGAGGCGGTTGATGCTGCGCTAAAGCTCGACCCCGTCCTGCGGGATCTCGTACGAAAGTCACCGGGGCGTCGTATCCCGCGCACGGTCGACGAGGACGAGTTCGCCGTTCGGGCGGTCCTCGGCCAGCAGGTCTCCACCGGCGCGGCTCGCACTCATGCTGGGCGCCTTGCGGCGAGTCACGGCACCCGGGTTGTCGATCGAGAGGGCGATCTCACCGTCACGTTTCCGTCGGTGGACGACCTCGCCGTGCTCGGGCCAGATATCGCCCGCGTCCCGGCGAGCCGCAACCGCACGCTGCGCGCGCTGACCGATGCCCTTGCGAGCAACGCCATCGACCTGCGCCCGGGCGCCGACTGGGATCGCGCTCGCGCGTCGCTTCGCTCGCTACCGGGGATCGGAGACTGGACGGTCGAGATGATCGCCCTGCGCTCCCTCGGTGATCCGGACGCATTCCCGGCCGGCGACCTCGGTGTACGCCGCGCCGCCGCGGCGATCGGTGCCGGAACTACACCGAGTGTGCTACGTGAGCACGCGCAACGCTGGCGGCCGTGGCGCGGGTACGCCGTGCAATACCTGTGGGCGACGCACGATCACCCGATCAACAATTGGCCACCGAAGGGACAGGTTTAATCATGATTCGAGCCCGGACGATCGAGAGCCCAATCGGCCCCTTGACGCTTGCCGGCGACGACCGCGCCCTGACCCATCTGCTCATGCACGAGCAGGCACACCCCCCGCAACAGGTTGGTACATGGGAGCCTGACAACTCGATCTTTCCCGAGGTCGTCGACCAGCTCGGCGCGTACTTCTCCGGCGAGCTGACCGAGTTCAAGGTGGCAATGCGCCTCGTGGGCACGGAGTTCCAGCAGCGCGTGTGGCGGGCGCTGTGCGACATTCCCTACGGCGAAACCGAGTCGTACGGTGAGCTTGCCGCCCGCATCGGCCAGCCGACAGCGTCGCGCGCAGTGGGGCTCGCAAACGGACGCAACCCCATTGCGCTCATCGTGCCGTGCCACCGCGTGATCGGTGCGTCCGGAACGTTGGTCGGCTACGGCGGCGGTCTCGACCGCAAGCACACGTTGCTGGCGCTTGAGCGCGGACAACGCGGGCTCGGGCTTTAATCGCGGAATGGGAGCGGGCCGCATGAAGGTGCACGTCGACCAAGACCGTTGCGAGGGCCACGGCCGGTGTTATGCGACGGCGCCCTCGGTGTTCGCCCCCGATGACCTCGGGAATGGACAGGAGCTTGGGGACGGTACGGTCGAACCGGAGGACGAGCGACGGGCCCGGCTAGCAGTAGCGAATTGCCCGGAGCTGGCGATCTCGATCGAAGACCCGATTACGACAGGGGATGCAGGCTGATGGGCGATCACGCGCCGGTGACGGACTGGGCCACCGACTTCGACCACACCGACGACGCGTGGGCCGCCGATCCCTACGCGATTTGGTCGCAGCTGCGCGAGTCGTGCCCGGTCGCGCACACCACCAGATACGGCGGTGCCTGGCTTCCCACGCGCTACGACGACGTTGCCGCGATCGCCTACGACACGGAGCGGTTCACGTCCCGAAGCATCATCATGAGTGAGTTTCGGCCTCCGTTGGCTTTCGCTCCCGAAGGGATCGCCCCGCCGATCTCGTCGGACCCGCCCTTCCACAAGGAGTCGCGTCGGCTACTCCTGCCGATCTTCTCTCCGCAGGCAATCGACAAGCTCGAGGCGTCGACGCGCGCGTACTGCGAGGAGTTGATCGATCAGATGCGCGGCCGAGACATCGTCGACGCCGCCGCCGACTACGCGCAGCACATTCCCGTGCGCGTGATCGCCGACATGCTCGGCTTGCCCGAGTCCGACGCTGACCGGTTCCGCGGGTTCGTCAATCACGTACTCGAGGGCGTCGCGCTTCCGCTCGAGCAACGTGCCGAGGGAATGATGGCGCTCTTCGGATACCTCATGGAACACATCGAGGACCACATCGCGCATCCCCGCGACGACCTCATCTCGTTCCTCCTGCAGAGCGAGCGCGACGGCGAGAAGCTCGATCCATTTCAGGTCGTTCGCACGATCGGTCTTCTCTTGATCGCTGGCATCGACACGACGTGGAGCGCGATCGGTGCCTCGCTGTGGCACCTCGCCGGGCACCCGGCGGACCGTGAGCGCCTCGTTGCCGAACGAGCCATCCTGCCCCTCGCCATGGAGGAGTTCCTGCGTGCTTACGCTCCTGTGACCATGGCGCGCCTCGTGCGCGAGGACATGGACTGGAATGGTTGCCCGATGAAGGCGGAGGAGTGGGTACTTCTGCCGTTTCCCGCTGCCAACCGTGACCCCGCAGCGTTCGAGGAACCGGATCGCGTGATCATCGACCGCGAGGTCAACCGGCATGCCGCGTTCGGGCTGGGCATCCACCGTTGCGCCGGGTCGCACCTCGCACGCATGGAACTACGCGTGGCGCTCGAGGCGTGGCTCGACGCATTCCCTAGTTTCGAGTTGGCCGATCCTGACTCGGTGCGGTGGTCGGGCGGTCAGGTGCGCGGCCCTCGGGTCCTCCCCGTCCGCATTACGACGCCTTCCTAACCGATCCGGCCGTGCTTGTCATGGCCGTGAGCCAATCCCTGACCGCGCTCGAGGCGACCACGGTTGCGCTCGCCGGAGTCGTGGCCGGAGGTATCAATGCTGTGCTCGGTTCGGGCACGCTGGTGACCTTCCCAGTGCTTATCGCATACGGGTATTCGCCGGTCGTGGCCAACGTGTCGAACAACATCGGACTCGTGCCCGGGACGATCGGGGGCATCATCGGGTACCGCCGCGAGTTGGACGGACAAGGCGTCCGGGCCCGCACGCTGGCGCTGGGCTCGGGCGCGGGCGCTGCGCTCGGCGGGACGCTCTTGCTCACTCTTCCTTCACGGGTGTTCGACTCTGTGGTGCCGGTCCTGATCCTTCTCGCGTGCGTGTTGTTGGCGCTTCAACCCCGGCTGACCCGCGTCGTCGTCGGTCGTCGCCGCGCTGACGCCCGAGATGTCGGGGCCGTTTCCGTGGCGGCGACGTTCCTCGCAGGCATCTATGGCGGCTACTTCGGCGCAGCCCAAGGAATCATCCTTGTCGCCGTCCTAGGCGCGCTGGTACCCGACGCGCTCGCGCGCACGACTGCGCTGAAAAACGTCCTCGCCGGAGTCGTGAATCTCGTCGCAGCCGTGCTGTTTGTCGTGGTCGCTGACGTCGCGTGGGACGCCGTCGCGCTCATCGGAGCAGGCTCAGCGGTCGGTGCGCTGGTCGGCGCGAACCTCGGCCGGCGTGTCCCTGCACGTATCCTGCGCCCGATTTTCGTCGCGTTCGGTGTGGCGGTGGCAGCCTTCCTCATCTTGCGTTGACCTCGCTGGGCAACGCTGGCTGTGCGGGCCACGACGGCGGGTAAAGACAAGCCATGCCACGTTCAGCTGGACAAAGCGCGTGAGCCCATCCCGGACGCGAGCCGCTCGAACCGGCCCGAAGCAGCAGCTGGCGACATATCGGGCCAAGCGAGACTTCGCAGTGACGGCCGAGCCCGCAGGCGGCGACGAACCCGCTCCTCTGGCTAACCGCTTCGTCGTCCAGCGCCATCGCGCTACCCGCCTCCACTACGACCTGCGCCTCGAGATGAACGGCGTGCTCGTGAGTTGGGCGGTCCCCAAAGGACCAACTCTCGATCCCGGGGTGAAGCGCATGGCCGTGCACGTAGAGGATCATCCGCTTGAGTACTTCGACTTCGAGGGAGTGATTCCGAAGCGTGAGTACGGCGGCGGCGACGTGATCGTCTGGGACTGGGGTACCTGGGCTCCAGCGGGGTCCGACGACCCGGGCGCTGCTGTCAAAAACGGCGAGCTCCACTTCGACCTGGTCGGCGAGAAGCTGCGTGGTCGGTTCGCGCTCGTGCGCCGCGGGTCCGGGGCTTCGAGCGGGGGCAAGGAGCAGTGGCTTTTGATCCACAAGCGCGACGAGCACGCAGTCGACGGATGGGACCCGGAGCAGCATCGCTCGTCGGTGAAATCAGGGCGCACCAACGACGACGTTGCTGCGGAGCCTCGCGCGCAGTGGACGCGCAACACGCTGACGGTTGCGCGCTGGGCGCAGTACGAGGCGTGGCCCGCGCCGACGGGTGGCGAGCTGGCGTCACTGGATGCGATGCGCAAGGAGGGATTCTGGGAGCTCGGTGGCCGGGAGATTCGGGTGACGAACCTCGACAAGGTGCTGTGCCCGGCGCGGGACGGCACGGCCGTGACCAAGCGAGAGCTCGTCAAGTACTACGCGACCGTGGCGCCGCTGATGCTTCCGTATCTCGCCGGGCGGGCCGTCAACCTGCACCGGTATCCCAGCGGAGTGGGCAAGCCCGGCTTCTGGCACAAGGCGCGTCCTGATCACGCGCCCGACTTCGTCAAACCGTGGCATTACGCCGACGCGGAACCCGACGAAACCCAGATCTACTCGGTTATCGACAACCCGGCTGCTCTCGCGTGGATGGCGAACTTCGGCGCGATCGAGTTGAACCCATGGACGTCACGCGTCGACGCTCCTCACGAGCCGACGTGGGCACTGATCGACGTTGATCCCGGTGAGTCATCGACGTTCGACGACGTGATCACCCTCGCGAGGCTGTACCGAACCGCGCTCGACCACCTTCGGGTGAAAGGGATTCCGAAGGTCACCGGCAAACGCGGAATCCAGATTTGGGTTCCCGTCGCAGCGGGCTACACCTTTGACGACACCCGCGCCTGGGTCGAGGAGATCTCTCGTGCGATCGGCGCAGCGGTTCCCGATCTCGTCAGTTGGGCGTGGACCAAGCGCGACCGCGACGGAAAGGCCAGGCTCGACTACACGCAGAACGTCATCAACAAAACGCTGGTTGCGCCATTCAGTGTGCGACCGGCTGCGGGAGCGCCGGTATCGGTTCCGATCGAATGGGACGAACTCGAGGACCCCGAACTCACGCCCGACCGCTGGACGATCAGGGACGTGCTCGAGCGACTTCTCGAACAGGACGATCCGTTGCGCAGTCTGGTCGGACTGCAACAGCAACTTCCCGAGATCTCGTCTACGAAGTCGTGAAGCCGGCGAACAACTCGTTGAGCGTTCGCTCGACTGCGGGAGCGTCTGCTTCGTAGAGGTAGAGCCACGTGCTGATCATGACGGCGTCGCCGCCACCCTCAGCGGCGACGAGCGCGGTGCCCCGGAGCGGTCCCTCGAGCACGAAGAGGTAGGCACTCACCGCTGCGGTTCGCTGTGCGTGGTGAACCGCGCCGCGAAGTGCCAGTGGAGCGTCAGGCCCCGTTTCGAAGTGGTCACCCACTGCGAGGTCGGCGCGCACGTCGAGTGCAGAGCAGAGTTCCGCCCACGCCCGTGCGTTCGGTCCGCTGATCGTGCGCACAGGGACGATCGCGTCGGCGCGTTCGCCCTTGAAGAACGTGAGATGAAGACGCAGGTTCTCGAGGAAGAGCTTCCAGCCCTCAACCGTGCCCTGGTACTCGCCGTCCCATTCGGCACCGGCGCGGAAGCCACTGTGGACGAGCCGAACGGTGCAGGTGTCCCCGTCGCGCGCCTCGACGCTCCACTCGGTAGCAACGACACGGCCATCGTCAGGCTGGGTGCCTAGCAACGCGGTGTAGCGGCGGGGCACGTCGTAGGCCGTGACCGTTGCCTCTTCCTTACCGAACGAGCCGAAGTCGGATATCACGGTCCCGCCGACCCGTCCTTCCACAGCAGAGGGCACAAACCACGACGTGATACCTGCGCTGGTGGCGACGGCATCCCACACTTCCTCTGGAGTGCCTGGCACTACGACGGACAAATCGACGTCTCGGGTGGTCGAGTCGGCGCTCACGGGGTTTGCTCCTGGGGTCGGGGATGGACGAGCGCGACGATGCGGTACCAGCGGCCGCCGCGTGACTCTGTGTGGTAGCGCGCGGCGAGCGCACGTACCGCCGCAGCGAGTTCTTCGGCGAACGCGGCGCGGTCTTCGGCAGAGCGAAAGCACACCTCGGTGTCGACCGACAGCGTCGCGAGGTGCCGGTTGGAGGCATGCGCTCCGCGAAGCATGACGCCGACCTCGCGCACTGCGCGGGCCGCAAGCGCGATGAGGTACGCCCCCGACATCCGGTCAGCCACCCCGCTCGGATCAGTTCCTGCGTCACCCATCGCCGCTGGAGACACGACGTAGGACGTTGCACTGGCTGAAAAAATCCGTTCGGTCAGACCGCCGTGCTGTCGCTGCTCGGTTTCGGCAACAAGGCCGTGCTGCTCGAGCGCCCGAAGGTGATATCCGACCCTCTGTCGGGCGATGCCCAGCTTTAGCGCCAAGCCAGCGGCGGACGCCGGTTCGTGCGCCAGCGTCGCCAGCATGCGAGACCGGACGGGATCGAGCGCGACGACCGCTGCACTCGGATCGTCGATCACGGCAACGGCGGGCACCGCGTCACCTTGGCATTGACAACTTATCTTGTCAAACGGTTCAACGCGGTGGTGTGTTGGCTTTCGCCCGTGCGAGCGCTCGTTGCAATGCGGCGACTTCAGCCTCGAGGACGAGGAGGCGTTTGATGCCGGCGAGGGTCAGCCCTTCGGAGGCCAACTCCGTCACTCGCTGCACTTGGTCGATCTCCACACGGGAATAGCGGCGCTGCCCGCCTTCGGATCGCGCCGGCGAAACCAACTCCTCTGCGTCCAGGCGGCGGAGAAACGCCGCCTGGACGCCGAGTGTCTCGGCGACTTGCCCGACCGTGAACATGGCCGCGCGTGGGTCGTCGATGGGCAGCACGTGTCCTCGATGATCGATCAGTTGGTCGTGCCTGCGCCGACGCGCTCGCGCTCGCTGGACGACCCGCGTCCGCGCGTCGAGATCTCCGTAGGACTGGCCGCCCCAGCGGTATTGATCTGGACGCGGCGTGGCTTCGCGCGCTCGGCAACTGGGATCTGGAGGGTCAGCACCCCGTCCTCATACGACGCCTCGATGGCGTCGGTGTCGAGAGACTCACCAAGGAACAACTGGCGGGTGAAGGTGCCGTGCGGCCGCTCGTTCATGAGCAGATCAACGTGCTCCGACTGCGCCCGAGCGCGTGTCGCGTGAACGGACAGGACGTTGCGCTCGACCGTCAGCTCGATCGAGTCGGCGCTCACGCCCGGCAAATCGAAGTGCACGACGAACCGCTCACCATCGCGGTAGGCGTCCAACGGCATGGCCGCGGGTCGCGTGCGTGTCCCTGCGAGTTGCTCGGCGAGCCTGTCGAGGTCACGGAATGGATCGGTTCGCATCAACAAGGGTCTCCTCCCTTCATCGCGGAAATGGCACAACTTGTATATCAAGAGTGACAGGAAACTTGCAAGTCAAGTTGTAGAGTTTCGCGCGCTCGACGGTGATGCGCGAGCGCTGCAA
Source organism: Acidimicrobiales bacterium (assembly GCA_035536375.1). Taxonomy (GTDB): domain Bacteria; phylum Actinomycetota; class Acidimicrobiia; order Acidimicrobiales; family JACCXE01; genus DATLOH01. The sequence goes on from DATLOH010000086.1 coordinate 14,020, forward strand.
CGGCGGCGGTCAGACTTAGCGCTATGGCATGGCGAGCGAGGTGAAGGAGTTCCTCGAAGCGGTTCAGGTCGTGCAGACGGCGTTGTTCCTCGGGCTGGCTTTAGTCGTCGGCCTCCAGTGGCTGAAGCACCGCGACCAAGCCTCGGCCTGGGCCGCGGCGACGTTCGGCGTGCTGGGGGCGGTCGCGGTTGCAGGACGCTTCCTGCCGGAGGAGAGCACCGAACTTGTCCTTGCGCGAGAGCTGCTGATCGCCGTCCTGTTGCTCTTTCCGTATCTGCTCTATCGCTTTGCGCGCGTCTTTCGAGCAGCGCCGCGATGGATTGACGTGACAGCTGCGCTGCTGACCGCTGCGGTGTGCACTGTGATCTTCTTCTTCGACGAAGTGCCCGGGGAGGGCGACCCCCGACCGACGTCGTTCCTGCTCTACTCGCTTGCAATCCTCGTTCAGTGGGCGTTTCTCTCCGCGCTTGTCTCTGTGTGGCTGTGGAAGGCGGGTTCGGGTCGACCAACTGTGATTCGTCGAAGGATGCGCACGCTGAGCCTGGGCGCTGCGAGCCTGTTCGCCGCGATCCTCATTTCGGTGGCTGCGGGGCCCTCCCCTGAGGAGCCCGGCGGTGCGGAGGCGCTCTCTGCGCTCGTCGCGTTCATCAGTGGGCCCTTGTTCCTGCTCGGTGCGGCTCCGCCGTCGATTGTTCTTGCTCTTTGGCGCCGGCCAGAAGAGCTTGCGCTCTACGAAGCCGAGGCAGCTCTCATGGCAGCGACCAGCACGGACGAAGTCGCCCAAGGACTGCTTCCCCACGTGGCCCGCACCATCGGCGCCCGCGGCGCAACGTTAACGGCGCACAATGGGACGGAACTGGCTGCCTATGGCGACATGTCGCCCGCAGGTGACACCGCGTCCGCTCCCGTTCTGATGGAGCTGCGGTCGGCAACACTGTCAGTGGCGACGGATTCGTTCACGCCCTTCTTCGGCCGCGAGGAAGTCGGACTGTTGACGCGCTTGTCTTCGTTGACGGACGTCGCCCTACGGCGCGCGGAGCTGGCAGACCGAGAACGGGCGACCGCCGCCGAGCTCGAGACCGCCAATGTGTCGATGCGTGAGTTCGTGGCTATCGCCTCTCACGATCTACGGACGCCGGTGGCGGCGATCAAGGGCTATGCCGAGCTGCTGACCGACGGGTCCGATGTCGCCAACAAGGAGTTCGCTGCGACGATTATTCGGCAGGCCGATCACCTGTCGCGCATCGTCGACGACCTGTTGACCGTCTCTCGCATCGACAGCGGGGCGCTCGAGCCACAGCGCGCCCAGCTTGCACTGAGGGAGGTCGTTTACGAAGTCGTCGCCGACCTGGGCGTGTCCGATTCGACGGCGGTCGAGGGCGTCGACGGTCTCGTCGTTCTCGCCGACCCGGATCATCTTCGCCGCATGCTGCGCAACCTGCTGGAGAACGCGCAGAACTACGGCGAACCGCCGGTGGAGATCGTCGCATGCAGTTCCGACGGAGCCGTCGAGATCCGGGTGTGCGATCGGGGCGCTGGCATCGCACCTGACTTTGAGAGCCGTCTGTTCGAACGCTTCGCCCGTTCGAGCAAGGCGATCAGCCGCTCGAAGCACGGCACTGGCTTAGGCCTGTCGATCGTGCGAGGGTTGGCGCGGGCGGGCGGTGGGGACGCCTGGTATGAGCGCAGGCCCGAAGGCGCCTGCTTCGGCGTGCGGTTACCGGTGTCGGGTGGAGATAGAGAATGACGGAACAGATGAAGGTGCTCGTGGTTGTCGAGGACGAAGAGGACATGCGCCGCATGATTTTCGCGCTGTTGACGCGCGATCCGCGTCTGGTCGTCACGGGTCATGCAACCACTGCGGCGGAGGCGATCGAAGCGGCCGCCTCGCTCTCGCCTGGCCTCATCGTGCTCGACCACTTCATCGAGGGCCCGGTCACGGGCCTCGAAGCCGCTCCTTCACTGAAGCAAGTCGCCCCCGCAGCGAAGATCATCCTGTTCAGCGCGCACGATCTTTCGTCCGAGGCGCGACGGTCGCCCGACATCGACGCATATCTGCAAAAGGACCAACCGCAGAAGCTGCTGCCCTTGGCGCAATCGCTCCTCGGGCTCGGGCCGATCGCAGCCTGAACGTCGTGGCGCCGCACGCAAGTGTGCTTCTCGTCGACGACGACGAGGACCTGCGGCACTTGCTTCGCGTTGCACTCGCCAAGAGCGACGTGCTCGATGTCATCGGCGATGCTGGGGACGGCGAATCCGCTCTCCGTCTGGCCGCGGAGATGCGTCCGGACATCGTGGTGCTCGACCTTGGGCTGCCCGACATTGCCGGTCGCGAAGTGCTCACTCGGCTCCGCGAGCTGCACCCAGACGTTCGGGTCGTGATCTTCACGGGCGACGAGGACGCGGGGCGGTCAGCCCTGGTGAGCGAAGCGGCTGCGGGGGTCGTCGTCAAAGGCGAGCGGCTGTCGCGCCTTCTGAATGTCCTCGAGGACGTCGCGGGTCAGTCGGGAGACGTAGCCACGGTCGACCTAAGCCAGGACCCCGCCAGCGTCGGGCAAGCGAGGCGGTTCACCCGTGAGCGGCTGGAGCGCTGGGGCGCCGGGGCGCTGGTCGAAAGCTCGGTGCTGGTCGTGAGCGAACTCGTTACGAACGCCATCACGCACGCCGGCTCCGTGTGCCGCGTCGTCCTCCGCCGCAACACGAGCACCGGCTCAGTACGGATCGAGGTCACCGACTTCGGCGCCGGATCGCCGGAGCCACAGCCACCTTCGCCGATCAGGCCCAACGGCCGCGGCCTGCTGATCGTCTCGAGCCTTGCGACGGCGTGGGGGATCGACCCGTCGACCAACGGAAAGATCGTCTGGGCGGAAATCGCCGCCTAACGAACAGACGGTTACAGCGGAACGTTGTCTGCGGTGACGTTGTGCTCGCGGATCTCCTCGCCCACTTTCACCGTCTCGATGCTGGCTCGCGCCTGATCACGAATCCCAGCCTGGATCTCAGCCTTCTCCTGCTCGGCCCGGGCCGTCGTGGCGTGGCTCTCCGCCTTGCGCTCATTTGCCCGGTCGTCGCTAGGGATCGTGGTGCCGCCGTTGCCCAACGCGGCCTCCACCACCTTGCGCGCTTCGCGGATCACCGTGAACGGGATTGAGAACGCAGTCTTCACGATGGTCGCGGCGTGGTTGATCATGGCGTGGGGCTACCCCTGACCGGGACCAGACAAACGAGCTACAGACCCACTGGCTCTCGCTGAGCTCTTTCCAAAGACTCCAGCTCGGCCTGGATTGTTTCGGCCGACTCGCCCTCGACGTGGAACTGGGGGAGGCGGCGGGCTAGCCAGTCCGGCAGCCACCAGTTGGCGTCGCCGAGGAGTTCCATCGTGGCGGGCACGAGGATCATGCGGATGATCGTGGCGTCGACCAGGATTGCCGTCGCCAGGCCCACCCCGATCATTTTCAGGAAGACCTCATCGGCGAGGACAAAGGCAAGGAAGACCGAGATCATGATCGCTGCGGCCGCCGTGATCACCCGGGCCGTGTGCGCGAGGCCATCGGCAACCGCGGTTGCATTGTCTCCGGTTCGGACGTATTCCTCGCGGATCCGCGACAGCAGGAACACCTCGTAGTCCATCGAGAGGCCGAACAGGATGGCGAACATCATCATCGGGATGAAGCTCGGCACAGGCACCGGCTCGTTGATCCCGAAGACGCTCCCGACGGCTCCGCCTTGCACCATAAGTGCGACGACGCCGTACGCCGCGCCGACCGAGAGCAAGTTCATGATTGCCGCTTTCAGCGGAACGAGAACCGATCTGAAGACGGCGAGGAGAAGCAGGAACGACAACACGATCACGGCGCCGATGAACAACGGGAGCCGACCGGCGACGTAGCGCGTCGCATCAATGCTGCCCGCAGTCGCGCCCCCGACGAACACCCCAGCGCCCGCGCCTTCGCTCGTCCGGGGCAGCACGTCACGGCGGAGACGACTGACGAGTCGCTCCGTCGCGTCAGCCTGCGGCGACGTGGTCGGGTACGCCGCGAGCAGCGCCACCTTGCCGTCGGGGCTCACGACGGGTGGCCCCACAAATGCGATCCCAGGCGTTTCCCGAACCTTTTCGGCGAGGCTGGGAACAGCAGCAGTCTCGGTCTGTGCGACGAGGAAAAGCGGCCCGTTGAAACCAGGCCCGAATCCCTCGGTCAGCAGGTCGTACGAGCGACGCACGGAGAACTCCTCCGGCGAGTTGCCGGCATCAGGGAACCCGAAGTCCATGCTGAACGCCTGGACCGACAGCACGCCGAGCCCGATCAGGCACGCGAGCGCGGCGGGCCAGGGGTAGCGCTGCACGACGCGGCTCCACCGGTACGACAGCGACGTGCGGTCGCCGGTCTCCTTCCTGTTGACGAACGGCACCCGCAAACTGTCGATTTTCGTGCCGACGAACCCGAGCAGCGCAGGGAGCAACGTCACCGCTGCGAGCATCACGACGAGGACAGCAGACACTGCGCCGACCGCCAGCCCGCGCAAGAACCCGAGGTTCATGACGAACAGGCCGAGCAGCGAGATGATCACGACGCAGCCGGCGAAAATCACCGCGCGGCCAGAGGTCGTGATGGCCGTGATCACCGCCGCACGCGGGTCGAGGCCGCCGTGAAGGGCGGTCCTGTAGCGCGTGATGATGAACAGCACGTAGTCGATCCCTACGCCGATGCCGATCATCCCGGCGACCTGGGGGGCGAAGTCCGGAACCTCCAACACATTGGCCAGCAGCGCGACGATCCCGAGGCCGATCCCGAGCCCGAAGACCGCAACGAGAATTGGCAGACCCATTGCCAGCAGCGATCCGAAGCTGATCAGCAGGATGATCGCGGCGAGGATGAGGCCAAGACCCTCGGAGCTGAACTCCTCCTGCTCGGCGCCCTGCAGGGTGAAGCCGCCGACCTCGGTCTGGAGCGTCGGGCTTTGCACGCTCTTCGCGAGCGCCACCATGGCTTGGCCGTCCTCGATCTCGTAGTCGGAAACCGTGACGTCGAGACGCAAGGTCGCGTACCCGATCGTCCGCTTAGGCGAGATCTGTCGCCCACCTTCGGGCGAAAACGGCGATTCGACTGCGTTGACATGCGCCTGTGACCCGAACCGCGCCAGCGCCGCCTCTGCCTCGGAGCGGAGTGCCGGGTCGTCGAGCGTCTTGCCCTGCTTGGCCGCGAACACAACGGTGATCTCGTCGCCGGACCGAGCCGGGAAATGGTCCTCGAGTAGCTGTTGCGCGCGCTCCGAGTCGGAGCCTGGCGTCGTGAACGTGAAGTCGTTCTCACCCTTGAAGGCGTTCGACGCCACGATCGTGCCGACGAGCAGCAGGACCCACAACAGAAGCACCAAGCGGCGCCGGCGGTACGACCAATCAGCGAGGCGTACGAGCAGCGTCGGTTTCGACACGGACATGACCATGGCGACAGCAAAGCACGCGCGCGTTTCGCGCTGCGGGAATCAGGCAGTCAGACGGTTCGGGCGCTGAACGTGTCGCATTCCTCGATGCTGCCGGTCTCGTACCCCTGGAGGAACCAGCGCTGCCGCTGCGCCGAAGAACCGTGCGTCCAGGACTCGGGGTTGACCTGCCCTTGTGCTTTCTCCTGGATGCGGTCGTCGCCGATCACCGACGCAGCATCGAGTCCGTCGCGGATGTCGTCGTCGGTGAGTTCCTCGATGAATCCGGTTTCCACGGCGCCGTTCGCCCACATCCCCGCCAGGCAGTCGGCCATCAACTCGACCCGCACTGCGCTGCTCTGCGGTCCTGTGTCGCGGTCCTCTTGGGCGCGTTCGAGGACGCCGCGCAGGTTCTCGACGTGATGGCCGTACTCGTGCGCAATCACATACGCCTCGGCAAACGGTCCCCCGCGTGCTCCGAACCGGGTACGCAGGTCGTCGTAGAACCCGAGGTCGATGTAGATCTGCGAATCGAGCGGGCAGTAGAACGGCCCGACTGCGGACGACGCATTTCCGCACCCTGTGTTCGTGCCGCCGGTGAAGAAGACGGTCTTCGCCGGGTGGTAGTCGGGCAAGACCTCCTGCCAGTACGCCTGCACGCTGTTGATTACGCCGACGATCCGACAGTCGTCACGCTGGTTCGCGTCCTCGCCGGTGGTGCACTCCGCTGACAAAGCTGCGCCAGATCCCTCGTCGTTCGCGCCGCCAAGCTCGAGCCCGGTCTCGCCTCCGCCGCCGCCACCGTTGAGGAGGGTCAGGACGAGCACGATGATGCCCACGATTCCCCCGCCTCCGACCGCCATCGGCCGCATGCCGCGGCGGTCAGAGACTTGGGAAGTGTCGAGTTGCGCGTTGCGCCGAAACCGCACGGGCGACTCTTACCCGTCTGCGTCCGTGCTACCCGCTTTTGCGGGCCGCCTTCTTGGCTTTCACGGCCTTGTCGAGGTTCAGGACAGCTCCTTCGGCTGCGACGGCGTGCTCCTTCGCCCGCAACGCCTCGGCTTCGACGCGCAGTCGCTCGGCCTCGGCGCGAGTGGCCTGCTCTTCGAGACGCTCGTCATTCTTCCGGGCGGACTCACGCAGAGCCGCCTTCTTCGTGGCGGCCTGCGCAGCGACCTTGCGCTCCGCCTCGAGTCGTTCCTGTTCCACTTGCCGCTCGCGTTCCTCCGCGCGGCGCTGCGTCTCTGCGCGTTGACGTTCGAGCGCGGCCTCGCGCTGCTCCGCCTCTCGCAACGCGGCGATGCGCACGGTCTCTGCCTCGGTCTGCTTTTCCTCGGCGCGGGCGCGCTGCTCGAGCTCGGCGCGCTGAAGCCGTGCCAGTCCCTGCAGGGTTTCGTCGCCCGTGAGGCGGCCGATGGTTTCCTTCACTGTC
>DATLOH010000087.1:0-6928 GCA_035536375.1 Acidimicrobiales bacterium
GCCGGCGTAAGCACCTTGGTGAGGCGGTCGAGCAGCTCGTCGAGCTCCATCGTCGTGGTCAGCACGCTGCTCGCGGTTGCCAAGATCGACAGTCGCTCCTGCGCAGCCTCGACGCGCCGGAGCACGGCCAGTCGTTCGGCCTCGGCGCGCTTGGCCTCGGTGATTTCGATGCCTGCCAGCCCCACGCCGACCATCGCGCCGCCCGCAGTGCGCACCGGGAAGTAGCTGACCGAGAAGTGGCGGCCGCTCGGGCGACCCGTCCTGTCGTGCAGCTCGACGTTGCGGGCGAGGATGATCCGCCCTGTTGTCAGCACCCGGCGCAGATCGGCTGCGACGTCGGTCTGCACCGGCACGACGTCACCCAGTCGGCCGCCAATGTGGGCCTCCGCTGGCATACGACTGAGTTCGGCATACGCCTCGTTCACCCGCACGTACCGCAGATCGAGATCGAGCACGGCGATGCCCACGGGGGCGGAGGTGAGGATCGACTCGACGAGACCGAGCGCCTCCTCCGCCGTGCTGCGCGCGGCTCGTTCCGCCTGTACGAGCACCGAGCGTTGCTGTTCGGCGAGCCCCTGGTCGATGTGGTCAGTTGCGATCCACGCCCATCCTGCGGCGTGCGCGAGCGGCGTCAGTCGGAAGGAGCTGACGAGCAGGACACCGTCGGCCCGCTGCACACGGAAGTCGCCGTCCCATTGCTGCCCATCGGCGGCGGCGAAGAGCTCGCGGGCTGACGGGCGGTCGTCGGGATCGAACAGCGTGTCGACAACGCTGCCGCCGAGTGCGTCCTGTTCGCGCCGGCCATACAGCGCCTCAGCGGCCCGATTCCACCCGGCGATCCGACCGTTGGGGTCGACGACGACGATCGCCATCGGGAGCGCGTTGAGGAGCGCGGCCCGCTCCGCGAGGTGTACGTCGGGTGTCACGACTCAGGTCGGAGATCGAGGCCGATCAGGACACGCTCGGTGTTCGACAGATCGCCGATGATCTTGCGCACGGGTTCGGGCAGCCGCCGTTCGAGCGTCGGGATGGCGATGATCTGCTCACCCCTGGCCAACTGCGGGCGCTCGAGCAGATCGATCACCTCGATCGAGTACTCACCGGCGAGGTGCTCCTCGCAAATGCGCCGGAGGTTGGCCAGCGCAGCCGCCGAGCGGGGCGTCTCGCCGGCGACGTACAGGCGCAACTCCCACGCCTTTGGCTCACTGGTCTGCTCGCTACCGCTCACGTCGAGCCCCCGCCACGACGTCGTGCAACTTGATCCCCTTATCGGTAAGAACGAATTCACGTATCTGGTGTGAGTGGGACATGCCTCGCGCCTTTTGGATGAACATCCCGCGGTGCCGTTCGCCCGCAGATTCCAAGTTGCGTAGTTGTACCCAATTGTCGATAAGTGATGACACCGACGGATCCTCTTTGCCCGAATCGTGCGTCAGGCTCGTGAAGACGGTGGTGATCTCGTGCTGCTTGAGGTAGTCGACAATGCGCATCAGCAGCGCTTTGACGTCGATCGGCGTGCCCAGGTTCGTGAAATCGGTGATGGGATCGATGACCACCACGTCGGGCTTGAAATCCTCGACCTGTTCGTAGACCGTCGTGAGGTGGTGCTCGAGACCGAGCTCGCTCGGACGGCTCGGGTGAAGGCGCAGCAGTCGTTTCTTGATCCAACGATTGAGCTTGATGCCCACCGATGCCATGTTGCGCACGAGCTGCGCGTCGGATTCCTCGAACGCGAGATACAGCGCTTTCTCGCCGCGCTGGCACGCGGCGTCGACGAAGGCCCCGGCGAAGGTTGTCTTGCCGGTGCCGGACTCGCCGGAGACCATCGTCGTGCTGCCCTTGTACCAACCGCCGCGCCCGAGCATGGCGTCGAGGTCGGCGATGCCGGTCGAGACGGCCTCGCTCGACGCAGAGTGCGAGAGGTCGAACGACGTCACAGGCACCACGCTGAACCCACGCGACCCGATGATGAAGGGGTACTCGTTGGTCCCGTGCGCCGCACCGCGCAGCTTCACCACGCGGATGCGTCGCACCGCCAGTTGAGCGTCGACACGGTGGTCAAGGGTGATCACACAGTCGGCGACGTACTCCTCGAGGCCGTAACGCGTGATCGATCCGTCACCGCGCTCCGCAGTGACGATCGCGGTGACGCCCTGTTTCTTCAGCCACGTGAATAGTCGCCGCAGCTCGGCGCGTAGCTCTGCTGTGTCATCGAGCGCGGAGAACAGCACCTCGAGGGTGTCGAGCACAACGCGCTTGGCGTTGACCTCCTGAATCGCGAAACGCAGCCGGATGAAGAGCGCTTCGAGGTCATAGCTACCCGTCTGCGAGATCAGCTCGCGTTCGACGCGCACATGGTCGACGACCAGCAGCCCGTCGGCGCTCAGCTTCTCCAGGTCCCACCCCAGCGACGCCACATTCGTGGTGATCTCGTCGGCGGTTTCCTCGAACACGAGGAGGACACCGCCTTCCCCCATCTCCGCGCCCCGCACGAGGAACTCGGTCGCAAGCAGCGTCTTGCCGCAACCAGGGCCACCGGCCAACAACGTTGTGCGGCCGCGCGGGATCCCACCCGACGTAATCTCGTCGAGACCGGAGACGCCCGTGGGGCAATGGTCGAGGCCCTTTGGATTCCGCTTCCGTCCGCCAGTCACGGCGGAGAAAGTAGTTGCTACTCGGTTTCGCCGAGCGCGCGCAGGAGCGTGTCGGCCTGCTCCTGCTTGCGGATGATGAGGTGCTCGACCAGATGCTCGAGCGCCTCCGATCGCGGCTCCTGGCCGGTCGTCGGAATCACCTTGTGCAGCGCGGCGATGACCTCCCGCTCACACTCGACCAACCCGCGCACTGCCTTCGTGGCGTCCGTTTCGAAAGGCCACGAGGCGACGTCGAACGAGGGCGTGCCACCGAGCGCCACGATCTTCTCCACGAGCCGTCGTGCGTCGGTCAGCTCGTGCTCGGCGTAGGACCAGAAGCGCTCCGCCAGCCCGATGTACTCCAGGCCCCCGACGGAGCCCGCCATCGTCGCGTAGTGCAACGCGGAGCGAAACTGGAGGGGCAGCGCGTGGTTGAGGGTCTTGATCGCACCCTCGACATCCATCGGATCATCGTCAGCCATGGCCCGCATGTTCCCCTTGCGGCGCTGCGACAGACGCGCCGGGCGCAATTAGGTGGCAGGGGCGCTGCTCACTACCGAGGCGATTGCGATCAGCTGGCACACGACCGCGCAGGTGACCATGACGTGCCACACCTCGTGGTAGCCGAATATGTGCGGGATCGGATCGGGCCTGTGGATGGCGAGCGTGATCGCCCCGCCGGTGAACAGCAATCCGCCGGCGCCGATGAGCACGAGCTGGTCGACGCGAAGGCCGGCTATTAGCTGCGGAGCAGCGGCGACGACCCCCCACCCGAGCACGATGTACAACGCGCTGCACGCGATGCGACTTCGCGAGCCGGGCACCCACGCGAGGACCGCGCCGACGGCCGCGCCGATCCAGGCGATCGAGAGCATGGCGACTGCGACCCAGCCGTCGAGCACGACGAGGCAGATCGGCGTGTAACTGCCGGCGATCATCACGAATATCGTCGAGTGGTCGAGTCGCTTCATGCGCAACCGCCACTTCGGCGACCACCGCAGCCGGTGGTAGAAGCCGCTCACGCCGAAGAGCGCCACGAGGCCAGTCGCGTAGATCGTGGCGCCGATACGTGCTGTTGACGACGAGGCGATCGCGATCACAACCGCACCGGTCGGGATGGCAAGGAAGAAGCACACGAAATGCAGCCATCCCCGGAGCAACGGCTTTGCCACGACGACATCGAGCGGTGTCGTCGTGGCCACGACAGCGACGGTACCCGGGTCCATGTTCTGCCAATCGTCGCCATTGAGCTGGGGATTAGCCGCAACGTCTCGAAGCGCGACGCGTCCGGAAATCGGTCGCCCGGGACGCTGCGGCCTGACAGCATCGGTCGATGGGGGCGTCCATCGAGACCGACGGGCTGACCAAGACCTTCGTCACCGGCCGTCGGCGTGCGCGCCGGAACGTCGAAGCGGTCAACCACGTTTCGTTCGGCGTCGATCCCGGCGAGCGAGTTGCGTTCATCGGCCCGAACGGCGCCGGCAAGTCGACCTCGATCAAGATTCTCACCGGAATCCTCCACCCGACCTCCGGGACGGCCCGGGTTCTCGGTTTCGTGCCATGGGAGCAGCGCAAGAAGCTCGCGGCGCGCATCGGGGCGTTGTTCGGCCAGCGATCGCAGCTGTGGTTCGAGCTGACGCCGCGCCAGTCGTTCCGCATGCTCGCCGCCATCTATTCCCTCGACCGAACCACCGAGATGCGCCGCGTCGGCGAGCTCGCCGAACTGCTCGACGCAGCCGACTGTTTCGACACTCCGATGCGCAACCTCTCGCTCGGGCAACGCATGCGCTGTGAGCTCGCGGCGTGTCTCCTGCACGAGCCCGAGATCCTCTTCCTCGACGAACCGACCATCGGCCTCGACCTGCTGGCCAAGCGCCGCTTTCGCGAGCTGCTCGTCGATCTGAACGAGGCGAAGAACACCACCGTGTTCCTCACTTCGCACGACGTCGCCGACATCGAGCACGTCGCCCGACGCGTCGTCGTGATCAACCACGGCGAAGTGATCTATGACGACAGTGTGGCGTCGATGCGCCAGCGGCTGCTCGCCACAAAGCTCGTCGACGTCGGCCTTGCCCATGACGTTGCCGAGGTGGCGATCGACGGCGTGCGCGTGGTCGACCAGAGCCCGACGTCGCTGCAGCTCGCGGTCGACACGACGCGCCGGTCGATCCGAGATGTCCTCGACGATGTCCTCGAGCGTTACCCGGTGATCGACATATCGGTCGTCGATCCGCCGCTCGAGCAGGTCATCGCCGAGATCTATACCGCGGCGCGCCCGTGATAGCTACGCGTCCCCTGCGTGTACCGGCCGCGCTTGCGGCACGACGCCTGCTTGCCGACCGCGCCGGGCTGGCGGTGTCGTTGCTCTTCTACCTCTTGGTATCGACCGTGCTCAGCGGCCTCTGGCGGGCGGCCGCCGGTGAGAGCGGCGACGTCGTCGGCTACAGCGCAATCGCGCTGACTTGGTACATCTTCACCACCGAGGCGGCAATCGGCGCGCTCAACGCGCGCCTGATCGAGGAGGTCGGCGACGACATCGTCTCGGGATCGGTGTCCGTCGAGCTGCTCAGGCCGGCGGCGGTAGTCGGCGTCCGGCTGGCGACCACAACCGGGCGCTCTCTCGCGCGGCTGGCACCACTCTTCGCCGTTGGCATCCCGGCCGCGTGGGCGCTGTCCGGTCCGCCACCGTCGTGGCCTGCGCTCGCCCTCGCAGTACCGAGCCTTGTGCTCGCAGTAGCCGTCAACGTCGCGCTCCAGCACGCGGCGGCGGCAGCCTCGTTCTGGCTGCGCGACTCGCGCTCGGCGTGGTTCATCTATCAAAAGCTCGTCTTCATCCTCGGCGGCATGCTGCTGCCGCTTCAGGTGCTGCCCGACGCGGTCTTCGCCGTTGCGATCCGCTCGCCGTTCGCAGCTATGGCGTACGCCCCGGGTCGAATCGCGTCCGGCCACTTCGAGCCTGAACTGCTGCTCATGCAAGCGGGCTGGCTGGCAGTGACCACTGCGTTCGCCATCTCGATGTTCGCAGCCGGACAGCGGCGGCTTCAGGTGGTCGGCGGATGAGCGCGACCCTGGCAACGTTCCACGGAGCTATGCAGGACGCATTCGCGCGGCGAGCCGCGTTCTGGTCTCAGGTCGCGATCATGGTGCTCAACGACCTGGCATGGATCGGCTTCTGGACGATCTTCTTCGACCGCGTCGGCACTGTCCGCGGGTGGGATGTCGACGCCATCCTCATGCTGTACGCCACGTTCACCATTGCAGCCGGGCTCGTGCTCGGAGTTCTTGCAAACGCGCGGCACCTCGCGCGCCTGATCGACGAGGGCGCGATCGACCACGTGCTCACGCTGCCGGTCTCGCCGCTGCTGCATTTACTCGTGCGGCGCATCGATGCCGTCCACACGGGTGACATCGTCTTCGGCGTCGTGCTGTTTGCGGTCATCGGAGATTTGAGCCCGGAACGCGTCGGCGCGTTCGTGTTCGCGGTGGCGTGCAGCACAATCGTCCTGGCGGGCTTCGTCCTCACTGCGGCGTCATCGGTGTTCTTCACCGGCCGCTCGCAGGGGGGCGATCTCAGCGTGCATTCGATCATGCTGCTCGCGAGTTACCCGGCCGAGATCTTCACGGGCTACACGAAGGCGTTGCTGTTCACCATCGTGCCGGCGGCCTTCGTCTCGACTGTTCCTTCTCGTCTCGTGACCGAGTTCTCGTGGACCGCCGCGGCGGCGCTCGCAACTGCGGCGGCGGCATTCGCTCTGATCGGGTGGACCGTGTTTCACACCGGCCTGCGTCGCTACACCAGCGGGTCAGGCTGGACTCGGGCTTGAGCTTTAGGCGCGCTCGAGCTCGTCGAGGCGTTCGATGAGGCGGGGGAAGCCGAGCTCCTCGGACGTGGCGCGCGCTTCGGCGAGGAGCGTTGCGGCGCGCTCCGCGTCGCCTGGGCGACCACGATCGTGCAGCACCGTCGCAAGCCGGTAGCGCGTCTGCGTGGCCCACATGCGGCCTCCCGCGTCGTCGAGCCATGCGAGCGCAGTCTCCGCATGGCGTTCGGCCTCGTCCCAGCGGCCAAGGGTCGCCGCGGTCATCGCGAGCGGGAGGTGGCACGGCCCGATGACCTCGGCGGGCATGCCGACGGTTATGACCATGTCGGCGTAGGGCAACATGCGCTCGTACAACGCTGCCGCGCCTTCGCGGTGGCGAAGTTGGGCCGCCGCAAAGCAGAGGATGGCCATCCCGACGCCCCAGTTGGAATCGAACGGCAAGTCGAAATCGGTCGCGGCGAGCACGTCGAAGTGCTC
>DATLOH010000088.1:0-33157 GCA_035536375.1 Acidimicrobiales bacterium
GGCAACCGACATGACCAACCTCCAAGCACTGAAACGCATCAGAGGCGGCCCCCGAAGAGCCGCGATATGCACCCGAAGGAGACAGTCGAAACGCCCTACGAGCCGATGGTGGGCCTCAGGCGAACCGTGGGAGCAGGTACCCGCTCATCGTACCGAACTCCAGTTCGATCCTCCACCCATTTCTGCTGGTACGGCAAAGTTTTTTTGGGTTACCGACGCAAGCGGCGATGAACATCCTGCGCGCCCCTTCGACCACGTGTGCGCTCGGGTTACTCCCACGACAACGCGCCCGTTGCCGCGGCGAAGCCGACCATGAACACCAGGAACGCCACGACAGCGCCCACCACCGCTGCGCCCACCAGAGACCGCTTGGCGATCGTCGCGAGCACCAGCGCATCAACCGCAGCAAAAGTCAGAAGCAGCCACGGAGACACCGCGGAATTCGCTGCCAGAAACAGTGCGGCCGCCCCGTCGAGCAAGACCGACAACCCGACGACAGCTCCGGCGCTCCGTGACACGCGTCGATGATGCCGCGCGAAGCGACGTTCTAGCGGCGTTTCGGAACGCCTACTCCCCACCATGTTCGTTAAAACAGGGGCATGTCGCCGGAGCCCCGCACCTTGGTGGCCGCGTGCAACTTGGTCGTCAGCACCGATGCCCTGTTACTTGTGCGCGAGGCGAAACACTCTGCGCGCAGCAGGCTCAACCTTCCGGCCGGGAAGGTTGAGCCAGGCGAGACGATCTGCGAGGCCGCTGTCCGTGAGGCGCTAGAAGAGACCGGCCTGCAGGTGGAGATCTTGGCGCTCGTGGGGATCTACCACTGCCCGGCCACGAGCGAAGGCACTGCGGTAGTGAACTTCGTGTTCGAGTCACATGTCGTCGGCGGCGCGATCACACCAACTGACGCGCACCCCGAGGTCCGGTTCGTGCCGTTCGGTGAGGTCGAAGAACTCGCCGCGGCTCGCCGCCTGCGTGGCACCCACATCCTCAGCGCCTTTCACGCACTGCGGTCGGGGCGTCGACTCCCCCTCGATCTGGTTGAGGTTGTCGCACCGTCGCCGCTACCCGACTAGGCGCAAACGGCACGTGCCGCTTCTCACTACGTCGAGCCGGTACCCGTGACGACGCGCTGAATCCAGGCAGCGCGCAGACTTACAGGTACAGGCCAGTCGCGCCGTCGTAGCGGTCGGCGGCTACCGCGTGGATGTCGCGCTCCCTCAGCAGCAGGTAGTCCTCGCCCTGGACCTCGACTTCGTAGCGGTCGTCGGGGCTGAACAGGACTTGGTCGCCGGGCTTGATGGTGCGGACCTGGGGGCCGACGGCCTGGACCTCGGCCCAGGTGAGTCGCTTCGAGATCTGCGCGGTGGCCGGGATGATCAATCCGTCGCGGCTCTTGCGCTCACCTTGCGCATCGGGGATCTGCACAAGCACACGATCGGCCAGCATCGTGATGGCCTGCTTGTTGTCCTTGTCGGGCACGGCGTCGAGGGTACTAAGACGTTGGCCGCACGCTTACACCGGCGGCGACGAGGCCGTCCTTCAACTCGCGCACCGTGCTGTTGCGTTCCATCCGGGGTGAGTAGAGCAACGACGAGATGATCGCGGCGGAGGCGTCGGCGATGGTGAAGGCATCGACGAGGTGTTGCACGGCTCCGGCGCCGCCTGACGCGATCACCGGGACGTCGACCGCTTCGGCGATGGCCTTGGTTATGGCGAGGTCGTAACCGGCATGAGTGCCGTCGCCATCGATGCTGTTGACGCACACTTCGCCGGCGCCGAGGCCGGTGCCGCGCTTGGCCCACTCCACCGCATCGATCCCCGTCGCTGTGCGGGCACCGTCGATCATGATCTCGTAGCCGCTCGGCAGATCGTTGGTGACCTCACGGCGCTTGACCTGCATGCTCAGCAGAACAGCCTGGCGTCCGAATTCTCGGGCGCCCTCTTCGATGATCTCGGGGTGGCGGACCGCCATCGAGTCGACGCTGACCTTCTCGGCCCCGGCGTCGAGCACGTCGAGCATGTCGTCGAGCGATCGCACTCCCCCGCCGACCGCGAAGGGAACGAAGACCTCCTCTGCGACACGACGGACCGCCGCGATGTCGGGCGCACGCCGCTGAGCGCTGGCGAGGATGTCGTAGAAGATGATCTCGTCGATGCCGCCGGCGTAGACGTCGCGCGCGATCTCATCCGCGGGACCGACGTCGATGTTGTCCTCGAACTGGCGAGCCTTGGTGACGCGCCCGTCGACCACATCGAAACAAGCGATGAGTCGTTTGGTCAGCACGTCGCCCACCGACGAAGGAGCTCAAGGCCGTCGGGCCCGCTCTTCTCGATGTGGAACTGCGTGGCCATGATGTTGCCGGACACCACCGCCGCCGCGAAATCCTCGCCGTAGTTGGCCGTGGCCGCGAGAACAACTTCGTCGGCCGGCGCGGCGTAATACGAGTTGACGAAGTAGAAGTGCCGCCTCGGCTCGTCGTACCCCGCAAAGCGATCGTCGGTTGTTCTCACCGACACCTCGTTCCAACCGATCTGCGGAACGCGCAAGCCTCCCGACGGGAACCGCTTGACCGCGCCCGGCAGCCACCCGAGGCACGTCACGTCGCCTTCCTCGCTGTGATCGAAGAGCACCTGAAGGCCGACGCAGATGCCGAGAAACGGCGCGCCCTCGTCGAGCACGCGTCGGACCAGTGCCGCCCCGCAGCCGCTGTCGTGCAGGAAATCCATCGTCGCCCGCGCGCTGCCGACGCCGGGCAAGACGATGCGCTCGACGCCCTCGATCTCGTTTGGCGTCGTGACGAGTTGCGCTTCGATGCCCAAGCGGGTGAGCGCGTACTGCACGCTGCGGGCGTTGCCCGCCTTGTAGTCGATGATGCCGATCACGCGGTCTCCCGAGTTATCGCTACGGCCTCGGCGACGGTGAACCTGCGCTCGTAGACGGCGCGACCGGTGATCGCTCCGGCGAGGCGACGGCCACTGGATTCGAGGGCGGCCAGGGCGCGGATGTCGTCGAGCGACGACACTCCCCCGGACGCGATCACAGCGACGTCGGTGGCGGCGAGAGCATCCGTCAGCCCGGCGGCATCGGGGCCCGCGAGCAGGCCATCGCGCCCGATGTCGGTGATCACGAAAGCGGCGACGCCCGCGCCGCTGAATCGAGTGATGAGATCGCTCACGGTTTGGTTGCTCGATTCGGTCCACCCCCGCACGGCCACTTCCCCGTCGCGGGCGTCGATACCCACCGCCACGCGGCCCGGCCATGCGGCGGCGAGCTGTTCGACGCGACCGGGGTCCTTGACCGCCACCGAGCCAAGCACGATGCGCTGCACGCCCTCCTTCAACGCCGAATCGTCGCTTTGCCCTCCGCCGATCTGGACGGGGACCTCGACGGCATCGGCTATTGCGGCGACGATGTCACGGTTGACGGGCCCGTTGCCGAGCGCAGCATCGAGGTCGACCACGTGGATCCACGGCGCGCCCTGCGCGGCAAAGTCCCGCGCGACGTCGACCGGGTCGAGCGCATAGTCGGTCTCCTGGTCGAAGTCGCCTTGGACAAGTCGCACGACGCAGCCGCCGCGGAGATCGATCGATGGGTACAGGTCCATCGAAGCTCTACAGCGTCCCCTTGGTCGACGGCACGGCGTCGCCCTCGACGCGCACCGCGTCGCGCAGGGCGCGAGCGACACCCTTGAAGCTCGCCTCGATGATGTGATGCGTGTTCTTGCCCGAACGAGTCCGGATGTGCAGCGTGATCGCGGCGCCGAACGCGAACGCCCGCCAGAACTCCTCGGCCATCTGTGGATCGAACCCGGGCGAGCCGAGCGGGTTGCGATCGTCGAACGCGAAGTCGACCTCGTAGACCACGAACGGCCTGCCCGACAGGTCGAGTGCGACCTCGACGAGCGCCTCGTCGAGCGGGACCATCACCGACGCAAACCGGCGCACGCCCGCCTTCGTGCCGAGTGCCTCACGCAGTGCCTCACCGAGCGCGATGCCGACATCCTCGACCGTGTGGTGCGAGTCGACCTCCAGGTCACCTCGGCACTTGAGCACCAGATCGAACGATGCGTGCCGTCCGATTTGCGACAGCATGTGATCGAAGAACGGCAGGCCGGTCTCGACCTCGGTGGTGCCGGTTCCGTCGACATCAAGCGCGAGCTCGATGGTCGTCTCTTTGGTCTCACGCTTTCTAGTGGCGGACCGCGTCATGGGGCGAGGACCTCCGTCAGGGCTTCGAGGAAGCGATCATTCTCGTCGCGAGTGCCGATGGTGACGCGCAGGCACCCACTCAGCCCGGGCCAGCTCGCGCAGTTGCGGACGACGATGGACCGCTCGACGAGCGCGTCCCACACCTCGGCGCCAGACCGCGACCGGGGACGGAACAGCACGAAGTTGGCGTCCGACGGCCAAACCTCGACGTCGAGCGCCCGCAACGCTGCGAAGGTGCGCTCGCGCTCGGCGACAAGCGTCGCGACCCGCTCGCGCATCT
The DNA here is from genome assembly GCA_035536375.1 of Acidimicrobiales bacterium. Taxonomy (GTDB): domain Bacteria; phylum Actinomycetota; class Acidimicrobiia; order Acidimicrobiales; family JACCXE01; genus DATLOH01. Next base: position 4,490 of record DATLOH010000088.1, read on the forward strand.
CAGCGTCGTAGCCGAGCGCGAGCACCCCGGCCACCTGCTTGATGGCGTCGAGGTGGTAGGGCAGCGCCACCTTCTCCAACGTGGCGACGACGTCGCTCGGCGCGACGACGTACCCGAGGCGCAACCCGGCCAGCGCCCAGGTCTTCGAGAAGGTGCGCACGACGACGACGTTCCCGCCCTCGCGGACGTCGCCAATCGCGGATGACGGAGCGAACTGCCCGTACGCCTCGTCGACGACGACGAGGTTGGGTGTCGCCGCGGCGACCGCCTCGATGACGTCGGCGCGTTCAGCACAACCGGTCGGGTTGTTCGGGGAGCACAGGAAGGTGACCGCGGGCGCGGCGGCGGCCACGAAAGTCGCGGCGACGTCCGTGTCGAGCGTGAAGTCCGAACTGCGTTCGCCGATGACGACCTCCGAACCCGTAAGGCGGGCGATGTGCGAGTGGAGTGCGTAGGTCGGCTCGAAGACCAGAGTGCTGCGACCCGGCCCGGCGAACGCAAGGAGCAGGGTCTGAAGCACCTCGTTCGAGCCGTTCGCAGCGAAGACCTGATCACGCCGCACGCCGTGGTGCGCGGCGAGCGCCTCGCGCAGCTCGATGGCCGAGCGGTCGGGATACCGGTGCAGGTCCAGTGCAGCGATCGCGGCGCCGAGCGCGGCGGTGAACGCTGCGGGCGGCGCGAATGGGGACTCGTTCGTGTTCAGCCGCACTTCGACGTCGAGTTGCGGCGAGTGGTACCCCTCCATCAACTCGACGGCAGCCCGTGGTTTGGCTGCCGTTGTCACCTCATGCCCCGCAGGCGCACGGACTCGGCGTGGGCGGCGAGACCCTCCGCCTCGGCCAGCGCGATCACGTGCGGCGCGAGCCGGCCCAACGTCTGCTCGTCGAGCGCAATGACGTGGATGGCGCGGAGGAAGTCGTCGACCCGCAACGCGGAGGCGAAGCGCGCCGATCCGTAGGTCGGAAGCACGTGGCTCGGACCGGCGATGTAATCCCCGACACTCGCCGGGGCGTACGTGCCGCAGAACACTGCGCCCGCGTGGCGAACGAGTGGCAACAACAACTCAGGGTCGGCGGTCATGAGCTGCAGGTGCTCCGGCGCGACGGCATTTGCCACGGCCATGGCCGCCTCGGGCCCGTCGACGAGTGCGATGTAGGAATTCGTAGCCAGGTTGGCCTCGATGGTCTCGCGACGCTCGGCCGTCGTCGCCAATGACGCGATCGACGTCGCGATGCGATCGGCGGCCTCCTCCGACCACGTGATCAGCCAGGCAAGACCGTCAGGCCCGTGCTCCACCTGCACGATCAGATCGATCGCCGCGAGCTCCGGCGGAGTCGTGTCGTCGGCGATGACGACCACCTCCGACGGGCCCGGGAACGATGACGGAACCCCGACGAGGCCGGCCGACGCAACCTCGCGCTTGGCCTGGCTGACGTAGACGTTTCCGGGGCCGACGATCACGTCGACCGGCCGCACGCTCTCGGTCCCGTACGCGAGCGCGCCGATCGCTTGGGGTCCGCCGATGGCGTACACCTCGTCGACGCCCGCCAGCGCCGCGGCGGCAAGGATGCCCGGCGCAACCTTGCCGTCGGCGCCGGGCGCCGAGCACAGGACGATCTCGGGTACACCGGCCACCCGGGCCGGCACGGCGGTCATGAGCACGGTCGAGATCAGCGGAGCGAGCGCACGCGGCGCGTAGACGCCGGCGCGATCGACCGGGCGGAACAACTCCCGCAGCACGACGCCATCGCTCTCGTGACGGGTGTCGTCGCGAAGCTGCGAGCGGTGATAAGCGAGGATGTTGGCGCGGGCCGCTTCGAGCGCCTCGAGCAGCAGAGGCGGGGTCTCCGAGAGCGCAGCGTCGAGCTCCGACGCCGGGACGCGCAGGTCCTCGACCCGCACCTTGTCGAACTCCTCGGTGTAGCGGCGGACGGCCTCGTCGCCTTCGTCGCGCACCGCCGCAAGGATCGACTGCACGTGGGCAACGGGCGGCTCGCCGGCGACGGCCGGTCTCGGCAAGCGCGTCCGCAGGTCGTCGAGGGGCGCGCCGCGCAGGTCGATCTTGGTCAGCATGAGGCAGGCGATGCTAACGGCCGGTGCCATGATCTAAGCGTGTCGAAGGCCGAGCTGTCGTCGCTGATGTCGACGATGGACGAGATCGGACGGCGCATCGCATCGATGGCGGAGTCGAGCCGTGCCAACGGTCACGAGGACGAGGCCATTGATCTCTACGAGGTCGAGCGGTCGATCCGCAGTGCCGTTCGCCGCTTGTCGAAGGTGACCGACGCCCAGCGCCGGGGTTGATTACGCGGCCGAAGCGGGCGCAGGCTCGGCGCGGCGCTTCTCGCCGTTGGGATGCGGCTTGGGTTGGCCGACGTGTCGGGCGACGCCGTCCTTGGCGACTACGAACACCGGTGTGCCCTCACGCAACTCGCTGCCCTTCTCCACGCCGCGGAACGACGTGTTGTCGTTGAGCGCCACGGTCACGCGCTGCCCGTCGGGGCGCTCGAGCGTGAGCTGCTGGTCGGTCGCGCTGACAACACGACCACGATCGAACACCACCGTTTCGTAGGTTCGCGGCGTCTCGGACCCGTCCTCGGAGCGCACAGGTACGAGGACCTCGCCATGGATGGCGTGGCCCATCCCAGGGCCGAAGTTCTTGTGGTGGCCCTTGTTTCCGTGCTCGCCCGGCCGCTTCTGGCCCTCGGCGCGCCGCTTCTCGGCGTCACCGCGTTCGGGCTTGGGCTCCCGCGGCTTTTCGGCCTTGTCGGCGGGCGCTGCCGGTTTTGGCGTTTCGCGCGCCGGCCGCTCGTCCTTCGGTGCATCCGTCTGCGCGCTGGCGATGGCGCCGCCGCTCACGGCGAGGCCGACTGTGATCAACGTGACGATGACGCGCTTGCGCATGCGGGCTCCTGGCGGGTTGGGCTGATTGGCAAGCGTGGCAACAGAACGTCCGAACAATGCGCGGACTGTGTGATGAAACGATTAAGGGCTCGGCACCTCCGCCCGGAAGGCGCTCGGGCAGAAGTCGTTGAGCACGCACTCAGCGCACCGTGGCTTGCGGGACACACAGACCGCCCGGCCGTGCAGGATCACGCGTAGGGAGAACTCGCCCCACGTCGACGGCGGAAGCAGTGCTCCGAGCGCGTGCTCGGCTTTCACGGCGTCGGTCTCGGCCGTCAGCGCCAACCGCCGACTGATGCGACCGACGTGCGTGTCGACCGGCAGGCCCGGGAGACCGAGCGCAACAGAACGCACGACGTTGGCGGTCTTGCGGCCGACGCCGGGCAGGGCCGTCAGGTCCTCCATCGTCTGCGGGACGACGCTTTCGTGGTGTTCGACGAGCGTGGCCGCCATCGCCACGAGGTGGCGCGCCTTCGATCGGAACAGCCCCAAGGTCTGGATCAGCGGCTCGACCTGATCCGTGGTCGCGGCGGCGAGCGCCCACGGGTCCGGATAGCGCGCGAACAACGCCGGCGTGGCCTTGTTCACCATCTCGTCGGTGCACTGAGCGGAGAGAATGGTCGCGACCAGCAGCTGAAACGGGTCGCGGTGGATCAGCGCGCACACGGCTTCCGGATAGGCAGCCGTCAGGCGCGCGGCCGTCTCGCGCGCGCGGCCCCTCGGTGTCCGCGGCTTGCCCACTCCGCCCGCAACCTACGCGACTTCCAGGCCGGCCCAGAGCGCGGGGCTACCGTGCGCCGGTGGCCCGCATCGACGTTCACCGGACGCTCGACGAGAGCGAGATCGGCGCCGTGACCACCCTCATGGATGCGGCGACCGCAGCGGACGGCCACCGGCCGATCGACGAGCACGCGTGGGTCGACCTCGTGCACGGCGGCCGCCGGGTCCACGCCGCGCTGCTTGCCTGGGACGACGGGCACCCGCATCCGGTCGGCTTCGCGCAGCTCACGGGCGGGGGTCGCGACTGGGCACTCGAGTACGTGGTCGACCCCCACCATCGGCTGCCGAATTCCACCATCGGACGGCAACTCGTCGAGCAAGGTCTCGCCGAGGTCGCCGGCGCAGGCGGGGGGCACCTGCACCTCTGGGTCAACAAGCCGACGAACCGTCACGACGAGCTTGCGGCCGCTGTGGGCCTCCAACGCGGACGGGATCTGTACCAGATGCGTCGCACCCTGCCGACTGACCTTCCCTTCGACATCACGACGCGTCCGTTCGTCCCTGGGGTCGACGACGGCGCATGGCTCGAGGTCAACAACCGCGCCTTCGCATGGCACCCCGAGCAGGGTGAGTGGTCGGCGGAAACGCTGGCGGCGCGGCAGACCGAACCGTGGTTCGACCCGAAAGGGTTCCTCCTCCACGAGATCGAAGGTCGTCTTGCCGGGTTCTGCTGGACGAAGGTGCACGACGACCACGATCCGCCGCTGGGCGAGATCTACGTGATCGCCGTCGACCCTGACTTCGGCGGGCGCGGCCTCGGACGCGCGCTCACGCTGGCGGGTCTCGACCACCTTGCCTCTCGCGGCCTACGCCACGGGATGCTCTACGTCGACGCCACCAACGCCACAGCCGTTCGTCTCTACGTCAGCCTCGGGTTCGCGGTCGACCACGTCGACCGCGCCTACGTCGGCGACGTCACGCCGACGGCCGACCCGACGAGATAACAGACCGCAGCGCCTGCGCTGGCGAGACCGAGTTGACGCAACGCCGCGCGCCATGCGGGCCGGCCGGTGAAGCGGGCCAACGCGACTCCGACCGCAACCGCCGCCACTGCGGCGAGCACGAGGGAGGACGTGATCGCGGCGCGGCCGGTGGTGAAGAACCACGGCGCGAGCGGAATCACCGCGCCAACGATGAACGAGACGAACGACGAGCCCGCCGCCGTCACCGGCGACCCCAGCTGACCGGGGTTCACACCGAGCTCTTCGCGCGCGTGGACCTCGAGCGCAAGGTCGGCGTCGGCCATGATCGCGGTTGCCACCTCGTGCGCGGCCTCCGGTGACACGCCGCGCGACTGGTAGAGCGCGCTCAGTTCGGCGAACTCCTTCCCGGGCCGGTGCTTGATCTCGTGAGCTTCGAGCGTCAGTTCCGCTTCCAACAGCTCCACCTGTGCCTTGACCGAGACGTACTCGCCGGCCGCCATCGAGAACGCCCCGGCGACGAGGCCGGCGAGGCCGGCCACCCGCACGAGTGAAGAAGACGTGTTCGCGCCGGCCACACCGAGGATCAACGACACGTTCGAGAGCAGCCCGTCGCTCACCCCGAACACTGCGGCACGGGCCGCACCGCCCTGGATGTTGCGATGGTGATGCTCGTGCGCCAGGGTCATGCCCAGAACTCTGGCAGAGTCGAGACGTCATGCCGCGCAGTCGATACGACCTCACGATGGCCGAACTGGCTGCGCTGCCCGCACTGGCGGCTGAGCCCGCCTACCGGGCGCGACAGGTGTGGGAAGGGCTGTACCGCCACGTCAGCGGTCCTGAGGAGCTCACCGCGCTTCCGGCACGGCTGCGCGCCGCGCTCGCTGAGGCGCCGGAGTTGCGCGCCGGGCTCGAAGTAGCGGCCGAGACCGCGTCCGACCGGGGCACCACGGTCAAGTGGCTCTTCCGTGTGGAGGGCGGCGACGCCGTCGAGACCGTGCTCATGCACTACCCCGGGCGTACCACCGTGTGCGTGTCGAGCCAGGCCGGGTGCGCGATGGCGTGCGGCTTCTGCGCCACGGGGCAGGCCGGATTCCGCCGGCATCTGTCGACCGGTGAGATCGTCGAGCAGGTCGCACGCGCGACGAGTGCGGCCCGGTCGTCCGGCCGGCGGCTGTCGAACGTCGTATTCATGGGCATGGGTGAGCCACTCGCCAACTACGACGCGCTGTGGGGGGCGATCCAACGACTCCACGAGGACTTCGGGATTTCGGCGCGCCACATCACCGTGTCGACCGTCGGGTTGATCCCCGGCATCCGCAAGCTCGCTCACGAAACGCTTCCCGTGAACCTCGCGGTCTCGCTGCACGCGGCCAACGACAAGCTCCGCAGCGAGCTCGTACCGGTGAATCGGCGCTACCCGATCGGAGCGTTGATGGCGGCGTGCAACGAGTACCTGGCGGCGAAGGGTCGACGGCTCAGCTTCGAATGGGCGTGCATCGCCGGCGTGAACGACCGAACCAGCGACGCCGAGGAGCTTGCAGAGCTTGCGCTGCCGCTGCGCGCCCACGTCAACCTCATCCCGCTCAACCCCACGCCCGGGTATGCGGTCATCGGGACGTCTCCGGGCCGCGTCCGTCAGTTCGCAGAGGAGCTCGCCGATCTGGGCGTCAACGCAACCGTGCGACAGAACCGTGGAACTTCGATCGACGCCGCCTGCGGTCAGCTGGCGGCGCGCGTGGTGCCGGAGCGCACGCTGACAGACTGACGCCCGTGCAAACCCGCCGTTGGACCAACCAAGGTCTCCCCCAGATGCTCCAGATCGCCGTCTTCCTGCTCTACTTCGGCGCGTTCTGGGCGGTGCTCGGGAATTCGGCGCCACTCGGGTTCGCGCTCGACGGACAGAGCTTCACGGGCACGGGACGGACGATCGACCAGTTCACGCGCTTGTTCGTCGTGGTTGGATCGGCCGCGGGCGGTTACCTGATCTCCAACGAGCGCAAGCTCGGCTACACACTCGGCGTAGCCGTCGCTGCCCTACCGCTCGTCGCGTACCTCTTGATCATGGTGCGGTTCCGGGTGAGCCCGTTCAGCTTCGACCTCGTAGGCGTGCTGTTCGACGTCGCGCTCTTCGCGCTCCTGGTCCACCCGCAGAGCCGCAGCTACGTCCGCCTCTGGTTCAAATAGCCCTGCAGGCCCCGAACCGGGAGTTGGCGGATCAGCGGAACTGCGGGATCACCTCGCGGGCGAAGAGCTCGAGCGTTTCCGTGGTCGGGTAGTCCGAGGTCCACGGGAAGAAGCCGGTGCAGCCGAGCGCGACGTAGGTGTTGATCTTCTCGGCGACCTGATCGGGCGTGCCGACCAGGTTGCCGGCCGACCAGCTCTCGACCGCCTCACCCCAGAACGACCGTGAGCCGGCGGCCTCGACTTCGGCCTCGGTCGAGCGCACGAACACCTCGGGTGACCACGTCTTCTCGATCTCGTCGTAGTCGCGGCCGACGTCCTTGCAGTGCCCCTTCAAGATCTCGCACTTGCGTGCGAACTCCTCGGGCTTGCCGCCGAAGTTGGCGCGGTCAGCGAGACGGGCTACGACGCGCAATGTCAGCTGCTCACCGCCGCCGCCGACGAGGATGCGCGGGTGCGGCTGCTGGAGTGGCTTCGGGTCGCAGTTCGCCCGCTCGAGCTTGTAGTACTTGCCGTCGTAGGTGGTCTCCTCTTCGGTCCACATCGACTTCACGATCTCGACGCACTCCTTGAGCATGCCGATGCGGACCTTGGGCGCCGGGAACTCGTAGCCGTAGCCGGCGTACTCGTTCTGGTACCAGCCCGCGCCGATGCCCCAATCAAGTCGACCGCCAGAGATCACGTCGACCGTCGACGTGATCTTCGCCAGCAGCGAAGGGTTGCGGTAGCTGTTGCAGCCGACCATCTGACCGAGCCGAATCCTTGACGTGCGCTGACTGATCGCTGCCGCCGTGGTCCAGCACTCGAACACCGCTTCGTGCGCAGGCCGAGGCACGTTGTGGAAGTGGTCGTACAGCCACAGGCTGTCGTAGCCGAGCTCCTCGGCCAGGAGGGCGATCTCCACCGCCTTGTTCCACTTCGCCTCGGCACCGTCGATGCTCGACAGTTCCATCTTCCAGCCCTGGGGCATGAACACGCCAAACGAGATCGGAGAGGTCATGCGCCGATCCTTTCACTTCCGGTCAGGCACGCCACAGCGCCACCCACCGTCAGGAGGCCGAGCACTCCATCGCGCTCGGCGCTGAATCCGGCACGGCTCGTTGGAACTGACCGGCGATGGCGAGGACGGCTGCGCCAGGGGATCCGGCACCGGTACAGACCATCGTCGAGCCGTCGCCCAGCGGCACGGTCAGGACATCCGTTATGCCGAGATCCAGAGTGGCGTACTCGCCGAAGACGGGAGGCGGTCCCACTTCGATCTTGGCGGGATCAGTGCTGGTTTCGCACCCGAAGGAAGTCGTGCCGAAGAAGTCATTGTGATTGGCGCTGCACTTGAAGTGGCCGACGATTCGGCGGCCGTCGTAGACCCCGCTGAGCGCGAGGTCGCCCGTGATGTAGGTGCCGCTGACGTTGCCGTTGTCCCAGTACGAGACGGTGCCGACCCATGCGCCAGTGAGGCTCGTCGGGCCGGCGGCGCGGAGGTTTTCATCGGTTACCGCGGGACTACCAGACCCGCCCACCGTCGCGCAGAGCTGCGACCCGACCACCCTCTGGCAGCGCTTCGTCGTGGGCACCCCAGGTACAGGCCCGACGGTCGCCACCACGGCGACCCCCGACATCGTCGGCTGCGTGGAGGTACAACCAGGGACAGGGAAGTTGAACATCGGGTAGTAGACGGTCACTCGCCATGGAACCACGGCACCCTTGGCGACACCAGACTGCACTTGGAACGCGAGCTCGAATTCGTAATAGTCGCCGCAGTCGTCATAGTTAGTGCTCGACGAATGCTGCGTGAGCGCTTTGTAGGACGCTCCGATGCCGTCGAGCCAGGTCGACGCAGCGTTGTTCTGCGGGTATTCGAGATCGAGGTCGAGGCTGAACGTGCCGTGACGGCCATCGCGGCACACCAGCGGCCCGCCGAAGGACACCGTCGTGGGTTGGTAGGACGTGCCCGAACCGCTGCCGGAGATCGTGCAGGCCGACGCAGGCTGCGGCGACGACGCCTGCGCCGGTGCCGACGCGTTGCCCGCGACGAGCGCGCCACCGATCAGAAGAACAGCGAGCATCCCTCGCCGTGCGGTTGTGCCAAAGCTCTTTCGCATACCAACCAAGCCTCCCCAGCTGTGGCTATTTCGGACAGACTACGCGAAAAGCGCTGCGACAGAGCCGGTGATTTCCCTAAGAGGGTGCGCCAGGTTCGGTGGTGCTGGTTGACGGGTCCTCGGGTGGCGACGTGCTCGTGGTGGGCTCTTCCTCTGGTGGGGCGGCAGAGGCCTGGCCCAAGGTCGCGTCCGAGCGAAGGTCCTCGAAGATCCGGGCCGCGGCCTCGCCGAGGAAGACGACCGATTGACCGCCCTTGGCCGTACCAACCTTGCCGGGGACGACGACGTTGTTGATGCGGCTCGGGTCGAGGCGGCGGCCGAGCGCGGCGAGACCGTCGAGCTCGCCCGCCGGGGAGTCGAGTTCGGCGTGTGCACCGAGAACAGACAGCCATCGCCGCAGACCGTTGTCGTCGTCGACTTCGGCCCGGAGCTTGGCCAACGTCGCGAGCATGACGAGACCGTGGTTCTCCGAGCGGCTGAAGTCGCCGTTGGCAACGTCGTGGCGGTTCCGCGTGAACGCAAGGGCGCGCTCACCGTTGAAGTGATGCCAGCCCGGCTCGAAGTGAGCACCGGAGTAACGGTCGTTCATTCGCCGCGGAACGTGTATATCGAGGCCACCTAGATCGTCGACGATCGCCGAGAAGCCCTGAAAGCCGGTGAGCGCGTAGTAGTGAATTGGCAAACCGGTCAGGTTCTTGACCGTTTCCACGAGCAGCCGCGGGCCGCCAGACGACAACGCGGTGTTGATCTTCGCCTCGCCACGACCGGGCACGTTGACCCAGCTGTCGCGCGGGATTCCGACGATCGTGCCCGCTCTCGTCGCCGGGTCGACGGCGAGCAGGTGGATCGAATCGGCTCGTGTCTTTCGGATGCTCTCGCCTGGGCGAGCATCCGCGCCGGCAACGAGGAAGAACACCAGCCCGTCCTTGATCGGGATGTTGCTGCGGAACGCGAGCGCGCGGCCGTAGGGCCGGCCGTCGGGACCGAGGAGCCCGGGTGCGCGCCGCGGTTCTGGCTTGGGTCTCCGGCCGGTATCTGGCGCCGGCACCTTCACCCGTGCGACGGGCGCCGCCGCCGGCGCAACCGACGCCGGGGGTGCCTCAGGAATGGATGTCGGCGACTCGACGGCGCCGATGACGATCGGCTTGTTGCTCGCGTTTTGCTTGACGACGCCCATGCCGAGCAGAAGCACGGCCGCCCCGATGACCCCAACCCGCCGCCAAATCACCGCTCCACGCTACCGGGGACGAGCGTCGCTGCAGCGGAGGGCGCGACTTCGCCCTACAGCGGCAGGTCGCCTGTGGCCCGTTTGGTCGTTCCGTGGTCCTTGAATGCCGCAATCGCATTGCGGGCGATCGTCATCTGGTGGATCTCATCGGCGCCATCAGCGAACCGGCTCCACCGCGCCTGCTTCAGCATGTCGGCGAGTGGCGTGTCGGTCGAGTATCCGAGCGCTCCGTGCACCTGGATGGCGCGGTCGATGACCCGCCAGAGCGTGTTGGCCACGTGGTGCTTCGCCATCGAGACCTCGGTCTTGAACGGGAGGTCGTTCTCGATGCGATACGCGGCGTGGAGCACCATCAACTTCGCCTGATAGAGCTCCATCGTCGAATCGGCGATGAGCCACTGGATGCCCTGCTTCTCAGCGAGCAGTGAGCCATGACTGAACCGGTTGAGAGAACGGTCGACCATCATGTCGAGCGCCGTCTCTGCCTGCGCGATCCACCGCATGCAGTGGGCCAGCCGCGCCGGGCCGAGTCGTGCTTGACCCAGCAGATGACCCTGGCCGCGTTCGCCCAACATGTTCGCGGCGGGGATGCGCATGTCGGTGATGCGGATCTCGCAGTGGTTGTGGCCACCGGACATGGTCTCGACGTCACGCACGATCTCCCAGCCGGGGGTGTTGGTGTCGACAAGAAACGCAGAGTTGCGCGCCTGCGGTACCTCCGGGTTGTCCTCCGTGCGGGCAATGAGGATCGCAAAACTCGCGCCGCGGGCACCGGAGATGAACCACTTGTGCCCATTGACGACCCACTCGTCGCCGTCGGGATACGCGTGCGTCTGGATCAGCGTCGGGTCGGATCCCGCGACCTCGGGCTCGGTCATCGCGAAGCAACTACGTGCGGTGCCCTCACACAGAGGTCGGAGGTACCGCTCCTTCTGCTCGTCGTTTGCCCAGTGCAGAAGCGTGTGCATGTTGCCCTCGTCGGGCGCTTGGCAGTTGAGGACGAACGGGCCGATGCCGGTGCGCGCCGCCTCGGCCGAGACCGCTGCCATCGCCGTGACACCCAGACCCATGCCGCCCCACTCCTTGGGCATCTGCGGCAACCAGAGGCCCGCTTCCTTCGCCTTGCCCCGCAATTCGACAATGGCCCGGATCCACGCGCCCCGGTCGTCGCCGTCAGCGCGCACCTTCTCCTCGGCTGGTCTCACTTCGTCGTCCATGAACGCACGGACGCGCTGACGCACGTCCTCGATGTCGGGCGCGAACGAGAAGTCGATGGCCATGAAGTTGTTCTAGCCGGGGTTGTCCTCCGACGGCCACGCGCGCGCGGCGCGGAGGCTCGCGTGGTGCGAGGGCTGCCGCGGTGACGAGGTCGCCAGCACGCGGTCGGGATCGCGTGCGACCCGTTGTGCAAGCTGCGCAACGGTGACCATCGCAAGGCGAGCAGCGGCCAGTTCGATCGCGAGCGGCAACCCCTCGCACGCGTCGAGGACGATCTCGACGTCGCCCGCGTCGGCATCCGCGAGGACCAAACCCGGCCGCACCGATTCCGCCCGTTCGATGAGCAGCCGCCGGGCATCGTCGCGATCGAGTGCCGCAAGTCGCACAACTCGCTCCGCCGTCGTTCCGAGGGGACGGCGGCACGTCACGAGACGCGTCGGCCCCGAGCGCGCGTCGGTCCACTCGAAGGCAGCGCGCAGCTGCTCGCGACTGGGATCGGCGTCGTCAATCAGCACGACCGCGACGTCACTCGCCGGCGCCGGATCTGCGGCGGAAACCAGACGCGCTCCTCCGCCGAACCTCTCGTGGTGCATCGCCGCGGCTTCTAACGCAACTCGCGTCTTGCCCACGCCCGCCGGGCCGGTCAACGTCACCACGCCGCCGCCGGTGATCGCCTCGACGACCTCTTCAACCACCGCGTCGCGTCCGACAAGCGCGGTGAGCGGGAGTGGTAGGCCGTGGCTCGGTGCGGCGAGGCTGGCGAGCGCAGGGAACTCCTCATCGAGACCTTCACCGACGATCTGGTACGGGTACTCGGGGCGAGCAAGGTCCTTCAGAAAGTGGGTGCCGAGAGAACGCAGCCGCAGGTCGTCGGGCAGACGTTCACCGGTTGCGGCTGCCGCAGCGGCGGTTACGACACCCTGCCCTGCGTGCGCGGCCGCGCGAAGCCGCGCGCACCGGTTGACTGGAGGCCCGTAGTAATCCCCGTCGCGAAGTTCTGCGGCGCCCGTGTGCACAGACACCTTGAGGGGGAGATGTCCGGGCCGAGCACGCAGCAACGCGGCGGCGGCGGTCACGGCGTCCGCGGCGTCGGCGAACACCGTGAAATGCGAGTCGCCTTCACCCCGAGGCTTCACGACATATCCGTGCGCGTCACCGACGATTCGGGCAACGGCGGAATCGAGCTCAGCGGTGGCGCGCGCCATGCCGGTCGCGTCCTCCTCCCAGCGACGGGTCGAGCCGACGACCTCGGTGAGCAGGAGCGTGACGACGCCGGTGGGTAACCCGGCCATCCCCGCACGATATTCGCTTTGTTGGTGCGTGCTTCTACAGTCGGTCCGTGCGCGGGCCCGCAGCCTCTCTGCCGGAAGGAGACGCCAAGACCCGCGCCGTGCGGTCGATGTTCGATGCGATCGCACCGCGCTATGACCTGCTCAACCGCCTCCTCACCTTCAGGCTCGATGTCGGGTGGCGCAGACGCGCAGTCCGAGAGCTACGACTGGCGCCGGGCTCGCTAGTGCTCGACGTGGCCGCCGGGACGGGGGATCTCGCACGAGAGCTACGTCACCGGGAGCTCTGCCCCGTCGCGCTCGATCTCTCCGCGGGGATGCTCGCCGCCGCCCGCACCGATGCGCCCCGTGTGCAAGCAGATGCGTCGGCGTTACCGCTGCCCGAGGGATCCGTGGACGGGGTCACATGCGGATTTGCGCTTCGCAACTTCACCGATCTCGAAGCGTGCCTTAACGAGATGGCGCGCGTCCTGCGCGACCAGGGACGGGTGGCGCTGATCGAGGTGTCCACGCCCCGCAATCCGCTGATGCGGTTCGGCCATGCCGTCTACTTCGGGAAGGTCGTGCCGGCAATCGGTGCGCTCCTATCCGACCGGGCCGCGTATCAGTACCTGCCCAAGTCGGTTGCGTATCTCCCGCCGACCGCGGGGCTGCTGGGGATGCTCGTGCACGCAGGCTTTGACGATGTCGAGCACGTCGAGCTCTCCGGTGGGATCGCGCAACTCATCACCGCCACCAGGAGCGCGTCGTGAGTGCGACCACCCGCGATCTGCTTGCGGCCGCCAGCGACGACGACGTTGTCATGGTCGGGCCGCACGGCGGCTTCGTCGGCCGGGGCGAGCGCGCGCGGATCGAGCTCCCGAAAGGGCTCGCCGACCCTGACTTGGCCGACCGGGTAAAGGACGCCTTCAGCGCGCTCGGCCCGGGCACGTTGGCCGTCGGCGCGTTCCCGTTCGACCGCGAGGCGCCGACGAGCCTGCTTGTGCCGCGCGAAGTCATCCGGCACCGCCCGACAAGCGCCTCGGAAGAGTCCGGGGACATGGCCCAGATTGGCCCGGACGGTTTCACGCTGTCACCCTCGATTCCGCACCACGAGTGGGAGTCGCTCGTGGCGGCCGCGGTCGATGCGATTGGCAGCGGCGCCTTCCGCAAAGTGGTGCTCGCGCGCGCAGTCGAAGTCACGGCCAACCGAAAGATTGTCGTGGCCGATGTCGTGCGACGCCTCCACGACCTCTATCCGTCGTGTGTGACCTTCTCCGTCGACGGCTTCGTCGGCGCAAGTCCCGAGCTGCTCGTGCGCCGGTCGGGGGCGCGCGTGGCCGCCAACCCCGTGGCCGGAACCGTTGCGCGCGTCGGTGACGCGGCCGCCGATGCCGAAGCCGCCGCCGGCCTTCTCAGCTCGACGAAGGACCGCGCCGAGCACCAACTCACCGTCGATAGCGTCGCTCGCGCGCTCGGGCCATTCTGCGCGTCGCTCGACGTTCCGCCTGCACCGGAGGTGTTCTCGCTTCGCAACGTCAGTCACCTCGGCACGCGCGTCGACGGGACGTTGTTGGCTCGTGGTGCCGAGCTTCCGTCGGTCCTAGAGCTCGTCGCGGCGTTGCACCCCACCGCCGCGGTCGGTGGCTCGCCCACCGAGCCCGCGCTCGAGTGGCTGGAAGCGCACGAGCGCCTCGAGCGCGGGCGCTACGCGGGGCCAGTCGGCTGGGTGGACGACGCGGGAGACGGTGAGTGGAGGGTAGGCATCCGTTCCGCTGAGATCGACGGTGCGCAGGCGATTCTCCGCGCCGGTTGCGGCATCGTCGCCGACTCCAACCCGGCAGCTGAGCTCATCGAATCGCAGCTCAAATTCCAAGCTCTGCTCGCCGCCTTGGTGCGCCCCTAAGTCGTCGGGAGTTCGCGCGCGACGGCGGAATGGATGGCTCGGTAGGCAGCGACGGACGCGGCGCTGTTGGTCCTGACAACCTCGATGTCGACGCCGGGTGCGCCGGTCGCGAGCGCGGCGACGTCCAGGCCGTGCGGAGTCGTGAAGAGGCGCTCGAAGACGTCCGCGTCGAGCTGCTCGGCCTGTGGCAGGAATTCGAAGATGGCACCCCCGCCGTTGTCCACCACGAGATAGCGCAGGCCCTCGACCCCCGCAGCCGCCCTGAGTCCCCCGATGTCGTGCAGGAACGCGAGGTCGCCCAGCAGCGCGACGACCGGAGCGGCGCCGCCAAGCGCCAGGCCGGTCGCAGTTGAAATGAGGCCGTCGATGCCGTTGGCGCCGCGGTTGGCGACGACCCGCAGGCCGGTTCGGGGCGCGCCGAGCCACTCGACGTGGCGGATGGGCATCGACGAGGCGACGAACAGCGTTGTGCCGTCGGGTAGGTCGCGCACGAGTCGGCGAACGAACGCAGGTTCACTCATGACGTGATCGTCGAGACAGAGGACTGCGTCAATGGCGCGTTGCGCAGCGCGCTCCGCGTTACGCCAACTCTCGACCCACGCCTGGTCCGGTGGCGTCTTTGCCACCGGTGCAACCGGCCCCCGAACGAGTTTTCCGGCGACGCGATTCGGGTCGGGCCACACCCCGTGGGGATCCACGACGATGTGATGCGCGCCTGACGCCGCCAGCCACTCGTTGAGGACGCGACTGGCCCATGGTTCGCCGACGTGTAACACCGTGTCGGGGACGTGCGCGTCGGCGAAGCCGGCTACACGCAGCAGCTCGTCGGCCGCCGCGACCGTGAGGGGATGGTCAACGCGCGCGTGTGAGCGAGGATCGGCGAGGACTGGCCATCCAAGCGCATGGAGGGCGCCGGCGGACGGCGAGCCGGCTCCCGCCACGACGAGACCTCGAGCCCCGTCGACGGGCAACGGCGAAAGGCCAACGGGCGCAGAGTCGAACGAGTGCCAGGGCGCGCCGGCGGCCCGGCTGGACGGCAGCCCGTCCGCCGTCCCGAGCAACGGTTCCCGAAAGGCGAGATTGAGGTGGACCGGGCCCGGGCCGAGCGGATGATGCTGCGCGTCGACCGCGGCGCGCGACGCCAACGACCTCCACGCGTGACGCGCGGCATCGTCGGGCACGCCCGGATCGGCGGAGAAGCGCGTCAACCCGCGAAACAGAGCCGGCTGGTCGATCGTCTGCGGAGCGCGTACGGCGAGCGACTCCCACGGGCGGTCGGCGCTGACCACTACGAGAGGCACCCGCGCATGGTGCGCTTCGACCACGGCGGGCAGTAGCTCTGCCACCGCGGTGCCACTTGTCGTTACGACCACGGCGGGGACACCCGTCGCCATGCCGAGTCCCAGCGCGACAAAGCCCGCCGAACGCTCGTCGAGCACGACGCGAACCGAGATCTCCTCGCGCTCGGCGAGCGCAAGCGCGATCGGCGTCGAGCGGCTCCCGGGTGCGATCACGGCGTGTGTGATCCCAGCCCGGACCCACTCGTCGGCCAGGGTGGCGCAGAATGTTGCCGCTACGGTCATCGGCGATGGCCCGACTCGTGCTGGTGCACGGTTTTACGCAGACCGGTGCGTCTTGGAGCCCTGTCCGCACCCTGCTCGAGGCCGGGGGCCACACGGTGGAAGCACCAGACGCGCCCGGTCACGGCACGCGCGCCGGTACGCCCATGGACCTGTGGCGCGGCGCCGACGTTCTCGCCGGTGACGTCCAACGCGCGACGTGGGTCGGCTACTCGATGGGCGGCCGGCTCGCGCTCCACGTCGCCCTGGCGCATCCTGAGGTGGTCGAGCGGCTCGTGCTCGTCGGCTCTTCGCCCGGTATCGCGACCGCTGCGGAGCGCGCCGCCCGACGCGCCGCTGATGCGGAGCTCGCCGGTCACCTGCTCGACGTGGGTGTGTCCGCATTCCTCGACGAATGGCTCGCTCAGCCGCTGTTCGCATCGCTGCCTTCCGATGCCGCCGACAGGGCGTCGAGGCTTACCAACACCGCCGAGGGCCTCGCCGCCAGCCTGCGACTCGCAGGCACCGGCGCGCAGGACAGCCTGTGGGACCGGCTCGACCAGATCGACGTGCCCACGCTTCTCGTCGTGGGCGGAGACGACGCGAAGTTTCGCAATCTCGCCTTCGCCATGGCGGCAGGGCTGCCCGACGCGACCATCTTCGAGCTCGGAGGCTGCGGTCACGCCTGCCACCTCGAGGCGCCCGAGCGATTTGCGGACGCAGTGCTCGAATTCGTCGAAGCCAACTAACGCCCCGCCCGCTCCAGCACTATCCCGGCGGCGAGCAGCAGGCCGCCTGACAACTGCACTAACGCGGTGCGCTGGAGAACCTCGATGAGGTCTTTGCCGGTTGCGCCGCGCCAAACTCGATGCGCAGGCACGAAGGCAACCGCGAACGCCAAGCCGGCGATCGGCGTGACCAGCGCGGCCACGGCCACCCCAGCGACAAGGCAGGCAACGAACAACGCGCGTGTGGCGTTGTCGCCGAGGCGGACCGCGAGCGTGCGCTTGCCGGCAGCGGTGTCGCCAACTCGATCGCGGAGGTTGTTCACTACCAGCAGCGCGACGGCCCACAACCCTACGGGTACCGCGACGACAACCGCGAGAGGAACGATGCGCTCGACGTGCACGAAGGTTGTGCCGATCGTGGCCACGAGCCCGAAGAACACGAACACGAACAACTCACCGAGCCCGGCATAGCCATAGGGCCGCGGGCCGCCGGTGTAGAGCCATCCGGCGAGAATGGCTGCGGCACCGACCAGCACGAGCTGCCATCCAGCGGCCGCTGCCAGCAGCAGCCCTGCGGCTGCGGCCACCGCAAAGCTGAGGAGCGCGGCGCGTTTCACGGACTGAGGCGAGGCGAGCTTGGAGGCGACAAGACGCACCGGGCCGACGCGGACGTCATCCGTGCCCCGCACTCCGTCGGCGTAATCGTTGACGTAGTTGGTCCCGATCTGCACGCCGAGGGCGACGACAAGCGCGGCGACGCCGCGCCACGCGACGAATGCGGAGTCGCGAAATGCAACTGCCGAGCCGACGACGACCGGGACCGCAGCTGCGGGGAGCGTGCGCGGGCGCGCTCCGAGAACCCAGCGGTTCACGGACGGCGCGGGAAGCGCGAGAAATCGGGCTTGCGCTTCTGCACGTAGGCGTCGCGTCCCTCCTGTGCCTCCTCGGACATGTAGAAGAGCAACGTTGCGTCGCCTGCGAGCTGCTGCACGCCGGCGATCCCTTCGTCGGCCGCGTTGAAGCTTGCCTTCAGCATTCTCAGCGCGAGCGGCGACATTTCGAGCATTCGCCGGCACCACGCGACCGTCTCGGCCTCTAGCTCGTCGAGCGGTACCACGGTGTTCACGAGGCCCATCTCGAGCGCTTCGGCGGCGTCGTACTGGCGGCACAGGAACCAGATCTCCTTAGCCTTCTTCAACCCGACACTGCGAGCGAGAAGCGAGCTTCCGTATCCGCCGTCGAACGAGCCGACCATCGGGCCGGTCTGACCGAAGCGGGCATTGTCGGCGGCGATCGTCAGATCACACACGAGGTGTAGGACATGCCCTCCGCCGATCGCGTAGCCCGCGACCATTGCGACGACCGGCTTCGGCAGCCGCCGGATCTGCACCTGGAGATCGAGCACGTTCAAGCGCCCGATGCCGGCCTGAGCGACCTTGTCGTCGCCGATGTAGCCGTCGTCGCCGCGGATGCGCTGATCACCACCGGAGCAGAAAGCGAGCGGCCCCTCACCCGTCAGGATGATCACGCCGATCGACGGGTCGTCCCGGGCAGCAGTGAACGCATCCGCCAGTTCCACGAGCGTCTGTGGGCGGAATGCGTTGCGGACCTCCGGTCGGCAGATAGTTATCTTCGCGATCCCCTCGGCCGTCTCGTAGCGGATGTCGCCGTATTTCCCCGAGCCGGCCCAGGCGGGCTTTTCTCCCATGCGTGTTCTCCGTCAATCGTTGCGCCGAAGCCTGCGTACGGTAGTTGCCGTGCCCCGATTGGTCGCAGTCGAGGCGAGCGGCCAGGTGTTCGTCGAGCAGATGCAGCGGATCTGGGACGGCGGCGATGCGGTGGCACCGATCGACCCCCGGCTGCCGCCACCGGCGCGCGGGCTCGTCGAACGCGCTCTTCGTGTCGGCCAGGAGGTCGAGTCCGACGATGCCCTCGTAATCGCTACGTCGGGCACCAACGGCGATCCGAAGGGGGTCGTGCTGACACACGCCGCGCTGGCGGCATCGGCTCGAGCGACGTCGGCTCGCCTGCGGGTCGACCGCGACCGCGACCACTGGCTGGCGTGTCTGCCGCTCGCACACATCGGCGGCCTGTCGGTCGTGCTGCGCTCCCTCCTCACCGACACCTCGTTCACCGTTCAGGAAAGCTTCGATCTGGACGCGGTCGCGCAAGCGGCAACCGCGGGAGCAACCCTCATATCGGTCGTGCCCACCATGCTGCAGCGGATCGATCCGAGTCCGTTCCGGTGCGTGCTCCTCGGTGGCGCTGCGCCACTCGGCGCGTTGGCTGGCAACGTCGTGACGACCTACGGCCTTACGGAGACCGGGAGCGGCATCTCGTACGACGGCGTCGCGTTGGACGGCGTGGAGATACGAATCGACGACGGTGAGATCGCAGTCCGGGGACCGATGCTGCTGCGCTGCTACCGCGACGGCGCGGACCCCAAGGACTCCGAGGGCTGGTTCGCGACGGGCGACGCCGGGACGATCACACCCGACGGCCGCCTGAAAGTCACGGGGCGCATCGGCGACGTGATCAACACGGGCGGCGAGAAGGTGTGGCCCGCAGCGGTCGAGCGCGTGCTCATAGCTGCGCCCGGCGTCGCCGAAGTCGCAGTCGCGAAGCGCGCCGACCCGGACTGGGGCGAGCGAGTCGTCGCCTTCGTCGTCCCCGCGGATTCCCGGAATCCACCGACCCTCGAAGCACTGCGGTCGCTTGTGCGCGATCAGCTCCCCGCTTACGCCGCTCCCCGCGAACTCGTTCTCGTCGATCGCCTGCCGCGGACGACCTCAGGCAAGGTGCGCCGCGTCGACCTCGTGTGACGGCGACCGTTTCAGTGCTTCGAGTCCCCAGTACAGAACGGCCGCGAGCGATACGAGGCTCGCGAGATGCGAGATCGTCGTCGAGAGCGCGTCGAGCCGAAGGTGTGGCGAGTCGGTCGTCAGCTGGATGAACCACTGCGCGCTCACGCTCGCGCCCCCGACGAGCGCGCCGATTACGCAAACCGCTCCCGCGACGCGCCGGCACACGCCGGCCGGCGCGAACCGGCTAAACGCGGCGACCGCCAGCAGGTATAGCCCGGGCTCGAACGCGCTGACCCTCCGCAGGCGCGTGAACACCTCGAGCCCGGTGCCGCCGACGGACGGGCCGCCGACCGCGAACGCTCCGACGACTTCCGCTACTTGCGAGACGACGGCCGCCGCGAGGACGACGGCGAGGACGTCAACGCGCCACTCGCGGTCACGCACGCGGAGCATCCGGGTCTACGTCGCTGGCGAGCAGCCCGTTGTCGAAGGTCTCGCCGGGAACGCCCTCACCGTCCTTGTCGTCGTCCAGGTTGCGCCTCCAGCGCGAGCTGAGCTCAGCGCTCAACGCGATCGCAGCGATCAGAAGCACCAGCGGCGCAACGATCCAGAGCCCATAGCCACCGACTGCGGAGAAGTGGTTCGACGGGTCGGCCGCGACGCTCAGCGCGACGAGCAGCACGGCCGCAACGCTGGCGATGACGACCACGATCTGCGCCGGCGCACGAAGCCGGCCCGTTGACCATCTCAGCATGGCCGCAGCACCGAAGCACTCGAGCGCTACGCCGGCCCCCGCCAGACCCGCAAACCTCGCCACTAGCTCGCCATGGTCCGGCCCCTCGAATGCCTGAACGACGCCGGCCACAAGACGGAGAAGCGCGATGACTCCGAGGACGAGCGCAATCTGGGCCAGCCGTTCGCCCGTCGTATCCCGCAATGACCCTGCGAAGGATCCGGTCTGCGGCGCGGCCATCAGCCGCCTCCGAGCAGTGCGCCGCCGTCGACTACCAGGGTGTGGCCGGTGATCCAGCTGGCGGCGTCGGAGGCGAGGAACACGGCTGCGCCGGCGATGTCGTCGGGCTCGCCGAGGCGCTTCATGGGCAAGCGCTTCGCGAGTTGATCGCCCGCGGCGTCGACCAACGCCTTGGCCATGTCGGTCTTGACCAAGCCCGGTGCGATCGCATTCACGCGAACGTTTGGGCCCGCCTCGAGGGCGAGCTGCTTCGTAACGTGGATCACTGCGGCCTTCGTCACGTTGTACCAACCGATGCCGCCCCCGACGTTGATGCCGCCGATAGACGCGATGTTCACGACGGCCGCGCCCGGCGCTGCGCCCAGCCCGGCGTCGACCGCCAACTGCGTCCAGCGCAAGACGCCCCACTGGTTGACCTGCACCGTTTTGTTGGCGCGCGAGGCGTCGATGCCGAGCATCGGACCCATGTACGGGTTCGTCGCCGCGTTGTTGACCAGGATGTCGATCCCTCCGAAGCGTTCGACGCAAGCGGCGACGCAGGCTGCCGCTTCGGCCTCGTCGCCAGCGTTTGCGGCGAACCAGTCGCAGCCGTGCCCTATCTCCGCGGCGGCCGCCTCGAGCGCTTCGGCCTTGCGCGAGCTGATCAGGACCCGTGCGCCTGCGTCAGCCATGGCCCCTGCAATCGCACGCCCGATGCCCCGCGAGCCGCCGGTGACGAGCGCGATCCTGCCTTCGAGTCGGAGATCCATCCCGAAGACGTTAGGCGTCGGGCGAATGCGTCCCGCTTGCACCGATAGCTGTCGATTGCGACCCGCCGACGATCGATCATTGGACTGCCCCACGCTGGGCATGATGCGACCGTGAACCGACTTCGCAACGAAGCGAGTCCCTATTTGCGGCAGCACGCCGACAACCCGGTTGATTGGTACCCGTGGGGCGACGACGCTTTCGAGCAGGCGCGCTGCGACGACAAGCCGGTGCTTCTCTCGGTCGGCTACTCCGCCTGCCACTGGTGCCATGTGATGGCGCACGAGAGCTTCGAAGATGCGGCGACCGCCGCGGTGATGAACGACCTGTTCGTCAACATCAAGGTCGACCGCGAGGAGCGGCCCGATGTCGACTCGGTGTACATGGACGCCGTGCAAACGCTTGCCGGGCAGGGCGGCTGGCCGATGACGGTTTTCATGACCCCCGACGGCCGTCCCTTCTGGGCGGGCACCTACTTCCCGCCCTCCCCGCGCCATGGGATGCCGTCGTTCACCGACGTCCTGCGGGCGGTGCACGACGCCTGGACCAACAAGCGCGCCGAATTGCTCGCGCAGGCGGACCAGGTGACTACCGCCGTGCAGACCCGCTCAACGGGTGGCTTTTCAGCCATCACCCTGGGGGCGCCGGGCGTGGATGTCGAAGATCCACTCGAGGTGGGCATCGAGATGATCAGCGCGACCCATGACGATCGCCTCGGCGGGTTCGGCAACGCTCCGAAGTTTCCGCAGCCGTCGATGGTTGAGCTCATGTTGCTCGGTGCGCACTACGGCAACGACGACGCTCGGCGGCGCGTGCTCGTCACCCTCGACGCGATGGCCAGCGGCGGGATTTACGACCACGTGGGCGGAGGCTTCTCGCGATACTCCGTCGACGACCAGTGGCTCGTGCCGCACTTCGAGAAGATGCTTTACGACCAAGCCGGATTCATCTCGATGTACACGCACGGCGCGCAGCTCACCGGAGAGCCCCGGCTGGCACAGGTGGTCGGCGAGACCGTTGACTACGTGCTGCGCGACCTGCGCCTCGATGGAGGCGGGCTCGCGTCCGCCGAGGACGCCGACAGCGAGGGCCACGAGGGCCTCTTCTACACATGGACTCCCGAAGAACTCCGCGCCGTGCTCGGCGAGCACGCCGATGCGGCGATCGAGTGGTACGGCGTGCGACCGGGCGGGAACTTCGAGGGCCGCTCGATCCTGTTCCGGCCAGCGCGGGGTGACATCGTGCGGCCCCCCGAGATCGAGGCCGCTCGCGCCGCGCTGTTCGAGGCGCGCTCGTCGCGCATCCGTCCGGGGCTCGACGACAAGGTCGTCACCGAATGGAATGCGATGACCTTCGCAGCGCTTGCCGACGCGGGCGCCGCGTTCGGCCGTGAGGACTGGGTGGCGGCGGCAACTGAGGTCGCAGAGTTCCTGCTCACGAACTTGCGCTCGCCAGACGGACGCTGGCTGCGCGCGTGGCAGGCCGAGGCCGGCGCCCGTCATGCGGCGGTCGGTGCCGACTACGCCGCGCTCGTGGATGCGTTCACCCGGCTCGCCGAGGCATCGGGCGAAGCGCGCTGGATTCACGAGGCCGTGACCGCAGCTGATGCGCTGCTCGAACTCTTCTGGGACCGCTCCACTGGCGGGATCCTGACTGTGGGCCGCGACGCCGAGGCGCTGGTCGCGAACCCGAAGGAAACGTTTGACGGAGCGACGCCATCGGCGAACTCGACCGCCGCCCTGGCGCTCGCGCGTCTCGCATCGCTGACGGGCGACGTTAGATACGAGGAGCACGCCGCAGCGATCATTCGCGCGCTGCCCCTAAGTCAGCACCCAGGAGCCTTCACGCGCGCCGTCTTTGCCGGGCACCTACTCGCCGCGGGCCTGACCGAGGTCGTCATTCCCGGGACCGGACCGGTCGCGCTCCGGCTCCTCGCCACGTTCCGCGAGGACTGGCACCCGACCGCAGTGCTGGCGTGGGGAGAACCGTTCGAGAGCGAGCTCTGGGCGGGCCGGGACGAGGGCTACGCCTACGTGTGTCGTCACTTCGCGTGTGATGCGCCCACCAGCGACCCATCGGCACTCGAAGCGCGCCTCCACAACGTTTGACGGCGCGACCATCCACCGCTCACCGGCGCAGCACGACAACCATTGATGTGCGTGGTCGCCCTGTCGTCGAACGCCTCTCCCCTACGCCCTGTCGCGCAGGTCGGCACGCGGGTTCGGCTACTCCTGCTCGCGCCGGGTGACGACAACGCCGCTGGCGTTGATCTCGACACCGGCGGGCTCGTCTGGGCGAAGTGGAATCCCGACGACTCGAACATCGTGCCGATCGGTCTTCGGCCGCTCGACGTCGTGACCGCACAGACGCACGTGAACCCGCCGCTTCCTGACCCCGCCCGCCCTGAGGGGGTGGCGCTCGCGGCTGCGCCTGTCGCCATCGGCCGCCTTCGCGGGCGTCGCGCCGAGCGGCTACTGCGACCTCTGCATCACCCTGAACGTGATCAGCTCCTCGGCTTCGCTGGGCCGGCAGTCCCGTATTGGACCCTGGCCGGCGACCGGCCGTCGATGGCGGTCGTGGCACCGCGCGGTCCGGTCGTGCTGACCCCAACCGCTGATGGTCTGGCCGTTCGGTTCACATGGCGCGCCGCGCAGCACGAGCTGCCGTGCACAGATCCCGCCGCCGATTCGGTGGTGGCCAGCCACGGTGGGCCGGTGAAGGCTGCCCGCCGTCTGCTCGTGACGTTGAGTGAGCCCTATCTCGGACACTGCTACAAAGTCGTGACCGCTTTGCTACCGGCCTGACGGCGAGAAGGGGGCTTCAG
Source organism: Acidimicrobiales bacterium (assembly GCA_035536375.1). Lineage (GTDB taxonomy): Bacteria > Actinomycetota > Acidimicrobiia > Acidimicrobiales > JACCXE01 > DATLOH01. Next base: position 28,635 of record DATLOH010000088.1, read on the forward strand.
GGGAGCACCGGTTAGCCCGGAAAAGCCCCCTGTAGCGGTCAGGCGGCGGTGAACGACGCGAACCGCTCGGTCTTGAGCGCCTCCGCCGTCGATTGGTAGGCGGCCTCGGCGATGCGCTCCAGCCCGTTGGCGCGCATCAGGTTGTATCCGTGACTCCGCACCTCAGCGGCCGACGGCCGGAGCAGGAGGACTTCGACGCCGCGTCGCGCCGCAAGTGCGACCTCTGACGACAGCATGCGGGCGGGAATGCGCCGTACGAGCTGACCGACATAGCCGGGCGGCACGACGGTGTCGAAGGCCATCGGCACGACACCAATGATGCGGTCGCAGCCGTAGGCGACTGCCAGGTCGAGATTGCTCGTCGAGTGCGCTCCTCCGTCGACGAGGCTTCGGCGACCTACTTGGACCGGTGGGTACACGCCGGGAATCGCCGAGCTCGCCAGCACCGCTCTAGGTAGATCAACCTGCGGTGCGTTCGGGCGACCAAGCACGATCCTTCGCCCCGAGACGATGTCAACTGTGGCGAGCCACAGGTCGCGCACGGGCCATTCCGCCGGCAGGTCCTGCGCAAATCTGCGTCGGCCCTCCTCGGGGTCGAACATGCCGCCAGGGAAGATGTGGCGCAGGAGAGCAGGCACGCGCAGGGGGAACGGCGATACCGCCCGGGCGAGAACGAACGCGGACCCCAGGCCCCGGCGGGCGATGTCGACCGGCGAACGGAAGTTGGGCACCATCAAATCGGACCGGCCGTCAGCGTCGGGAACGCCGATCGCAGCGCGCTCGGGATGCGTGCCCATGGCCAGCAGCCACATGTCCTCGGTCGTCATGCCGGACCGCAAGTAGGCACCGATGACGGCGCCGGCCGACGTGCCCACGATGATCGAGGCGTCATCAGGGCCGAATCCGGCCTCGACCTCGAGCGCCCGCAGTACGCCCGCGTGGTAGGCGAGGCCCACCAGGCCTCCACCGCCGAGTACAAGTCCGGTTTTCACGACGTCAGCCTTATCGGCAGGCGAAGCCTTATCGCGGACCCTTCAGGCACAATTCCTGCCGAACCCGTCACCGAATCCTGCCCGTAGGGGCAGGATTCCGTGACAGGTTCGTGGAGCAGGTGCCGCGAGAGCGATCAGCGGGGAAGTTTGCCGCCGGCGAGATCCTCCGCCATGGCCCACCCGAACGCGATCAGGTAATCGCCCCGATCCCGATCGAGGGCTCCGAAGAACGCCGTGACCTCGGGCTTGATGGTCTCGGGCTTCTGTGCCTCGTGATCCAGCACGCCCGGCGTCGAGTCGTCACCGGTGACGACGAATGAACGGTCGTCGATGCGATTCTCGGCTCCGAAGCGCTTGGCGAGACGCCGGCTCCACGCCCGCTCCTCGCCGCTGCACTTGTGGTCCGGCCGTGGGCACAGGTCGTCGAGACCCTTGAACGCCGCGAAGGCCGCCGGGTCGATGATCTTCGATCCGACCAGCACGTCCTCGTCGGGGAAAGCGAGCACCGCGCGCCGGTATTCGTCGGCCATGAGGGCCTTCAGCACCGTTTCCCGCTTCGAGCTGCGCTTCACCGACGCCAGGCCCACCAGCAGGCACGGCGTGCCCCCGATGCGCTCGAGCGTGCAGAACGCGAAGCCGTGCAGCTTGCCGTTGTCGCGCGCCTGGGTCACAAGAACCCAGTCCTCACGCTGCTTGGACAAGAGACCGACCTCGTACCCGGCGATACCGCCGGTACAAATGTCGGCCATCTCGGCCAGCTCGGCATCGCTCAGCGCGGTGCAATCCTTAGTTTCGACCTCGATCGCCATGGACCTCGTGCTCTCCTCAGCGGCTACTTGACCGCTCGGTCAGGTTCGACAGAATACGCAATCCGGCGGGGTTCGCTCTACCGGGCCCGCAAATCGCTCTCAACGACCGTTTCGGACTCGTCGCGAACGATGGCATTCGGCCCGAGGAGCACCCTCAGCTCCGCCATCAGCCGCGAGCTTCGCTCGACCCGAAAGTCGTCCGAGAGCCGGACCCGCGTGTCCCCAACGCGCAAGATCACCGCCGAGTCCCCGGGGTGCTCTTGTAGCAGTCGCTTCAGCTCGGCGACCGTGCGATCCGTGAGCGTTCCGAGGGGCACGTCGATCTCGAGGTCGGTCACGGTGCCGAACGTGAGGGTGGGCCGGCGCACGTCGAGCGCCATCAGCTTCGGCTCGTCCTCGCGCTTGTCGACGCGCGCCTTGATGCACACGATCGCGTCGTCGACGAGGAGCGCGCCCCAGTCGGCCATCGTCTTCGGGAACACCATCACGTCGATGGCACGGTCGAGATCCTCGAGCACGAAGGTGGCCATCAGGTCGCCTTTTTTGGTCCACTTCCGCTGCAGCGACGTCACGATGCCGCCCACGACGCGCACCGTGCCGTCCTCGAGTTCGCGTGCGTCGCTCACGCTGCACTCGGCGTGTCGCTTGAGCGCGGCCTCGGCGCCCTTCAGGGGATGGTCGCTCACGTAGAGACCGAGCATCTCCTTCTCGAACGCGAGCCGCGCGGTCTTGTCGAACTCTGTCGTCGGGATGTCGACCTTGCCGTCGTCCCACGAAGGATCGTCCCCTTCGTCGACTGCGTCGAACAGGCTCATCACCCCGAGGTCGCGCTCGCGTCGCCGGTCGAGCGTGCGATCGACGATCTGCTCGAACGAGACGCACAGTCCTTGGCGGGTGTGGCCGAGCGAGTCGAACGCGCCTGCCTTGATCAGTGACTCGATCGTGCGCTTGTTCAACACGACCGGGTCGACGCGTTGACACACGTCGAAGAAGCTCTCGAACGGCCCGTTGGCCTCCCGCTCGGACACGATCCGCTCGACGAGCCCCTCACCGACGTTGCGCACCGACGCGAGGCCGAACCGGATCGCACTGCCGGCGGCGGCAAAGACCTTTACCGACGCGTTGATGTCCGGGACCAGCACTTCGATCCCAAGGCTTCGGCACTCCGACAGGTACTTCGCTGTCGCGTCCTTGTCGTCGCGCACGGATGTCAACAGCGCGGCCAAGTACTCCACCGGGTGATTCGCTTTCAGCCACGCGGTCTGCCACGCGATGAGGCCGTACGCGTACGTGTGGCTCTTGCCGAATGCGTAATCCGCGAAGGGCTCGATGATGTCGAAAACCTTCTTGCCGAGATCCACTCCGAATCCTGTGGTCTCACACCCGGCGATGAACTTCTCGCGCTCCTTGGCCATGATCTTGCGGTCCTTCTTGCCCGCAGCCTTCCGGAGGTTGTCGGCCTCCGTCAGCGAGTAGCCGGCGAAGCGCTGCGCGACGCGCATCATCGACTCCTGGTAGATCATCAGCCCGTAGGTGTCGCCGAGGAGCTCCTCCATCTGCGGGTGCAGGTACTCGACCGGCTTCCGGCGGTTCTTCCGGTCGGCGTAGTCGTAGTGCATGTTGGCCGCCATCGGGCCCGGCCGATAGAGCGCCAGCAGCGCGCACACGTCGTCGAAGCTCGTCGGCGCCAGCGCGCGGACGAGCGCGCGCATTGGCCCACCTTCGAGTTGGAACACGCCCATCGTGTCGCCGCGGCGAAGCAGCTCCAGTGTTGCCGCGTCCGCAAGGTCGACGTTGTCGATGTCCGGACGCGTGCCGGTGGCCGCCTCGATGTTGTCGAGGGCCTGCTCGATGACCGTGAGGTTGCGCAGGCCGAGAAAGTCCATCTTCAGCAGGCCCAGCCGGGCGACGCCGTGCATCTCGTACTGGGTGACGATCGGCGCGTCTTCCGGGTTGCCCCCCGGCTCCGGCTTGCGCTGGACGGGGAGGTACTCGGTGAGCGGCTGACGGCTGATCACGACCGCGGCGGCGTGAATCCCGGCCTGGCGGCGGAGGTTCTCGAGCCCCTTTGCAACATCGATCACGCGCCGCGCGTCGGGGTCGGTGTCGTACATCGCCCGCAGGTCGGCGGCCATCTTGTAGCCGTCCTCATGTTTCGGGTCGACTGCGAAGCACGCTGCGAGCGGCGTGTCGCGTCCCATGATGAGCGGCGGCATCGCCTTTGCGATCTTGTCGCCCACGACGTAGGGAAACCCCAGGACTCGCGCTGCGTCGCGCACGGCGGCCCGTGCTTTGATGGTCGAGAACGTCACGATCTGCGCCACGTGGTCACGCCCGTAACGCTCGGCCGCGTACTTGATCATCTCGCCGCGGTAACGCTCGTCGAAGTCCATGTCGATGTCGGGCATCTCCCGACGGCCCGGGTTCAGGAAGCGTTCGAACAGCAGGTCGAACCGAATCGGGTCCAGATCGGTGATCTGAAGGCAGTAGGCCACGCAGCAGCCGGCCGCCGACCCCCGCCCGGGCCCCACACGAATGCGCCGGTCACGGGCGTAGCGGATGAGATCCCACACGACGAGGAAATACGCAGAGAACCCCATGTCCGACACGACCCGCAACTCGAAGTCGAGCCGCTCGGTGACCGCGCTCGGCAGCAGGTCGCCATAGCGGCGTCGCGCGCCTTCATATGTGAGATGCCGCAGGTAGCTGTCGTCGTCGAGGA
>DATLOH010000089.1:0-15025 GCA_035536375.1 Acidimicrobiales bacterium
GACAGCGGCATCGACAGTCATTGCATTCCCCTCACGCCACGCGGCGTCGAATGCCTCGGCCCCCAGGGCTGAGCGGCATAGTTCGATCGACTCGTCGAACCGAAACTTCCACGGGACCAGTCGCTCGGTGGGCGACCCTGCCGCGGCGAGGAGCTGCGTTGCGATCTTCAGGTCGACAGCGCCGCGTTGCGTCACGAGGACGGCGGTGCTCGCGACGATGTGTCGGGTGGCCATGGCGCGCTGCGGATGCTCGTGCGCCAGCTCCAACGCACGAAGGAGGAGGCGGGCCGAAGTCGCGAAGTCGCCACGCTCGCGCGCCAGGCTGGCGCGCACGTCGGTGCGCGCCAGATGCGAGTTTCTCGCATGGTCGAGTGCGTCCGCCTCGTCGAGCAGGGACTCCGCCTCGTCGAGGTGTCCCGCGGCGATGAACGTTGCGGAGACGTTCAGTGAGACGGGGCCGCGAAATCGTTCCAAACCCGTCGAGCGCGCGAGTGCGAGCACTTCTTGCGCCAGCCGCAGCGCACCGTCGACATCGCCCAGCCACAGCTGCAGCCGGGAGCGTTCGTCGAGGACGTCGACCAGGCCGAAGCGGTCACCAGTGCGGCGACAGAACTCCTCGCTCTCGGCGAAATACGGATTGGCCGCCGCGAATTCCCCTGTCCACATAAGCGCGCGACCCAGGTTTGCGATCGCGGAGACGATGGAGAGCGGGGCGCCAACGCTGCGCGCAAGGTCGACTGATTCCGTCGCCAGCCGGACCTTGGCGGCACCGAAGTCGGTTGCCCTGTACGACTGGAGTCGGGCGAAATAGCGCAGCAGGTCGTGGTCGAGCGCGTCGGCGGTTTCGAGCGTCTCGTGAAACAACCGCAACGAGTCCGTCGAACTGCTCTCGTACCAGTTCAAGCCGAGCCGCATCAGCGAGTTCGTGCGCAGAAACGGCGAGCTGATTTCCCGTAACGCCTGCTCTGCGGCGACGAACCGCGACTGATCGGCTTCGCCTGCGGCTACAGCCTCCTCCAACTCGGTGAGTTCGGCCATCGCGTCGATCCACTCGTCACCGCAGCCCCGAAATGCCGACAGCCCAGCGCTGGCTGCGTACCTGTCCTCGCCGTGCCAAAGCTCTGCGCCTTCGGATTGGTCCATTCCGACGAGGGTCGCTCGAGCCCGCGCCTCCGCGATCGACTCGCTGTCACGGTCGCCGACGGCGGCGATGGCGGCCCGGCAGACACGGAGATTCTCGAGGTAGTCGGTGTCGAGCATCCAGAACCGGCGCAGCTGGCCGATGATTTCGAACACGTCGCCGTGCCGCCCGACTGCACTCGCCCAGCTCAGCGTGGATCTCGTGAGACGGCTGGCGCTGCGGGCGAGCGCAAGGTGCGAGCGCCACTCGGGTCCCTCGATGCCGGGACCAACCTCAGCTGCCATGTCCAGCGTTGCGCGCAGGAGACGTTCTCGCGTGGCCAGCTCCTCGCCCTCCTCGGCAAGGCGGTCGCGGCCGAACGACTCGATCGACTCGAGCATCGAGAAGGTCGTGCCCACGTCGGTGTGCTGCACCACGAGCAGCGACTTCTCGACGAGCTGCGCGAGGACGTCGCTCACCTCCAGGAGGTCGAACTCACCGCCGACCGCTATGGCGGCCTGATCGGGCGTGAAACCGCGGGGAAGGACGGCGACGCGGCGGAGCACCAACTGCGCCTCAGGCGGCAGAAGGTCGTAGCTCCACTCGATCGCCGACAAGAGGGTTCGGTGACGTGCGTCGCCGCCGCGGCGGCTTGATCCCAGTAAACGGAACCGGTCGTGGAGGTGGCTGGCGATGTCCTTCACGCTCAGCGTTGCGACCCGAGCTGCCGCCAGCTCGAGCGCGAGCGGCAGATGGTCCAGCGCCGCGCACAGCGCGTCGATCTCGCCCAGCTCCTCCGGCCCGGGCGCGTACCCGGGACGCGCCTCCGCAGCCCGAGCAACAAACAGCACTTGTCCCTCGCCAGGGTTCAGCGGCCCGACGAAGACGCTCACCTCGCCGGCCAGGCGCAGCGGTTCGCGGCTGGTTGCGACGACCCGAATCTGCGGCGCGCTGGTGAGCACGCGGTCGACCAACTCCGCGGCATCGTCGATGACGTGCTCGCAATTGTCCACGACGACGATGCCTTCCAACGCGGTGACGTAGTCGACAATCGTGCGCTCGACATCACGCTCGGGTCGCAGGTCGAAGGCGTTGGCCCACGCGGTGTGAACGCCCTCGGTATTCGATGTCCCGACGAGGTCGACGAACCAGACCCCGTCGCGCACCTCGCCGATGAACCGTCGCGCCGCCTCGGTGGCCAGTCGTGTCTTGCCCGCGCCGCCCGGCCCGACGACGGTCACAATGCGCGCGGCCCCGAGTGCGACGCGGACGGCTTCGAGTTCCTCGGTGCGCCCCAGGAACGTGGTGCGGAGCTCGGGCAGGTTCGACACGGCGTCAGGCAGCGCGCGCAGGGGAGGGAACGCGGCGTGCAACTCCTTGTGTGCCAGCTGGAACAGCTCGGCCGGTTCAGGCACGTCTTTCAAGCGATGCCGGCCGAGTCGCGTGAAGGACGCTCCGGGAGGCAGGTCGAACGAGAGTCGCTCGGTCTCCGCTGACACCACCACCTGGCCGCCGTGCCCAGTGGAGCTGATGCGAGCAGTCTCGTGCAGCGCCATCCCGACGTAGCCGGTGGCGTTCACCACGACGGGACCCGTGTGGACGCCCATGCGCACGCGCACTGCGGCGCCCTCGTGCCACCGCTCGGCCGCCAGTCCACGCTGCGCGTCGAGCGCGGCCGCTAGCGCGGCCTCCGGCCGGGCGAACGCAACCGCGAACGCGTCGCCCTCTGTGCCGAACACGTGACCGTCGTGGGCATCAATCGCGGCCTGCAGGATCTCGTGGTGGCGCGCCAGTACCTCGGCGTACGTGTCGCCGAGCTCGTGCAACAGGCGCGTCGAACCCTCAATGTCCGTGAAGAGAAACGTGACTCTTCCCTCGGGCAGCCCCACGCTCGGAGCGTACGACGGTGGGTACCGTGCCAGCGTGCCCGAGCTGGTCGAAGTCGAAAACTATCGGCGGCTAGCGGAGCGCGTCGTCGGCCGCACGATCGCGAAGGTCGACGCGCCCGACGAGTGGTTCGTCAAGGGCGGCGCGACACCGAGCATCCTGAGACGAGTGCTGAAAGGGCGCACGATCGTCGGCACACGCCGGACCGGAAAACTCTTGATGCTCGACCTCGACGAGGGGCCGCCGCTCGGATTGCGGTTCGGCATGAGCGGCCGCCTACTGGTCGACGGCGAGGCCGGATTCGACGATTACGCATTCGTCTCGCTTCGCGACGAACCGGCATGGGATCGATTCGGGTTGAGCTTCGCGTCGCCCCACGACGGGTCGTTGGTGATTCGCGACCCGCGCCGACTCGGCGGTGTCGAGCTCGCACCGGACGAAGCCTCTCTTGGGCCCGACGCAGCATCGATCACACTCGCCGAACTGCGCACCGCGCTTCAGGCGTCCAAGGCTCCGCTCAAGGCGCGGCTTATGGACCAGCGGCGCGTCGCCGGCGTCGGCAATCTCGCTGCGGACGAGCTTTTGTGGCGCGCGTCGCTCGACCCTTCGCGACCCGCCGGGGGCCTCAGGCAAGGGGAGCTTCGTCGGCTGCACAAGCACGTTGTCGGAACGCTTGCGTACCTGCAGGAGCGCGGTGGCTCCCACACCGGTGACCTGATGGCGCATCGGCGCGCCGGCGGCGCCTGCCCACGCGACGGCGAAGCCCTCCAGCGCGACACGGTCGGTGGCCGCACGACCTGGTGGTGCCCGCGCCACCAGTCCTGAAGCAGCTGACCGCGTTAGGTTCGTGCGATGGGTCGTAAATGGGGGATGACGCGCCGACGCATCGCGGCGGCGGTCGCGTTTGGAGTGCTGCTAAGCGCACCTGTAACTGCGGACGCCGTGCCCGTGAAGCCGTTGGTCCCGGTCCCGCTGCCTGACCTGCCCGTGCAGCCGGCCGGCATCGAGATCCCGCCGGAATCCGTCCCGCAAGAGGGTTGTCAGCCTGATCCGCTCGAGACCGGAATCCAGAAGCTTCGCTGCCGCTACGGACCCATCGTCGTCACGCCCGGCAGCAACCTCATCCTCATCGGGCCCGTCACGATCGAGCAGCCGCGGGCCGAGGGGTTCATGCTCAAGATGACGCCCAACATGATCGATGCGGTCACCGGCGAGGTGCCGCACATCCACGAAGTGCACCTCCATCACGGTGTGTGGCTAGACGCCGGCACGAACGGCTTGGATGTCGACACGCCTTTCATGGCCGCCGGCGAGGAGAAATCGGTCTCGTCGCCGCCCCCCGGTTACGGCTACCGCGTGCACGCGACCGATGAGTGGCTGCTCAACTACATGATCCACAACCAGACCGCCGGGACCTACACGACCTTCATCACCTACGACCTCGATTGGATCAACGCCAGCAGCCCGGCGGCCGCGAATGTCGTGCCGGTCAAGCCGATCTGGTGGGACACGGTCGGGGGCGCGTACCCGGTGTACAACCCGACTACTGCAGCCGGCGCACCCGATCATGTGCGACGAGTGTCGCGCGATCTCGACGACCCGAGCATGGAGGTCGTGTGGATGGTCGGCCACGTGCACCCGGGCGGCAAGCGCATCGACCTGACCGTCAACACGTGCGGTGCGACGGCGCGCAACACGCCGATCTTCAGCTCGGAGGCGTTGCCGAACGTGCGGCCCGGCACCGTCGATCCCGACTTCTACGGCGACACATATGGCTCGTGGGACTACCTCATGACTGCGACCAAGCCGGAGTTCCGGTTCACGATGGGCCCGGGCGACGCCGTGTTCATGGACACGGTGTACGACTCGACCCACCCCTGGTACGAGGCCATGGGCATCGTGTTCGGGTGGGGCGTGCCGCTCGACGAGGCGCCCCCCGGGTATGTCGCGGCGCCGCGCTGTCAGCCGCCCGCGCCTGAGCTCACAACGGGGATCCGCACGAACGTGTTGCCGCGCGACCCGATCTTCGGCGGGACCTCCCCCCAGTTCCCGGATCCGGCTACCACCTCGGTGCAGGGTCAGCCTCCGGTCAACACCATCGACATCCGAGCGTTCGATTTCGCCCCGGGTGGAACCGCGAAACCGCCGGCGCCGGTCGCCGCCGGGAGCAACGTCGTCGTCCGCAACATCGACGCCGCCGCTTCGGTGTTCCACACGGTCACCGAATGCGCTGATGCCTGCAACAAGGACACCGGCCAGAGCTATCCGCTCCCGGATTGGGGCTTCGACTCTGCCCAGCTCGGTTACGGGATCCCGGGCCTAACCGCGGCGAAGAACGCCTACCAATGGACGTGGCCGATCCCCGCAGGCACCCCACTGGGCACGACACTGCCCTTCTTCTGTCGCGTGCATCCGTTCATGCGCGGATCTGTTCAAGTGGTCGGATAGGCATTCACCATCGCCGATAGAGATATTTCTTTGGCCCCGATGCAGGAGCGGGGCACGCGTCAGGCGAATCCTTAGACCGGCGCAACAAACCGCTTGGGCTGCCGCGCCACGCCGTCACTGCACACGACCATCCTGGGGAGCACGCGCATGCGTTCATGGAAGACCGTCGCCGCCGTACTGGCGGCCGCCACCGCCCTGACGGGGGTGACGACTGGCGCCATGCCCGGCGAGGCCGCCGCGGGTGATGCGTTCAACCCTCGGGTGCAGTTCGCTCGTTCGACCGACGCCGCACGGTCACACACCCGCTTTTACCTGAGGGTCGACCAGGCCGACGGTGAACAGCAGATCGGCAAGCTCAAGCTGAGCCTTCCCGGCCTTGCCCACGAGTTCAGCCTCGACACCGACATCCCCGGCGTCAACTACGACGACACCAAGGATCCGGCGGGCAACGCCGCGTCGCAGCTCGGCACATTCCACCTGGAGGCGTATTACAGCGCCAACGGAAACCCGGCCCGGACGACCATCGCCATCGACGGTCAGGTCTTCGACGACAACGACAACGCAAGCTGCTCCGGTGTCGGTGAGTGCATCTACGTGTACGCCCTGATCCCTATCCCGGGCTATCCGGTCGAGATCGCAACGACGATCGAGATTCCTCGCAACACGACGACCGGCGCCTACGAGGTGACGGCGGACCTCGGTGACCTTTGGAACAACGATGTCGTACGTCAGCTCGACATCCGCCTGAAGCAGCTCATCATCGACCTGCCGGCAAAGAAGGGTGCTCATACGACGTTCCGTAACCCCACGGTCGAGGGCACCGGTTACAGCTTCGACTACGAGCTCAGCTCGGCCAAGATCGATGACCTCGGACACGCCGGCGGGCAGTACGCCGCTTGCGGCAATGGTCAGCCCGTCTGCAAGATCGCTCTGCCAACGTATGAGTACGCACCGACGGTTCCGGCGGCGCAAAGCCCGTCGAACGGCCAACTCGTGTCGACAGCCACGAACGTCTCGCTCTACTGGTACGCATCGTCGGACCGGAACCTCGATCCGATCGATTACGTCGTGACGTTCGACGGCGTCGAGCGCGCACCACAGACGACACTCACGGCGAGCGTGGGCACGCTGGCTCCGGGAACGCATACGTGGTCCGTGACCGCGCGTGACGATCACGGCAAGACCACCACCGCCGGGCCGTACACGATCGACGTCCGCAGCCTCACCGGCGCACTCAAGTTCACCAGCGTGGCGACGAGCACCGACGCGCTCTACGTCCTTCCCGGCGACAACAGCTCGTTCTTCTACAGCGTCAACGGCCGCCTCGACCAGGGACGCCTCTACGGCGCGAATTACCCGGGTCTCGGAGCAAGCGGCTTCATCAACTATCAGGGTCGCTTCAGCTTCATCGGCGCCTACGACTCGACCGTCGCCAAGAGCGCGGCGGGCGCCTTCCAACCCACCACCGACCTCCGTCTTCTGACTGGTGCCGGCACCGGCACCACCGGCGCTTAGGAGCCCACGCCAATGCACCGTCTGCTCAACTCCACCCGCAGCAAGATCGCCGCGAGCCTCGTGCTCGTCGGTCTCATCGCTGCGCCGCTCACGGCTCAGGCCGTCCCGGTGAAGCCGCTCCTACCGGTGGCGACTCCGGAGCTCCCGATCAAGCCGGCCGGTATCAGCGGCGTCCCCGAATCGGTGCCGCAGGAGGGTTGCCAGCCCGACCCGCTCGAGACCAAACAGCAGACGCTCAAGTGTCGCTACGGGCCGCTGGTGGTGACCCCCGGCACCAACCTCATCCTTCTCGGCCCGGTCACCATCGAGCAGCCCCAGGCCAACGGTTTCATGCTGAAGATGACGCCGAACATGATCGACGCCGCCACCGGCGAGGTGCCGCACATTCACGAGGTGCACCTGCACCACGGCGTGTGGCTCGACGCCGGCCAGGGCACAAACTCGATCGACGTGCCGTTCATGGCCGCCGGTGAGGAGAAGACGGTTTCGTCGCCGCCTCCGGGCTTCGGCTACAAGGTCGACGTCAACGACGAGTGGATCTTGAACTACATGATCCACAACCAGACGTCGGCCAGCTACACGACCTTCATCACCTACGACCTCGAGTGGGTCAACGCATCGAGCCCGCTGGCGGCGTCGATCACGCCCGTCAAGCCGATCTGGTGGGACACCGTCGGGGGCTTCTATCCCGTGTACGACCCGACGCAGAACGAGAGCGCGGCGAAGGAGCACGTCCGTCCCGACGGTTTCGGCGTCGACGAGGCGATGGAGCTCGTGTGGATGGCCGGGCACGTCCATCCTGGCGGCAAGCAGATCGAGATCCGCAAGGACACCTGCGCCGGCAGCACTGCCGGTCGCGGCGAACCGATCTTCACATCCGTCGCCAAGACGAACCCTCGTGAGGGCGACCAGAATCCCTTCGGCTCATGGGACTACCTCATGACCGCGACGCCGCCCGACTTCCGGTACACGATGCACCGGGGTGACCGGGTGCAGTTCAACACCGTCTACGACAACACGCATCCCTGGTATGAGGCGATGGGCATCGTGTTCGGCTGGGGCGTCCCGTTGAGCACTCCGGGCTACACGCCTACGGCGGCGCGTTGTCAGCTCGTCACGAGCTCGGTGCCCGGCCAGGTGACCAACGGCCTGCCACGCCCGCCGATCTGGGGTGGCGACACGACGCTGTTCTTCGAGGACGGCTACCCCTCAGTTGCCGGCCAGGCGCCGGTCAGCGAGATCGACATCGCCGCCTTCGACTATTTCCCCGGCGGTACCGGCAAGGCGCCTGCGCCGGTGAAGGCGGGGAGCAATGTGATCGTGAAGAACCTCGACTTCGGAGGCTCGATCTACCACTCCATCACGAGCTGCGCCGATGCCTGCAACAAGAACACCGGCCAGGTGTACCCGCTGCCGTCCTGGAGCTTCGACTCGTACCAGTTGGGCTACGGGATCGAAGGCGCGACCGCCGCCGAAGGCGGTGTCTACATCCCCTTCTATACGAGCGATCCTCAGGACCACCTGACAGGCGACCCCACCAAGGCCGTCATCGAGGACACCGACTCCTATACATGGGACTGGAGCATCCCTAATGTTCCGGTCGGCACCACCATCCCCTACTTCTGCCGGGTGCACCCGTTCATGCGGGGCTCCGTGCAGGTCGTGGAATAGGAGACCTGGGCAATGCGCATTCGCCGAACACTCGTCGCTGCCGGCCTTCTCGCCGCGGCAACCGCCGCCGCCATCCCGTCGGGAGCCGGAGCGGCGAACCTCGTCGTCGTGTCCGCCAACACTGCGCAGGGTTACATCCTGCCGGCGACGCCGCTCTTCGCGGGCATGGGTCTCGATTACACGAACATCGATCCGCTCGCGGCGCACAACGTGGTGAGCGACGTTCCCGGGCTGTTCTCGAGCGGCGCGCTGATCACCGCTGGCCAAACGCGCAATGTCGCCGGCGTTGAGGACCTCGAGCCCGGAACGTACGGGTTCTTCTGCAAGCTGCACACCAACATGAAGGGCTCGCTGGTCGTGCTCCCGGTCGCCGACCCGACCGCAGGGGACCCGCCGCCCGCGCCGGACCCGAACGCCGGTGCTCCGGGCACTCCCGGCGGCGTGCCGACGCCGACCGCGATCACCGTCTTCGACGGCGCGATGTACGCCGCGTCGTACGGCACGAACAGCATCTACAAGCTGCCGATCCTCCCGGGTGGTCAGCTTGGCGTCGCAACCACGTACGCCACGGGTTTCAACTCGCCGCTCGGAATCGTCTTTGACGAGAACGGCACGCTCTACGTCTCGGACAGCCACACGTCGAATCGCAGCCGCGCCGCAGACGGCCGCGTCTGGCGAATTCCGCCCGGCGGCGGCGACGCCGCTGCGGTCGGAACGACGGTGATCGACGGCCTGCCGAACGGTCGCCACAACACGAACAACCTCGCGATCCACGAGGGTCGCCTCTACATCACCAACGGCAATGCGACCGACGACGGCACGGCCGCCGGCGGCGATGCCGAGGAGCATTTCTCGGGCACTTTGTTGTCGGTAGCTCTCGATACGACCGGCGTGCTCATCGAGTCGCCCGCCGACAGGCCCGCAGAGCTCGTGCTCGAGGCAGAGGGCATGCGCAACCTCTACGACGTTGCCTTCCGCCCCGGCACCGACGAGGCCTGGATCCCGACGAACGGCCCGGACGCGCTCGACCCGTTCGGTGAGGACGCTCTGCACGTCGCAGACGTCACCGGCGCCGCACCCGACTTCGGCTTCCCCAGTTGTGTGTTCGCTCCTGCGAACACACCCGGAGGCACCAACGCCGGCGCGTTCAGCTGGAAGCAGAACCCCGCGATTACCGAAGGGTGTGACGCAGGTGCGACGCACGCACTACCTGAGCAGCTCCTCGGTTTGCACACGTCGGCCGACGGGTTGGCATTCAACCCCACGGGAACCGAGCTGTACGTCGCGCTGTTCGGCAACTTCTTCGGTGAAGAGGTCGTCGGCCACAAGGTCGTGAAGATGGCGATCGACGCCGCTGGAAACGCCGGACCGGTGCAAGACGTGGTCTCGCTCTCGGCCGCTCCGCTCGACGTCGCATGGGGCCCCGCCGGCCTTTACGTCGCCGACTTCGCCAGCGGGCAGATCACGCTCGTCCGGTAGCGCCAACGAACAACGCGGTAGGGGGCTTTTCGGGCTAGCGGGCTAGCCCGGAACAGCCCCCTAGTCGCGTTTTAGACGCCCGCGTACTGGGTGATGAACGAGCGGATGCTGGCGTTGTTGACTTCGCTGTAGACGCCCGGGCTCTCGGGGACGGCGCAGAAGAAGCCGTGGCTCACCACGCCGATCTGGATGCGTTGCGCGCCGGACTTCCAAAACAGCGGCCCGCCGCTGTCACCCTGACAGCTGTCCTTGCCAGTCGCCGCGGCGCAAACCGTGGTCAGTGCTTCCTTGCTGGCGGTGCTGCCCTGGCAGTTCTGGTCGTTGACGACGTTGACGGTCGCTTCCTTCAGCGTCGAGCTAGCGAGCAGTCCCATCGTCACCGGGTTGAAGTCGCCCCATCCGGCGACTACGACCGGCGTCCCTTCGACCTCGAGGTTGTCGTTCGTCGGAGCATTGGCCAACGCGATCTTCGCGACCGTGAGTGGGACGCTCGACGCGAGTTGCAGCAGAGCGGCGTCGAAGTACGTGCCGTCGAACGACGGATGGACCTTCACGGCGGTTACACCGATGACCGTGCCGCCGCTCGTGTTGCTGTTCGACCCGACGCGCACCGTGAGGCCGGCGGCCTTGCCGTCAGGGACGCAGTGCGCGGCGGTGAGGACCCATTGGTTGGCAATCACGCTGCCGCCGCAGAAGTGATAGCCGCCGTCCTGCACGGACGCCATGAACGGATAGCCGTTCGGAGGGACGTTGGTCCCGCCGACGATGGCGTGCCCGGGCGAGGGCACCGCCACCATTGCAACGAGTGCCGCTCCGGCTGAGAACGCAGCAGCAAACGATCGCGTCAGGCGCATGTTTTCTCCTTTTCCAGCTCGGCCTCGATGCACGAGCGGTGACAGAGCAACGGGCGAACCCGTCGACCGTACGGTCAGCCAACCCGAACACGGCAGAAACCCTTCCGTTGCCTGATCACCGCAGCGGTCGACCCGCAACGACGGAGGAATGGCAACAACTTGTGATCCGCGCCCCGACGCCGCGACGAAGAGAGAGAGTCACCACGAAAGGACCCGCAATGACAATCGATGATCGGGCTATGGCCGAAGTACTCGAGGCCTCCCAAGACATCCACAGCGAAGGCATAAAGGTCGCGCAAGCGGTCCTGCCCCAACTCGAGGAGATTCGCGAGGACCGCCGCGGCAAGGGCATCAACCTCGCGGAGATCCATCGCTACAACCAGGGACGTCGCAACCTGCTGCGCACCCTCGGCCTCGGCGGCGGCAATGTCGCCGGCAAGGCTGCACTCGGTGGGCTGGGTGGCCTCGTAACCGCACTCATTGCCACGCCGGCGCACGCCGACGAGGCGCTTGACATCCAGATCCTCCAGACCGCGTCGTCGCTCGAAGTGCTCGCAGTGGCGACCTATGAAGCGGCGCTCGGCCTCCCGTTCATCAAGGGCGGGAACAAGGTCGTCAAGGCGTTCGCCGAGACCACCATGAAGCAGCACGACGAGCACCGCGCCGCATTCCAGGCGCAGACCGAGAAGCTCGGTGGCACCAAGCAGACGGCCCCGAACGCCAAGTTCGTCCCCGTGGTCGAAGGCGCTAAGCCCGGCCTCAAGGACGCGCTCGCCGTCGCCTCGCTCGCCGAGACGCTCGAGACCGTCGCAACGCAGACCTACCTCGAGAACATCGGTCAGCTCGACGACACCGAGACCGTCACCCTCATGGGCTCGGTCATGGGTGTCGAGACACAGCACGCCGCAACCCTGCGTGCCGTCAAGGCGCTGCTCATGGGCGGTGCGCCGGAACTGATTGCGCTCGACGCAAGCGTGGCCGCCAAGCTGCCCGCTGCTGCCGGTGCCGTTGCGTTCCCGCTCGCCTTCGAACCCACCGAAAACGCCGCCGATCCCAGCACAGGAGCACTCAAATGACCGTCAACACCCCGAGCGATCTCGTCGAAGCCAAGGTGAACCGCCGAGGGTTCCTCTTCGGCGCAGCCGGCCTAGCCGGAGCAGGAGTACTTGTCGCCGCCTGCGGCAGCGACAACGAGAACACCGCTGACAGCGGCGACACCGGTGGCGATGCCGACAACAAGGCCGACGCCTCGGGCGACGCCGCCGTAGCGACGTTCGCAGCCGGCCTCGAGGTTCTCGCCGTCAACACCTACAAGGGCGCGCTCGATGCGGCCACCGCCGGAAAGCTCGGCGCAGTGCCGCCTGCGGTTGCGACCTTCGTCACGACGGCGATGAAGCATCACCAGGAGCACCTCGATGCGTGGAACGGCGCGATCACCAAGGGTGGTGGCGAGGCTGTCACCGAGCCCGATGCGACCCTTAATCCGGTTGTGGCCGAGAAGTTCGGCAAGGTGAAGGACGTCGGTGGTGCCGCACGTCTCGCGCTCGAGCTCGAGGAAATCGCTGCGGCGACCTACCTCAGCGCTCTCGCCGGCATTAAGAACAAGGATTCGCGGAAGCTTGCGGCCTCGATCCAGGCGATCGACGCAAAGCACGCGGCGATCCTGCACTTCGTCCTCGCCGAGTATCCGGTGCCGGACGTCTTCGCCAAGACGGACAAGGCAGCCAAGCCCGCTTAGCTCCGCCCGCAGTTTTACGGAGGGTTCTGAGCGCGCGCCTAGCGCGCGCTCAGGACCCTCCGTTTTGCGTTCAGCAGAGGAATCCGGTGACCCCGATGTCGAGACCGAGGAACCGCACTTTCAGAGCGGTACCGGACGTGCAGCTGATGGTGCCCGACTTCGGATTCGACAGCCCGTAGAACGACCACTTGCCGAGCCGGTTCTGCGAGCGGAAGCCGCCCCCGAAGTTCTCCTCGAAGCCGCTGTTGTTCGCGCTGCGTATCACGATGTTGCCTCTGAGCTCGTGGTTGTCGGTATCTACGAAGATGTGGCCGCTGTCGCCGATGCTCGACGCATCGGCGTCCTGGCCCATCACCCGAACCCACAGGTTGCTGACACGCACGAACTCGGACGGGTTGCCTGGGCACGTCGCGTTGAGCGGGCGCACGCAGTCGAGCAAGTTGAGCGTGGTGTGTTCGCTGGCCACGAACCGAACCGATCCGACGCGCGCCTGCGTCCGCCCGCTGCGATCGGCAGCAGGAGTGCAGCTGATGTCTGATGCCTGACAGACAGTGAACGAGGTCGGCACCGGGTTGGCGATCGACGCGCCGAGGTTCCAACGATCGCCCGAGTTGGTGTCGAACACCAGGGTCGACGCAGTGCTCGACGCGCTGTAAGCGATGTTCTGGCCCGTTACTTGGAGGCGCACCGCGGCGGGCAGGACGTTCAGCGTCGCCCGCGTGTACTCCACCTTCGCTCCGGCAAGCTGGTTGAGTTCCACCTGGAACACCCGGCCGCCAGCTGTCTGGAGGTCGAGATCCGGGCTCGGCGCGGTCCGGGCCACAACCTTGCGAAGTCCGGTCACCCGACCGAACATCTCGTAGCCGGCGGCGGTGTCGTCGAGACGAATGCCATCGCGCGCCGGGTCGATGCGCTTGTTCGGGCCATTCGTGAGTTGAACCTCGATCAGGCCGAGCGTGCTGCCCCCGGCGTCGAGGCTGACCGCGCCCGATACCGGCGCGTATCCCAGCGCCAGGGCGGTCGGGATCGAGCGGAGAAGCAGGTTGAGGTTCGTCGCCTTACCTGCGAGTCCGGCCGGATCCGAGGCGACGACGGTGAGCTCGTCGATGACCGACGATCCCGAGTAGTCGACAGTCCCGGCGCTCGGAGAGGCTTCGATGCGGAACGTCGAAGGCATGTTCTTCACCCAGGCCTCGACCTGCCGCGCGCCGTCCTTGACCTGGACGTGCAAGGGCTCGGGTGTCAGCGTCGCGCCGAGGACGAGCGGGTCAGCGCTACCGAGTTCAGCGGCGGACAGGCCGTGCAGTTGGAAGGCGAGCGAGTCGTAACCGGGTGCGTCGGTCGCCAGCACGTAGGCGGGGTCCGTCGTGTTGAAAACGGGGACGCCGTTGTCGGCGATGCCGACCTTGATGAGGCCGATCGCAGACGTCGCCTGCGCGGTTGCGTGCGTCGGACTGTCCTGGACGATCGTGACCTGTAGCGGCATGTCTTCGAACCGCAGTTGGAAGTCCTTCTTCAGTACGCCGGCGTCGTAGCTCGCGGCGCGCACGTCTATGACGTCGATGCGATCGGTGGCGTTGTAGCTGAGGTTCGCCTGGCCGGTGGTGAGGTTGCTGTAGGTGATGGACGCGCTGTTGGGGATCTTGTCGAGGGTGATGTCGCCGCGCACGACGTCGTCACCCTGCTGGCTCACGACCTCGATGACGGCTTTCGTAGGCGTGTCGGTGACGACGTTGATGCCGGACTGGCCGACACCGACGTCTTCTCCCACGAGAACGTCGAAGTGCCCTACCGCCGGTACAGGAGTGAAGCTCACGCGGCCGGTTTGAGGGTCGATGCGCTCGCGGCTCGGGCCCTCGTCGAACACGCCGGCGGTGACCGCAAGCGTCGAACCGGGTGCGACTGTGTGCACGTCGAGCCCGAAGCTCGTGACGCGACCGGATCCAAGCAGCGTCAACGTGGCGTCGTAGGCACTCGGCGCGGTGTCGGTGAGGGCGTCGTAGCCGAAGGCGGCGCGCAGATCGCTGCCACCGCGTGGGTCGACGAGCACCGTTTCGACCGAGAGGGGGAGGGGCGACGGCGCCGCCGCGAGAGTCGAGGTACGCACCGTCGCACGGCCGGCGTCGATCTGTAGCTGCACTAGGAGATCCGGGAGCGAGTCGTGGTTGACGTCGACAAACTCCGGGAGCCCGACCTTGCCGGTCTCGACGTCCGTCGGCACGAGCGTGCCGTCCGGAGCGCGGTACACCGTGTGGATCCGGTAGTCGAGCGGCAGGCAGCGCGTCACGTCGACGGCCGGGTCACATTCGGGAA
>DATLOH010000090.1:0-19297 GCA_035536375.1 Acidimicrobiales bacterium
CGACCACGACCCGCGACTACGGCCCGTGCGCGGCGTCCTCGCGGCGACCCGCGTAGCGCCCCAAGCGCAGGTGCTCGCGGCCGAGCGCGGCCTCGGCTGGGTCGAGGTCGACTACGACCGGCTCAAGGGCGAGCGCGCCGAGCTCACGCTCTTCGACGCCTAGTTCGAGGTCCAGCCGCCGTCGGCCGTTGGGCGGATCGAGCCCTTGGCGTGGAAGCCCTCGAGGATCTGGTCGCGGCGGGGGTCGCCCTCGAGTGCGTGCTCGACCTCGCGCAGCGTGAGCTTCAGGTTCTGCTCGCGTCGCTCACCGAGGCTCGACGTGATCGCCGCGTCCCAGAGCTGGCCGACCACCTTGGTGCCCGCGTGCTTCTTGCCGGACTTGCCGACGAACGTGCGATCGCGCATCTCCGACAATGTGGTCTTGAGGTACTCCACGTGCGGCGTCTCGTCGGCGCGGATGTAGCTGACTAACCGGGCGGCATCGCCGTCGCCGGCGGTGAGGTCGGTGTCGGACAGGAACTCTTCGGCCCAGGCGAAGACATGAAACGCGCTGATCTCGATGAGGAGGAGATTGGCCATGCGTGCGATCAGGAACTCGAGGTCCGTTTCGATATCGGGAAGCGTCGGAGTCGGCATGAGGCCGCTGGAGGGGGCCTTCCCCGGCGTCCCCGAGATGCCCATGCGTTGGAGCATGATCTCGGTCTGATCGCTCGTCACCGGGTGCTCGAACGCGACGTCGCGGGCCGCGAACCACATTTGCTTGTGACCGCCCTCATCCTCGAATCCGGCCTCGTCGCGTGCGTGCGCTTCGAAGAGGCCGCCTCCGAGGTGGGCCAGCGCGGTGCCGCGTACGTCTTCGTCGAAGCTCGCCTGCAGGTCGGGGATGGGCGAGAGGCGGAGGAACGCGCCGAACCCCTCGACCGTGCCGATGCGCGTCAGCGTGCTGATGAGCGGCTGGCGCACGCCCTCGTCGAGCAGGTACTTGGCCTGAGCAACGTTGGGATAGTTCTCCGGCCACGTCTCCAGCGGGATCTCCATGAGCGGGGTGCCGAAGGTCTCGAGACGACTTTTCTCCCAGTTCTCGATCGCAGTGAAACGGTTCGCCGTGCGCGGCGAGACGTACGCGCCGTCCTCGTCGAAACCGCCGTGGCACTTCACGCCTCCGGCCATGAGCGGCTCGACGACCTTGTGCGTCGTTAGTAGCTCGTCCTCGGTCCACTCCAGTTGCATCGACATGGGGTCCCTCCGCGGTAGGCCCTTCACGGCCAGGTGTATACAGAACAGTATACAGTTGATGGGGTGAGCCGCACCGCGACTTCCGAACGGCGACGCCTGCTGGCTGCGCCCGAGCGGCGCGCCGCGATTCTCAACGCAGCCGGCGCAGCGTTCGCCGACCACGGCTTCGCCGGAACTTCCATGGACGACGTCGCTACCGAATGCGGCGTGAGCCGTCTGATTCTCTACCGCCACTTTGCGACCAAGGACGCGCTCTACGAAGCGGTGCTGTCCGATGTTGCGCAGCGCCTATCCGTTGCGTTCGCCGCGGCGCTCGAAGATCGCGCCGGGCAGGCGGCCGTGGCCGCGCTGCTCTCGGTGGCGCGGTCGGATCCCGCGGGCTACACGCTCCTGTGGCGACACGCCCGGCGGGAACCGCAATTCGCTGCGCACGCAGAAGGATTCCGTAACGCGGCCGTAGCGTTCGCCCAGGGCCTCCTGGAAACCGCCGGCCTCAGTGGGCACCGTCTGCGTTGGTCGGCCGAGACCGCAGTCGACTACGCAGTGAGCGCGGTGCAGAACTGGGTCGACCACGAGCCGCGCTCGCGCGACCAGGAGTTCACCGCGCTGATGAACGCGTCGCTACCTGCGATGGTCGTGGCTTGGGCGGCCACGGGCTGAGCGACGAGCGCGTCGCCGAACGACCACGCTCGTAGGCTCACCCCGTGACCGACGCATTGGATCCGCTCGCCTCCTTCGTGCTCGCGGGGCGCGTCGCGATCGTCACCGGAGCGTCGGCAGGGCTGGGCAGCCGTATGGCCCGCGTTCTGAACGCAGCCGGCGCGCAGGTCGTGCTCGCGGCGCGACGAGCAGATCGCCTGAACGAGCTGGCCGACGAGCTCGACGACGCGGTGCCCGTGGCGTGCGATGTCGCTGACGACGGCGACGTTGCCAGACTCGTCGAGACCGCTCTTGACGACTGCGGCCGGATCGACATCCTCGTGAACAACGCCGGGATCGGCGAGCCCGCGCCTGCTGAGGACGAGCCGGTCGACGCCTTCCGGCGCGCGATCGCCGTCAACCTCACCGGGGCGTTCGCGCTGAGTCAGCGAGTCGGCCGCCACATGCTCGAGCGCGGCTCAGGGTCGATCGTCAACGTCTCGTCGGTGCTCGGCATAGTCGGGTCGGGACAGATCCCGTTCGCTGGGTATGCGGCGTCGAAAGGCGGGGTCGTCCAACTGACGCGTGAGCTCGCCGCCCAGTGGGCCAGGCGCGGCGTGCGAGTCAACGCGCTGGCGCCCGGTTGGTTTGCGTCGGAGATGACTGCGGAGATGTTCGCCGACGAGCGCAGCATGACGTGGGTGCGGCGCAAGACGCCGATGGGCCGGCCGGGGAGCGCCGAGGAGCTCGACGGCGCGCTGCTGTTCCTGGCCTCGGATGCCTCGACGTACGTCACCGGCCAGGTGCTCGCCGTGGACGGCGGGTGGACTGCAGTCTGAAACGTGTCGGGTTGTCGTTTCGGTAGCGAAAAATAATTCGCCCATTCGCGCCAGAAATCGGACCGTTCATCCGTTGTCGGTCGTAACAACGGAGAACTTGACACCCAACGACACAAAAGGTTGACAAATGAACACCGAGAACGACTCCGCACTCCTCACGCCCGCTGAAGTGGCGGCGATGTTCCGCGTGAGCCCCAAGACCGTGACCCGATGGGCTCGCGCCGGCAAGCTCACCGCCCTCCGTACGCTCGGTGGCCACCGGCGCTTCCGTGCCTCAGAGGTGCGCGACCTGCTCAGCCGCTTCGAGGAGCTTGCTCCCGGCGTCTAGAGCAGCCCGTCCTCATGCGGTGAGGATGATCTTGCCGAACTTCCCTCCGGCGGCGAACGCGTCGTATGCCGCGGCGACGTCGTCGAGCGGGAAGGTCGACGAGATTGGCACCTGCACCCTCCCGGTCGCTAGCAGCGGGAGGACGTGACGCTCCACACGGCGGGCGGCGTCGGCCTTGTCCTCGAGCGCCCGGGCCCGCAGGGTCGACCCGTGGATGCGGGCGCGTGATCGCATCAACTCCAAGAGATTGATCTCCGCCGTTGCGCCCGCGCCCACGCCGATTACGGCGATCCTGCCGCCGGACGCAAGAGAAGTCATGTTCGCCGCCATGTTTGGCGCTCCCACCAATTCGAGTACGACGTCGAACGGGCCGTGATCGGCGAAGCCAGCTGGATCTACTACCCGTGCCGCACCCAACGCCGTGACGTCCGCGTGGCGCGCCGGGTCGCGAACGGTCGCGGTGACTTCGCAGCCTGCAGAGACGGCGAGTTGCACTGCCGCTGTGCCGACGCCGCCGGCAGCGCCGTGGATGCACACCCGCTCACCCATGGCGAGACCGCACTGGGTGAACAACGCGTCGTGGGCGGTCGTGAACGCCTCCGGAAATCCGCCTGCGGCAATGTGGATGACGCCGTTCGGCACAGGCATGAGAAGGCGCTCGTGGACCACCGCGCGCGTCGACTGTCCACCGCCACCCACGACCGCCATGACGCGGTCGCCAACCGTGAACCGCGTCGCCCCCTCTCCAAGCGCAACGACCTCACCCGACAACTCGAGGCCGGGGACGTCAGCGGGCGCGTCCGGTGGCGCAGGATAGAACCCGCGCCGTTGCAGGAGGTCGGCCGCATTGAGGCCGGCGGCCTTCACCGCGACGAGCACCTGGCCGGCGCCGGGTATCGGATCAGCTCGTTCTTCGAGCACGAGATCTCCGTCGCGGATGACAACGCTGCGCATGACGGGGCAAGGTAACGGTCATGGGCACTCTGGACGGCAAGGTCGCATTCATCACCGGCGGCGCGTCCGGTCTCGGGCTTGCGACTGCGAAGCGCCTGGCCTCAGAAGGCGCGGCGGTTGTCCTCGGCGACCGCAACGGCGAACTCGCGGACAAGGCGGCCGCGGAGCTCGGCGGGCGCGCCATTGCGCTCGACGTCGGATCGCCGAGCGATTGGGACGAGGCAATCGCATCGCTGCGCGCCGAGGAAGGCAGGCTCGATCTGGTCCACCTCAACGCCGGGGTGGTGACTCCCGAACCCGACATCACGAGGGTCACCGACGACGCATACCGCCGCATCATGGGAGCGAACGTCGACGGAGTTGCGTTTGGTTTGCGCGCCTGCCTTCCGCTTGTGGCAGAGGGTGACGGCGGAGCGGTCGTGGCGACATCGTCACTCGCCGGGCTCATCCCGGTGGCGGGCGATCCGATCTACGCGGCCACGAAGCACGCGGTGATCGGACTCGTGCGTTCGCTCGCACCGCAATGGGTCGATCGCGGCGTGGGGCTCAGCTGCGTGTGCCCTGGCATCGCCGACACGCCTCTGGTGGGCGACGACACGAAGGCCGCGCTGCGGTCGGTCGACTTCCCGCTGATCGCGCCAGAGGCCGTGGCCGAGGCGGTGTACGGGCTCATGTTGAAGCGAGCCAGTGGCGAGGCATGGGTCGTACAGGCGGGGATGGACGAAGCCACCCCGTACCGCTTCCACGGCGTGCCCGGACCCAAAGCCAAGGGCGCCGAGGGCCGCCGCCCGCCCGGGTTCACGCCGACGGGCTAGCCCGTAACGACGTCGAGCGTGCGTGCGTTCTGCTCGTCGTCACCGAACGGCGCGGCGACGAAGTCCGTCGCGCCGGCGTCGGCCATTCGTGCGACCTCCTTGGCCACGGTCGACTCGTCACCGACGATCACCACGTCGGCCGGGCCCGCAGCGCCCTCTTTGTCGAGCATCGCCCTGTACGACGGCAACCCGCCGTAGACCGCGAACACTTTTGCGGCGCGGGCGCGCGCCGCGTCCGGATCGTTGGTCACCATGACAGGCAGCGCGACCACGACCCGCGGATCCGCCCGACCGGCGTCGCTCGCGGCGGCGTTGATCGACGGCACGATGTGCGATTCGACCGTCGCCGGACCGGTCATCCATGTGATGGTGCCGTCGGCGACGCCACCGGCGAGCTTCAGCATCGTTGGCGCAAGCGCGGCCAGCAGGACAGGCGGTCGAGAGGCACCCGGGATAGTGAGTTGTCCCATAGCCGTCAGCGTCTCGCCCTTGACCCCCGCGGGCTCTCCCGCCAGCAACGGCAGCAGCGCGGAAAGGTACTCGCGCATGTGGCGCGCCGGCTTCTCGAACGAGTAGCCGAACATGTTCTCGATGACGACCTGATGCGACAAGCCGATGCCGAGCAGGATCCGATTGTCGGTCGCCGCCTGCGCCGTGAGCGCTTGCGCGGCCAGCATCATCGGATGCCGCGGATAGGTCGGGATCACCGAAGTGCCGATCTCGACGCCCGGGGCCCGATCGGCGAGAGCTGCGATAGCGGTGAGCGCGTCGAACCCGAATATCTGGGGTAGCCAGAGCGACGTGACGCCACTGCGAGCCGCGGCGGCCTCCATCTGGTCGCCGAGCTCGCCGAGCGTGCCTTGGGACCCGAGGAACACACCTGTCTGCATGTTTTGAACCTAACCCCCTCGACCGAACCTGCGACCGAATCACGCGCCCAGGCGCGTGATTCCGTCGCAGGTTCGGCGGCACGGGCTAGTTGACCCGGCCGACGCCGATCAGGTCGCGACGGAAGGCGGGCACGTACTGCACGTTGCGGCCACTCTCGGGCGCGTCAACCATGTAGCCGCCGCCCGAGTAGATGCCGACGTGGTGGATCGTGCTTACGGAGCTGCCGTAGAAGAGCAGGTCGCCGGGCGCAATCTCTGACACCGGCACGCGTGAGGTCGCCGAGTACTGCGCACGCGATGAGTGCGGCAGCGAGCGGCCGCCGCCGACACGCCACGCCCAGGACGTGAGGCCCGAACAGTCGAAGTTGTCGGGACCGCTGCCCGCCCACTTGTAGGGCTTGCCGAGTTGGCGCTTCGCTTCGGCGACTGCCGCAGCCGCGGCCGAGTTTGCCGCCGGGGCGTCCGTCCCGGGGGGTGCGGCTACGGGCTTGGCGGCGCGGTCGGCGCGGGGAGCAGGTGCGGGACGAACCGCCGCAGCTGACGCGGTGCGGCGACGCTGTTCGGCGGCGACAAGGCGGGCGAGATCACCATTCACGCTCGCAAGCAACTTGCGTTGCGCAACTTCGGCTCCGGACGCAGCCTTGCGCTTGGCTGCGACCTGCTCGAGGACTTTCTTGGCCCGGGTCTTGGCGGCCGTCAAGCTGGCCTGTTTCTCGGCCAGCGCAGCCTGGGCCGAGCGCAGCTCGTCGATTGCGTCCTTTTGACGGTTCGCAGCCGCCCGCACGTAGAACTGCGCACGACCGAGGTCGGACATCTCCGAAACTGTTCGTGGCGATGCCGGGGCGAGCCCGCCCCGCACGTAGGAACGGACCGAGATCTGCTTCATTGCGCTGCGAGCGGCGGCCGCCTTCGACTCGATTCGAGCAAGCTCGGCAACGGCGTTCCGCGCCCGCGTCTCGAGCTCGGCGGCGCGAACGCGCGCTTCGTTGTAGTCCTCGGTCAGGACGCTCGCCCGCTGAGCGAGCGTCTCGAGCTGCCGGGTCACTTTCGCGGCTTCGGCCCGCTTGGACGCGACGGGGTCGGCCGACGCCGGGGCGGCGACAAGCACGCTCAGGCCAATCGAGGCGAGTACGAGCCAGGAGACGGAGGCGACCGCACGGGTCGTGTACCGGGTCACGTTGGACGCCAACCCTATCCGCCGAGGGTCCAAATTGGGGAATCGAGACCGACCCGCGTACTTTCGCGTCCATGAGCGAGAAGTTCCGCATCGAGCACGACAGCCTCGGCGAGGTCCGGGTCCCCAAGAAAGCGAAATGGGGTGCGCAGTCGCAGCGGGCGGTCGAGAACTTCCCGATTTCCGGGCTCACCATCGACCCCTACCTGATCGGCGCGCTGGCCGCGATCAAGGGGGCGGCGGCGATGGAGAACGCCCGCCTCAAGGTCATTCCACGGGCTGTGGCCGGCGCGATCAACGCCGCCGCCGAGGAGATCGTCGACGGCAAGTGGGACGCCGAGTTCCCGATCGACGTGTACCAGACCGGCTCGGGCACGTCGTCGAACATGAACGCCAACGAGGTGATCGCGACGCTCGCGACCGAGCGCCTTGGCAAGCCCGTCCACCCGAATGACCATGTGAACGCATCGCAGTCGTCGAACGACGTGTTCCCCTCCGCCATCCACGTCGCCGCCGCGGGTGCACTCGTGCACCACCTCGTGCCGGAGCTACGGCATCTCGCAAAGGCGCTGCGAGCGAAGGAGCGCGAGTTTGCGAAGGTGGTCAAGAGCGGGCGCACGCACCTGATGGACGCCGTGCCCGTGACGCTCGGTCAGGAGTTCGGTGGGTACGCGGCGTCGATCGAATACGGCATCGAGCGGATCGAGGCGTGCCTGCCGCGCGTCGGCGAGCTCCCGCTCGGGGGTACCGCGGTCGGCACCGGACTGAACTGCCCGCCGGGGTTCGCCGAAGGCGTGGTGCGCCGCGTCGCTAAGCGGTTCAAGGGCGTGACGCTCACCGAGGCGCGTAACCACTTCGAGGCGCAGGCGTCGCGCGACGCGCTCGTCGAATGCTCGGGTGTGCTGCGGACGATCGCCGTCTCGCTGTACAAGATGGCCAACGACATGCGCTGGATGGGCAGCGGCCCGCGTTGCGGCCTCGGCGAGATCCACATCCCGGACCTGCAGCCGGGGAGCTCGATCATGCCCGGCAAGGTCAACCCGGTTGTGCCTGAGGCCGTGTGCCAGGTGGTCGCGCAGGTCATCGGCAACGACGCCGCCGTCGCGTTCGGCGGATCGGCCGGCAACTTCGAGCTGAACGTGATGCTGCCGGTGATCGGGCGGAACCTGCTCGAGTCGATCAGGTTGCTCGGCACGGTAAGCCGCACCTTCGCCGACAAGTGCGTGGCCGGGATCGAGGCGAACGTCGAACAGTGTGAGCGCTACGCGCTGTCGTCACCTGCGGTCGGCACTGCGCTCAACCCCTACATCGGTTACGACAAGGCCGCGGTCGTGATCAAGCAGTCGCTCAAGGAGAACAAGACGCTGCGCGAGGTCGTCCTCGAGCAGCAGCTCATGACCGAAGCCGAAGTAGACCGCGCCCTCGACGTCATCGCCATGACCAAAGGCGGCATCGTCAAGTAACTCGAGTGCGACCGGCGGGTGTGCGGCGGCGGGTTGTCGGTCTACGTGGGGGTACGCGAGCCGGTTGCCGGTGCACGTGGGTGTACTTGGGGACACCGACACCCGAGCCGATAACCCCACCTGAACCGACACCGGATGGGCGGCCGCCTAGAAGGGTCCCGGGTCCCCTTGTGCGGGAAGCGTCGGGGCGGTCCATGCGGTCACCTTGGCGAGGTGATCTACGACCTTCTGCCACTCGGGCGGGTTCCAGCCGGCGGCGAGACCGGCGACTGTGGCATCCATGGCCACATGCACGAGGGCAGGCAGCCTGGGGAGGTCGAACGCATTCACGATCGTCCTGTCCGGATCCGGGAAGACGAGGAGCTGGTTCACGACCGGCCCGAGGAAGATCCGGCACTCGGCCTCCGTGCCTGTGACCACGAGGGCGACGCGAGCGTCGGCCTGCGAGAACTGCGTGAGCACGCGTGTGCCGACCGGGAGGATCCACGCGCCCTCGTTCGTAAAGGGATCGAGGGCCACGAAGGCGAGGTGGAAGGTCACCAGCCACTCACGCAGCGTGCGCCCTTCGCCGTCGAGCGGTTTGAGCAACAGCTCCGGCGTGAGGGTGGTGGCCACGGCCGCAGAAAGTAGACGACGTCTATCGTCGGCCGCGACATGGCGCATCCGATCGAGCGGCTCCGTTGGGCGGCACGCCACGACGGTGACGGTCCGCGGCTCGCCGGTCTGCAAGCGGTGCGAGCGCTCGCCGGTTTCGCGGGCGACCCGGCCGGGCTGGTGACGGCGTGCCGGCGCCTCGTGCAGCGTCAGCCTGCGATGGCGCCCGTGTGGTGGGCGGCGGCGCGCATGCTCGTCACGCCCGACCCGCCGTTCGCCGAGGCGGCGACCGCGGAGTCATCGCTGGTCGACGACCGCACCGGTGTGGCCGTCGCACACCAACTCGACGCTCTGCTTCCTGACGGCGGAACTGCGCTCGTGGTCGGACCGCCCTGGTATAGCGGCGACGCGCTCGTCGGACGCGGCGACATCGTGATCCTCGCGGCCGACACGCCCGCGGGCTACGGATTGGCTCGCGCGCTCCAGAGTGCGGACGTCGACGCCCTGAGCGTTCCTGATGCCGGGGTGGGCGCGGCTGCGGCCCACGTCGACCTGGTGATCATCGACGCCACAGCGGTTTCAGCCGAGGGTGTCATCGCCGCCAGCGGGGCGCGGGCGGCGGCCGCCGTCGCCCGCGCAGCGGGCCGACCGATCCTGGTCGGCGCCGGCGCCGGCACTGTGCTGCCGACACGCCTTTGGGAGGCGTTGCGTTCCGCGCTCGACGCCGCCGGCGATTCCTGGGACGCCGAGTTCGAGTTCGTGCCGCTCGACCTCGTCGACACCATCGCAGGCCCTTCAGGTGCGCTCGCCGCGGTACGCGCGTCGGCTCGCGCCGACTGCCCGGTTGCGCCCGAGCTGCTCCGTCCACTCACCTGACCGCCGGCCGTCGCAACAAGAAGCGGCGAGTACGTTCACGCCCATGGGTGAGCTCATCACGTATCCGTCGAACGGCAGTCAAGGTGAGGGCTGGCTCGACACGCCATTCGAGGAGTCTCAGGCGGGTTTGGTCGTCATCCAAGAGTGGTGGGGCCTCAACGCCAACATCAAAGAGATCACGTCGCGGTTCTCCAACCGCGGCTTCCTCGCCCTCGCGCCCGACCTGTACCACGGCGAGCTCACGGCCGAGCCGGACGAAGCCGGGAAAATGATGATGGCGCTCGACATCGAGCGCGCTGCGAAGGACCTCACCGGAGCGGTCGACGAGCTCCAGCAACGAGGCTGCGCCAAGGTCGGGGTCATCGGTTTCTGCATGGGCGGCGGGCTGGCCCTGTGGCTGGCATCGCTGCGATCCGACGTCGCCGCGGTAGCGCCGTTCTACGGCCTGATCCCGTGGGATGCGGCGCAGCCCGACTACTCGAACCTCAAAGCATCGGTGCAGGGCCACTACGCCGAGGCTGACGACTGGGCGGGCCCCCCAGCCGTGGCTGAGCTCGAGGAGACACTCCGCGCCGCAGGCGTTACCGACATCGAGATGTTCGTCTACCCCGGCGCGCAGCACGCGTTCTTCAACGACACCCGTCCCGAGGTGTTCGATGCCGAAGCGTCCGCGTTGGCGTGGGACCGAGTGCTCGAGTTCTTCACCGACAAGTTGGGCGCAACGAACCCGCGCTCCTAGGCTTTCAGGCATGTCCGCACGCTCCCGCGACCTGCCCCGCCGTTCCTGCCTCTCGGTTCCCGGCTCCAGCGAGCGCTTCCTCGAAAAGGGCCCGACCGTCCCGGCCGACATGACGTTCCTCGATCTCGAGGACGCGGTCGCCCCGTTGGAGAAGGAGGCGGCACGGGCCAAGGTTGTCGACGCGATCAAGAACCTCGACTGGGGCGACCGCGTGCTGTGCGTGCGCGTCAACGCGTGGGACACCGAGTGGACTTACGGCGACGTGATCGAGGTCGTTTCGGGTGCGGGCACTCGGCTCGACGAGATCATGCTGCCAAAGGTCAACACCGCGGCCGAAGTCGTGGCCCTCGACCTCCTGCTCACGCAGATCGAGCGTGTGCACAATTTGCCGATCGGCCATATCGGCATCGAGGCGCAGATCGAGACCGCGCGCGGGCTTATCAACGTCGAGGAGATCTGCGCAGCATCGCCGCGGCTCGAGACGATCATCCTCGGGCCAGTCGACTTCTCGGCGTCTATGGAGATGCCGAGCCTTGCCGGAGGCCTGCAGATCCCCGAGTATCCGGGCGACTACTTCCACTACGTCTTCATGAAGATCCTCATGGCCGGTCGTGCCAACAGCCTCCAGGTGATCGACGGCCCTTATGTGAAGGTCCGCGACCCAGAGGGCTTCCGCGACTACAGCACGCGCACGCAACTCCTCGGCTTCGACGGGAAGTGGGCCCTGCACCCTGATCAGGTCACGATCCTCAACGACGTCTTTTCGCCGAGCCAAGAGCAGTACGACAAGGCGTGCGACGTGCTCGACGCCTACGAGAAGGCCACCGAGGGCGACCGCAAGGGCGCGGTGATGTTTGGCGACGAGATGATTGACGAGGCGTCGCGCAAGGTGGCGGTCAAGATCAAGATGCGCGGGGAGCGCGCCGGTCGTACCCGCTCGGCGGCGTAACCCTCATCCCTGACTGCGTGATCGTCGACTGCGTCATCCCGGCGCGCGACGAAGCCGACACCGTTGCGGAGGTCGTTCGCGCCGCGCGGGCGTGCAAGTACGTGCGGACCGTCATAGTCGTCGACGACGGGTCGACCGATGCGACCGCATCGGAGGCCGCCGGTGCGGGCGCACTTGTCGTTCGTCGTACGAGCGACGGATCCAAAGCGCACGCGATGCAAGACGGTGTGGCTCGCTCGGATGCCGACGTCCTGCTGTTCGCCGACGCCGATCTTGTGGGCATCACCGCCGAGCACCTCGACGCGATCGTCGAACCGGTTCTCGCCCGCCGGGCGGCGCTGTCTATCGGGACGTTCGACTACCGCCCGTGGAACTGGTTCGTCCTGCGGTTCCCGCCAACGACCGGCGAGCGATGTATGCCGCGCTGGGTGTTCGACGCAGTGCCCGCGCACAAGCGCAACGGCTACACGATCGAGATCATGATCAACGAGGTGATCGCCGAAGGGCGGCTGCCGACTGTGGCGCGCGTGATGCGCGGAGTGACCCACCGCACGAAACGCGACAAGTTCGGCAAGTTCGAGGGCTACCGCCGGACGTGGCGCATGTTCTTCGAGCTACTCGGGCTCCCCGTGCGCGGCGTCGTGCGCTGGCGCACCTACTGGTTCTACCTGCGCGCCCTCACGGTCGAGTAGAGGGCTTTTAACGCCCGCCTACCGATCAAAAAAAGCCCCCTACTCGTTTTTAGGGCGCGGCCGACTCGACCAGTCGCTTCGATATGACCCGGAGGGCGAGTAGTTCGTCGGCGCCTTCGAAGATGCTGAGGACGCGGGCGTCGACGAAGTACCGGCTCACCGGAAACTCTTCGGCGTAGCCCATCCCGCCGTGGATCTGCATCGCCTCGCGCGTGACCCACTCCGCAGCGCGGCACACGTACGCCTTGATCAGTGACGCCTCCATCGAGCCATCGCCGCGGGCCATCAACCGCGCCACGTGGTAGCTGAATTGGCGCGCAGCCTGAATGGTCGCGGCGATGCGCGTGAGCTTCACCTGGGTCAGTTGGAACTCGGCCAGCGGCTGTCCGAACACCACGCGGTTGGTCGCGTAGTCGAGCGCCGCCTCGTAGGCCGCTTGCATCACGCCGATCGCCCGACCAGCAGTCTGGAGACGGCCGTTCTCGAAGCCGGCCATGGTCAAGTAGAAGCCCTTTCCAAGCCCCTCCGGGCCGCCGACGAGGTTGGCCGCGGGGACGCGCCAGTTGTCGAACGCAACTTCGTAAGAGTGCATCCCGCGGTAGCCGATGGTGTCGATCGGGCGACCCTCGAGGGTGCCGCCGCCGGGTTGGTTCAGCACGAACCCGTGCCCGTCGCCGCGCTCCTTAGGCACGATGAAGAGCGAGAGACCGCGGTGTTTCAGGCCTGGCGTCGGGTCGGTGCGCGCACTGAGCATGAGCGCGTCAGCACGGGCGGCGAACGTGCACCAGGTCTTGACGCCGTTGACGACGTAGTCGTCGCCCTCGGCGACTGCGCTCACTTTGATCGCAGCGGAGTCCGAGCCGTAGTCGGGCTCGGTCACCGCGACGGCGGCCATCACCTCTCCTGTGGCGAGCTTCGGCAGCCACTCCTGCTTCTGCTCCTCGGTCCCGCCCTTGACGAGTGCGCGCGTGAGGATCTCGGGCCGGGTGATCAGCGAACCGCCGGCACCGAGGCTGCCGCGCGACAGCTCCTCGGTCGCGACGACCATCGCGAGGTACTCGTCGTCGCCGCCGGTAGCCCAGCCGCCATAGGCCTCTGGCACCGACAGGCCGAAGGCGCCGAGCTCGGCGATACCGGCAACGATGTCTTCGGGAATGTCGCCGTTCGTGCGGTGAATGTGCTCGGCCGCCGGGCGGATCTTGTCCTCGGCGAAACGTCGGAAGGTGTCGGTGACCATGAGCATGTCGCCGTCGAGGTGGCGGTCGCCTTGCTCGCCGGACAACCCGGCAAGGAACGACGGCGCCCGCCACGCCGCCGTGACGGAGACCGCCTTGTCGAGCGCTCCGGCGGACGTGCCCCATGCCTCTTCACGCCCGAGCACACGGGTGGCGACGTCGTGGACGGCATCGGCCACGAACACCGCGGCCAGCGATGCTTCGGTGGCTCCGTGCCGGCCGTACTCGACTGCGCCCGCGGCGATCTCGACAGCTGCAGCCGCGTGCGCAAGGTCGTAGGCGACGACTTGGTTCTCGTCGACCCCGCCGTGTGCAGCAAGGTGCTTCGCGCATCCGTCGACGACTTGGCGGGCGTCGGCGATGGCGGCGGCGGCCGCATCGAGGTCGATCTCGCTCATGCCGCAGATCCTACGAACCGGACTGCTGAATCCCCGCATCGAGCCCGGTCTCCTGAACTCGTCATGGAATTCGGCCGAATCTGGCCGGAATTCATGACCGGTTCGGCGCCTCTTAGCCTCGGGCTGATGACGGAGCCGCTGAAGCCGACCGATCAGGAACTGGCCGACGAGATCGTCGAGACAGTTCGCCGGTTTGTCGCGAAAGACGTCAACCCTGTCGCCGGCGAGCTGGAGCGCACGGACACCTACCCGGCCGATCTCGTTGCGACGATGGCAGACCTCGGGCTGTTTGCGTGCGCGGTGCCCGAGGAGTTCGGCGGCCTCGAGCTCGACACGGTCACGTACGCACGCGTCATCGAAGAGTTGAGCGCGGGGTGGATGTCGCTGTCGGGCGTGCTCAACACGCACACGATGGTGGTCAAGCTCCTCGTGCGCCACGGCAACCGCCCGCAGCACGAGCACTTCCTTCCTCGGATGGCTACGGGCACGCCCCGCGGCGCGCTGTCGCTCAGCGAGCCCGACGCCGGCAGCGACACCAACGCGATCTCGTGCAAAGCCGTGGCGGACGGTGATGAGTTCGTCGTCGACGGCACGAAGATGTGGGTGACCAACGGCGAGCGAGCGGGTGTCGTCGCGCTGGCCGCCCGCACGACAGAGGGCATCACGTGTTTCATCGTCGAGAAGGAGCCCGGGCCCACCTTCGGTGGCATCACGGTGTCGAGCACGATCGGCAAGCTCGGCTACAAGGGCATCGAAACGGTCGAGATGACCTACGCCGGTCATCGAATTCCCGCAACGTCCGTGCTCGGCGGTCCCGACGGCCTTGGTCGCGGTCTTCCGCAGATGCTCGGGACGCTCGAGCTCGGTCGCGTGAACATCGCCGCCCGTGCCACCGGTGTGGCGCGCGCCGCGTACTCCGCCGCGCTGTCGTACGCACGGCAGCGCGAGACCTTCGGCGTCCCGATCGCACGCCATCAGGCGATCGCCTTCAAGCTTGCGGACATGGCGACGCGCGTCGAGGCCGCTCGGCTCCTGACGAAAGCGGCAGCCGAACGCCTCGATCGCGGCGAGCGGGCCGACGTCGAGGCGGGCATGGCCAAGCTGTTTGCATCCGAGGCCGCGCTGGAGAACGCAACCGAGGCCATGCGTGTGCACGGCGGCTACGGCTACACGACGGACTTCCCGGTCGAGCGCTACTTCCGCGATGCACCGCTGATGATCATCGGCGAGGGCACGAACGAGATCCAACGACTGGTCATCGCCCGCGGGTTGCTGGCGCGCGCTGCGGCCGCCGACGGTCTCGATTGAGCCTGCGGCGGTACGCGCCTCTACCGTTGGCCCCATGACCACGCACGACCGGCCCTTCGGCCGCTACCTCGAGGATTTCGTCCCCGGTGACATTTACCGGCACTGGCCGGGCAAGACCATCACCGAAGCCGACGACCATCTCTTCTGCATGATCACGATGAATCACCACCCGCTCCACACGAACGCCTGGTTCGCGGAGCACGAGACGGTGCAGGGCAAGAACGTCGTGGTGGGGAACCTCGTGTACTCGCTCGTGCTCGGCATGAGCGTTCCCGACGTGAGTGGGTCCTGCATCGCGAACCTCGAGATCGAATCCTTGTCGCACAAGAAGCCGACCTTTCACGGCGACACGATCTACGCCGAGACGCGAGTCCTCGAAGCGGTCGAGTCCCGCTCGAAGCCCGACCGCGGGCTCGTCACCGTCGAGACGAAAGGCTTCAATCAGCACGGCGACGAGGTGTGCTACTTCCGCCGGAAGCTCATGGTGTGGAAGGCCGAGCACGCGCCCAAGCGCCAACGGCCGTACGGCGACGACGCCTGGGACGCCTGACCGCTGATCCAAGCGCATCTGATCGCGTGGGGTGACGTTCACCGCCGCAACCTCCCGTGGCGGGCCACGCGCGATCCATGGGCGGTGCTCGTCAGCGAGGTGATGCTCCAGCAGACGCAGGTTCAGCGTGTGGTCCCGGCGTGGCATGCGTTCCTCGGTCGGTTTCCCACCGTCACTGCGTGCGCTGACGCCGCGCAGGCCGAAGTCGTGCGAGCGTGGTCAGGCCTCGGTTACAACCGCCGCGCCGTAAACCTCCATCGCATTGCGAAGACGGTGGTCGACCGCCACGGCGGTGTGTTGCCGAGCGATCTCGAAGAGCTCGAGGCAATGCCCGGCGTCGGCTCGTACACCGCCCGCGCCGTGCGCGCGTTCGCGTTCGAACTCGACGCAGCAGTCATCGACACGAATGCGGCGCGTGTCCTCGCCCGCACCTCGGGGCGACGGCTCCGCCCACGGGAAGCGCAGGCGCTGGCGGACGAGCTCGTCCCGCAAGGTCGTTCGTGGCAATGGAACCAGACCATGCTCGACTTCGGTGCCACCGTATGCACGCGGCGTGCTCCCGCGTGCGACCACTGCCCGCTTCGCGCCGGCGCCTGCACGTGGGCGCGCGCCGGCTTCCCCGATCCCGATCCCGCCGACGGGAGCGCCGGCGTGCCGGGCCGACAATCGCGCTTCGAGGGCTCGGACCGCCAGGGTCGCGGTCGGCTCGTCGAGGCCATGCGGAGTGGCCCGGTCGAGGCAACATCACACTCGCTTGCGGCCGCGATGGGATGGCCAAACGATCCGGAGCGTGCCGACCGCGTAGCGGCGACGCTTGTCCGTGACGGGATTGCTCTGGTGGCCGGCGACTACTTCGTGCTCGGCTGACAGCTCGCCCCTTGCTCGTTGCCCAGCGAGGAGTAACGTCCCCGAAACACAAAAGGGGGATGGAGCGCTGAAGGTCACCTTTCATGGGGTCCGGGGAAGCTGTCCCTGCCCGAGCGAAGCCAATGTCCGTTACGGCGGAAACACGGCTTCTGTGTCGCTCGAGGTCGAAGGCGAGCAACCCATCCTCTTCGACCTCGGCACCGGCTTGCGCCAACTGGGCGCAACCATGCCGATGGACGAGACCTTCTGCGCGACCGCTCTCGTCACCCACATCCACTGGGACCACGTGCAGGGCCTGCCGTTCTTTGCCCCGATTCACACACCTGGGGCGCGGCTCGACATTTACGGACCCAACCAAGCCGATGGCACGCTGGCCGAGGTGTTCGGTGGCCTGATGAAGCCCCCGTACTTCCCGATCCACTTCACCGAGTTGCAAGGTGACGTCACGTTCCACGGCGTCACCCACGACGACCTCGCTATCGGGAACGCCAAGGTGATGGTGCGCCCGGTGCCCCATGTCGGGCCCACGGTCGGGTACCGGGTCGAGTGGGACGGCGTGAAGATCGCGTACATCAGCGATCACCAGGCGCCGCGCAATCTCGACACCATCGATCCCGCAGTGCTCGAGCTCGCCGACGGCGTCGACCTGCTGATCCACGACGCGCAGTACACGCCCGAGGAGTTCGAGCAGAAGTTCTACTGGGGGCACTGCACGATCGACTACGCGCTGATGGTTGCGAAGCAGGCCGGCGCGCACACGCTGGCGATGTTCCACCACGACCCCGCCCATGGTGACGACGAGATGGACCACCTCATCGAGCAGGCGAAGTGTGTCGGCAGTTTGATGGGCGTTCCGGAAGTGATCGGCACCTACGAAGGCATGGTGCTCGACCTCTAATAGCGTCAGCGCGATGACTGAAGGCGCCATCGACTCGGCCCACTTCCGCACGGTGATGGGCCATTTCGCCACCGGCGTCACGGTCGTCACCGCAGTGCACGAGGACGTCCCGGTGGGCTTCACGGCCCAGTCGTTCGTTTCCTTGTCACTCGACCCGCCGCTCGTCGCCGTGTGCCCGGGGGTCCAATCCTCGTCGTGGCCACGCATCGCCGCCGCGCCTGGACTGTGCATCAACATCCTCGCCGCGCAACAAGAAGCGCTGTGCCGTGCGTTCGCGACGGCCGGCGCCGACAAGTACTCCGGTGTTGGTTGGCACCCGTCCGCGCTCAGTGGCGCGCCAGTCCTCGACGGATGCCTGGCGTGGGCCGACTGTCGCATCGAGGCGACGCACGCGGCCGGCGACCACCTGATCATCGTCGCCCGCGTCCTCGACCTCGGTGGCGGTGAAGGCGGAGACCCGTTGCTCTTCTATCGCGGCGGATTCGGCGCGTTCGCCCCGTAGTGGCGATGGATCTCTCTCGACTCGCGTGCATGGCGCTCGGTGTCACCTTCGTGTGGGCGGGCGTCGCGAAGCTGGCTGACGCGCGCTGGCCGGGTTCGGCTGCTGCGTTCGGCGTGCCCGGGGTCATCGCAGCGGTGATTGCGCCGGTCGAGTTGGTGCTCGGTGCCGCTCTCGTGACGCTGCCCGGACGGCTCGTCGCCTCCGTGGCGATGGCCGTCCTAGTCGTCTACACGTACATCGTCGTGCGCGAGGTCCGCTCCGAGGGCGCTGCACCTCCATGTGCGTGCTTCGGCGGCCTGAACGTGCGTCCGGTGTCGTGGCGGACAGTGGCGCGCAACGTCGCGCTGCTGGCGTTGGCCGTGCTCGCTCTCGCTGGGTAGGGTCCGCGGCCGTGCCCGAACTCGCAGTCCGAGAAACGGAGATCAAGGGTCTCTACGAGATCGGCCTCGACATCAGAGGCGATGAGCGCGGCTCGTTCCGTGAGGTGTTCCAGGCCGCCAAACTCGAGGCGCTCGGACTCCCGTCGTTGGGGCCGGTTCAGTGGAACATCGCTGAGAACAACCGACGCGGCACGCTGCGAGGGATCCACGCCGAGCCGTGGGACAAATACGTACACATGATCAGCGGCGAGGCGTTCGCAGCGATCGTGGACGTGCGCGCGGAGTCGCCCACGTTCGGTCGCGTGTGCACGTTCACGCTGGGGCCGGGAAATGCGTTGTTCCTGTCCCGCGGTCTCGGCAACTCGTATCAGGTGACGAGCGACGGCGGCGTCTACGGCTATCTCGTCAACCAGCACTGGAGCCCCGACGCGACGTACACGTTGGTGTCCTTCCGCGACCCGGACTTGGCGATCGACTGGCCGCTCGAGCCGACCGACGTCTCTGACAAGGACCTGGGCCACCCGCCGCTCCGCGAGCTGTTCCCGGGTGCCTTTAGCTCACTCGAAGGACAGAACCAGACGGCGGGGTCGTTGTCGCAGCGTGAGGAACAACCGACTCGTCGGACTGATCCCACGCTTCATCGAGGCGGCCAAGGCACTCGCGTCAACGGCGGCGGACAGCGCCTGCGGGCGAGCATCAGAATCAACGTTCCAGTAACGGAAGATTTGTCGAATCGCTAGGTGGGCAGGAGGGCCTCGACCGTTTTCGCTAGCCCGGCGAACGCAAGCGCGGGCGGGCTGAAAGGGTCCTGCTGCACGACGGGAGTGCCCGAGTGGTCGCCGAGCGTTACCGCTGAGTGGAATGGGATTGAGGCGAGCTTGGGCACATCACTCCAGATCGTTCGACCGTCGGGCGTCGGAATGAACAGGTCGATGTCGAACCCACAGGACGGGCAAGCGAAAGCGGTCATG
>DATLOH010000091.1:0-2483 GCA_035536375.1 Acidimicrobiales bacterium
CGCCCTCGGTAGATACCACCGAGCACCCGACGCCGATCGTCGTACACGCTGTCTTCAGTGAAGACAGTTGCGACGCTCTCCCAATCGCGCTGCACGAATTTCGTCGCGAAGCGGTTGTGGGCGCGAGCGGCCGCGTTCTCCAGGTCGGAGCCGGCGCCTCGCAGCTCCTCGAAGCGAGCCTGCGCAGCCGGGAGCTGATCCTCGGCGAAGAACTCCCAATTGGTCAGTTGTCCCGCACGTACGGCGCAAACGGTGTGGAAGCCGAATTCGATGTCGCTGCCGTCGACGGTTGAACCCCCGAGATTCATCTGCACGACGGCCGCTCCGGGACCGACAGCGTGGATCATGCGCGCCCTCGCTCGCACCGACGGGGCGAGGTCAGTCAAAGGCTGGATGGATCGGATGAACTCGTCAGCTCCGTCGACAGCTTCCAGTGAGGCCAGGCGGTGGTCGACCATCGAGAAGTCGTCGGCCAAGCCAGTCGCAATGTGAAGCCAGTCCCGCGCGTTGTACAGGCGCATTGCTTCGAACAGCGGTCCCAACGTGTTGGCATGGGCCGCGCCCTCGCCGGCCAGGTAACGGGCGTTGAGCTCGGCGAACGCAGCATCTTCGTCGTCGATGTCGAACTGCACGCACACGTTGAGCCGACCTTCGTTGTCCGCCTCGATGACCTGGAGCACCACGGTCGAGAAGGCGTCGGGCCGTCGATCTCTCCCGACGAAACGACTACGGAGCAGCACCGACCGATCACCTCGGGTCGCTAAGACAGTGAACTCCACGTCCGCGACGCCAATGTCGCCAAGCGCTCTGATCTGTTCGAGATAATCGGTGCGACCCCGACTGACGTACTCCATGACGTGGCGGCGGTCCTCGACGAGGATGTCCTCGGCGATCAGTCGACTGAGCGACTCCCAATCCCGCTCAACGAACAGCGGCTTCCACAGGTCGACCGCCCGGGTCGCGGCGTTCTCGATGCCGCGCTCGACGGGCCCCAGCGCGGCGAACCGGGCGAGCGCGACATCGAGTTGGTCCTCGGGGAAGTACTCCCAAATCGTCAACCGCCGATCCACTGCGACATAGACCACGTTGAAGCTGAGCTCGACCTCACTCCCTTCGCCAGTAGTTCCGTTCAGGGAAAGTTGGACGACCGCCGCGCCCTCACTGACGGCATGGACTGCGCGACAGCTAACGCGCATAGATGGAACGAGATCGACCAGGACCTGCAGGGCGCGGAGAAACTCGTCCGACCCCGTCATTGCCCCCATGGACGCCGGGCGGTGGTCAACCACCGAAATGCCGGCCGACACATGAAGCCCGGCCTGCTGCCAGTCTCGGGCGTTGTACACATCCATGGCTCCGAACATCGGCGCGAGGATGTCCGCGTGGGGCGCGCCCTCTCCGGCGAGGTAGCGGACGTCGAGCTCGGCGAACGCTGCCTCGCTGTCCTCGAGGTCGAACGTGATCCAGTCCGTGATCCGCTCGTCGCGATTCACCGCGACGAGAGTCAGTACCTCGGTGTGGAAGGCATCCGGACGCCGGTCCCGGCCGACCAAACGCATGCGGAGCAGGGCCGAGCGGTCGCCTCGCGTCGCAACCACGGTCGTGACGAATTCCTTGACTCCGATATCGGCTACGCCACGGGCCAGCGCCATCGCCTCGTCGCGACCATGAAAGGTGTTCCGCAAGCCAGCCCGGCGGTCGTCATGCACATAGTTGTCGGAGCAGTTCTCGCCCGCAGCCGCCCAGTCGCGTTGGGCGAACAGCGCGGCGAAACGCGCGTGGGCTCGGGTGGCTGCGTTCTCCAAGCCGGAATCGGCGGACCCAAGCGCGGCGAACCGGGCAAGGGCGGCGTCGAGTGCGTCCTCGGGAAACACCTCGATGCGCTTGATGAGGCCGTCGGCGACAAGATCCGCCGCATGGAGCGAGAACTCGATTGGCATCCCTTCGGGTGTCGCGCCGCTCTGCACGATGGTAAAGACGGCGCCGCGATCGTCGAGTACGTGGACCGCGGTGAGACGCATCGTCAGATCAGGGACCACCTCGACCGTTCTCCCGAGATACGACACCAAGCCCGATGGCTCGTTCATGTCGGGGAGCGATGCCGGACGGTGGTCGACGTGCACAAGGTCGGGCGCCAACGGCGCAGCCACGGCATCGCGCCGGTTGTACGCATCGATCGCCGCAGCGATGGTCTCGAACACGTTGCAGTGCGGCTGAGCCTCGGTCGCAAGGTACTGGGCGTCAAGTTCGGCATAGGCCGCGTCGACATCCTCGAGGTCGAAGAACACGTCGAGCGCGAGCTTTCCCTCGCCATCTAGGCCCCAGAGCCGCAGCTGTTGGTCCGACAGCGCGTCGGGCCGATCGTCACGACCGCGCGGGACAAACAGCACGAGCGCGAGGCGGTCGCCCCGGACCGCAAGCGGCGTCATCTCGTAGCGGAGCATCCCGACGTCGGCCGCGCTCCGGGCCATCTCGAGCCAGGA
>DATLOH010000092.1:0-18798 GCA_035536375.1 Acidimicrobiales bacterium
CGACAAACTCCGGGAGCCCGACCTTGCCGGTCTCGACGTCCGTCGGCACGAGCGTGCCGTCCGGAGCGCGGTACACCGTGTGGATCCGGTAGTCGAGCGGCAGGCAGCGCGTCACGTCGACGGCCGGGTCACATTCGGGAAGCGGCACAGGCAGCGCGGGAACGTTCGGGACCGCCGGAAGCGGCAGCGGGAGGCCGCCGAGGATGTCGTTCACGGCGTCGATCACACCGTTGACGACACCTCGCACGTCATCGACCGGGTTCGCGGCGGCGAGGCCGGGAAGACCGACGAAGGACGTGAGGACGAGAGCGGCGAGCGCAATAGCGCGGCGGCGCAGAGACATGTGAGAACCCCCAGGCTCCGTGGTCGTTAGTTAAGGAATGCTCGGCAGGGCGAGCGGAAAGGTGTTGTCGAAGAGCACGGCGCCGTCGCCGAGCAGCGCCCCGGCCGCAAAGCAGAACCCGAAGAAGCACGCCTGGCCCTGCACGAAGAGTGCGTGCCCGAGAAAGTCGATGCTGTTGTCCTGAACGAAGCCGCCGCTTACGACCGGCAGCCAAGCGGGGGCACCCGATCCCGAGTCGGTGGAGACGTTGCTGCCGAGCACGGTCCCTACCGTGTGGAGGCCGAAGTCGTAGTCGCCGACAATGTGCCTCACGGGCCCGCCGGCGTCGAAGGCGAGCGTGGTGGCGGGCGGCGGAAGAATCACCGGTGGAGTTGACGGCACCAGTGCAGAGTCCGTCACCGAGAGCAGCTGCGACCCCGACCCGGCCGCAACCCACACGTGGAGGGTGTCACCAACCACGACCTCGGATGTGCCCGCCGGGCCTGACCCGCGCGAGCTCGAACCGCCGAGCGCCGACAGTTCGTCGAGCAACGCGCCGACGTTGGCTTCGACCGACTTCATCGTCCCGTCGGCCTGAGGTTGGCCCACCGAAATCGTCGCTGCGAACACCAGCTCCGGGTCGATACCGACGGCGCGCGCTTCGGCGGCAACCGCCTGTCGAAGTGTCGACAGCGGTGCAGAGGTGGCAGGCGCGGGCGGTGCGGCCGCCGTAGAGACGAGCGCGCTCAGGGCGAACAGAGCAACCAAACGGGTGGTGCGAGACATGTGACTCCCCAGTGATCAGCGGCCGCCCCCTGCGCCCGTTTCACGAGAACTGCGAAGTTGCTCAAAACTTGCGTAAGAAAATCCCTTTTCGTGCGTTCCTCCCTTTCAGGTGGTACGGACGCTCCCGCTGGGGGGGCGATTCGGTCACTGGGGAAATGACCGAACTCACAACAAGGGAGCACTACATGTCCTTACTTCGGCGACTCATTGCCGCCCTCGTAACCGCGCTGGTCATCAGCGCGCCGATTGCGCTGATCCAGGCGACGCCTGCTTCCGCCGCTCTGAGCAGCCCCGGGAACGGCGCGATCGTGCGCGGCTCGGCGATCTTCATCAACGAAGCGAGCGGAGGCGCCGACAACTGCGCCTTCGGCAACAACGGTGACAACACACGCCTCGAAGTTCTCCGGAACGGCTCGATCATCGCTGCCTGGGAGAAGGGCGACGGCGGTTCGTTCGGAGTGAACTGGAACAGCATCGGCCAGCCGAACGGCGCGCTCCGTATCAAGAGCTTCGGCCGAAATATCTCGAACGGCTTCTTCAGCTGCAACACCAGCGGGTGGAACCTGCTCTCCGACATCGGCGTCACGCTCGACAACCGCAGCTTCGTCACGATCAACGCTGCGGGCTCGGGTTTCGCCAACGAGGCCGTAGCGATCACTGGGGTCGTGACCAACGAGTTCAACCAGGCGCTCGGCGGGCGCAACGTCTCACTCTCGGTCGACGGTGTGGGCGGTTCGGTCAACGCAGTGACGAACGGCTCCGGTGTCTACAGCGCGAATGTTCCTGTGAACCGTCCGTCCGGCGGTACCACACTGCGCGTTTCACACGGCGGCTCGTTATTCGACTCGGCCAGTTCCGCGAGTCGCGGTTTCACGGTCCTCACCCGCCCGACGACCCTGTCGTATATCGGCGCCGGTTCGGCGCAGTCGGGTGACACCTTCTTCGCAACCACCCAGCTGACCGACGACCGCCTCGGCGGTGCGCCGGTAGCC
The DNA here is from genome assembly GCA_035536375.1 of Acidimicrobiales bacterium. Taxonomy (GTDB): domain Bacteria; phylum Actinomycetota; class Acidimicrobiia; order Acidimicrobiales; family JACCXE01; genus DATLOH01. The sequence goes on from DATLOH010000092.1 coordinate 2,101, forward strand.
GGCGCTGGCATCAGCGTTGCACTCAAGGACATCGACGGCAACGTCGTCTCGGCCGGTAACTCGGCCACCGACGGCGCTGGTGAAGCGCCGCTCGCCCTCACCGCGGCCGCGCCGAATGGGCAGTACACGATCGAGAGCTCGTTCGGTGGCACCTCGTACTACACAGGCGCGTCGAACGCAGTTCCGTTCACGATCGACCTGCGCCCGTCGGTTCTCTCCTTCACGAGCGCCGGCTCTGTTTATCGCCAGGACGCCATTGACGTCAGCGCAGTGCTCACTGATCTCGGATCCGCGGCGCCCGTCGCCGATGCGCCGGTTCACGTGGCGATCTCGCAGGACGGCAACACCCTCGAGGCGTTCGATCTCGTGAGTGACGCCAACGGCGCCGTCAGCACGCCCGTCAGCGCGCTGCCCGCCGGCGTTTACGACGTCACCGCCTCCTATGGCGGCACCGACGTGCAAGGCGCGATCACGAGCACGTCGACTCTGACCGTCCTCCTGCGACCGGTCACTCTCACCATCGAGTCCGTCGAGGGTGACACCCACAGTGGTGAGTCCAAGCCGCTGCAAATCAAGGCGACCGATGACCTGCGCGGCGACGGAGTTGCTGGACACGAGCTCGTCGTCAAGCTCGTCGGCGCCGAGGGCACAATCGTCGAGTTGCCGGCCACGACGGGTGACGACGGAACGGTCGCTATCGATCTTCCCACCGACGTTCCCGCAGGCACCTACGGCATCGAAGTGACCAGCGCAGAGACCGTCGACTACGTCTCGTCGGCCGCGCTCTCGAGTGTCGAGGTGCTCCTCCGCCCGACGACGCTCGATTCGACCACAGCCGCAACCGGGATCCATGGTGACGCCGGTGCGCTGTCGGCCGTGCTCACCGACGTCCGCGCGGCCGCCGGCATCGAGGGCCAGTCGATCGAGTTCAGCGTCGACGGCGTCGGCGTGGGCTCAGCACTGACGGACGGCACTGGCACGGCGACGCTGCCGTACGACCTGTCCGCCGATACCGGCACGTACGCGATCGACGCGGCCTTCGCCGGGACTGATCGGCTTGCGGCCGCCGCCGCGACGACCGACAGCCTCGAGATCCTCCCGCGGGCGACGACGTTGGTCTACGACGGCGCCACGAGCGGGATCCGCGGCTCGACGGTGACACTGAGCGCCACGTTCACCGACTCGGCGCTCGGGTCCGGGCTCTCCGGCCGCACGGTCCACTTCTCGCTCGGCTCTTTCGCAGCGGACGCGATCACCGACGCCAACGGCGTCGCGTCGGTCGACGTCGTGCTCGACCAGGCCCCGGGTGAGTACACCGCCGAGGTATCCGTCGATCCCGAGACGAACTTCCTGGGTGCGAGCACCGCAGCGCCGTTCATCCTTAACTGGGAGCACACGTTCGACAGTGCGCTCGGCAACGGCACGATTCACCTGAACCCGTCGACGAAGGAGTTCCAATTCGTTTCCGGCGATGAAGACTCGGGCATCCTCAGTGATCCCGGGATGATCATCCAGGTCACGCCTCTCGGCGAGCTCGTCGTGATGGCGTACCAGGGCTCCGGCATCAACGTCGTCGGTCAGTTCAATCTGATCGAGGGTGCGTTCACTGCGCTCGTGACGACGAGCGGCCTGCCCATCGCCCTCGCTGGGGTCTGAGTGCTGCGCCGTCCACTTCGTTGGGCGGGTGCGGCGGCGGTGGCCTTGGCCATCGTCGTCGCACCCGCAGCATCCTCTGTCCAGGCCCTGCCGCTGCCGCCACTGCCCACCCCGGTGGGCCCCGTCGTGAACGCTGTCGACGACGTCGTGGATGCGGTGCTCGACATCATCCTCGGTGACCCCGCGGAGATCCCGGGCGAGGTCGAGGAGCTACTCACATACCAGGTGCACACGGTGTACCCGGGTGCCGCCGGGACGATCGACAAGACGACGGATGCGCCACTGCTCGTCCCAACTCCGATCAACGTCGACGATGACGTAACGACTGGCACCGGCGGGAACGACGTCGCCGTCCAGCTCACGATCGACGCCGGCCGCGCCACGCTGCGCGTGCAGACGCTGCCGAACGCCCCATCCCCGTTGCCGCTTGCGGTCGAGGGGATCATGCCCGACCCCCGCCGGTCGTCGGACCTCAAGGTTGCGTTCGGCTACGACGCCCTTACCGACACCGCGCCCGCGGTGTACGACGCCACGATCGCACTTGTCGGGGCGAGCCGCCTGAGCAGCTTCGCGCTCGACGTCACCACCGTTTCACCGGGGTCGACCCTGGCAGTCACCGCCGGCGTGTTCGATCAAGGCCCCGATGGCGAGCGGGTCAACCCGCAGCACGGGCGAATCGACTTCACTCCCGTACCGACGGTCACGCATCTCAACGTCCTCACTGGGTCCGACCTCGGGTTGACCCAGTCGGGTGTGGACTTCGTGGTCAACACACCGACAACGGTCGACCTCCTCCTCGAGGATGTGAGCGGGGACGACGTCACGCGCGCGACGGGCCGCATCGCCGAGGTCCCGGAAACGCTCTCTCTGCTGCTCACCTCGAATTCGAGTGGGACGCAGAACTGGACGTACCGAGCCAACGCCAGAGTTGGGCTCGTCGACCTTCGGGTGGCTGACACGAACGGCGCTGTTGTCAATGACGACTTCAGCGTCCGGATCGAAGACCTACCCCTGAGCATGGCGCTGCTCTCCGATTCGCCTACTCATTCCACGTTTACGTCTGACTCTGCTGTCGGTGTGATCGAAGCGGGCTTTGCGCATGGCGGGGCCGTTGCAGAGCTGGCCGACCCCGCATACCTGTACCAGACCGCTGAACCCGGCTTCGACTCGCTTGCGTTCCGCGTGCTGGGTCTTTCACGGGCCGAACTCAGCACCGCCGACCCAACGGTGATCGACGTCGACATGACGGCTGGGCCGTTCCACGTCCTCATCCAGGACGGCAACCGCGTCATCGACGGCATGATCCGCGATCTGCCCAGCAGCGTCCGCGCCGAGCTCTCCACGACAGGCAACCAGCTGTCGCTGGTGGGCAACGCCCGGATCGGTGAGATCGTCGTGGACGCGCACGACCCCGACGGCCTCGCCGGACGCGCCACCGACCTCGATCTTCGACTCGTCGACCTGCCGGAATCGGTGACCTTCTCGTACGGGACCGAGGGCGGGTCGGCCGGTGTTGACGCCGCCGATGGCGTCATCGGTTCGGTCGATCTACTCCTGACGTCCGGGCCCGTCATTTCGGTCGACGACGGGTTCGACGGCGTCATCCTCGAAGATGTTGCGGACCACTTCGCGCTCGTGGCCAAGCTCAACGGCCTCACCGAGGCCAGCGTGTCTACCGGCGAGGCGCCGTACGACATCACGCTGCGCAAGGCCGCGGGTCCGTTCCTCGCCGAGATCGTGCAAGGGACACGCAACACGCGCATCGAGTTCCTCGACCTGCCGAGCTCGCTGCAGGCGTCGTTCGATCCTGCTGGCGCACTCATGCTCAGCTCCTCGGCTCCGATTGCCGAGATCAACGCAACCCTGAACGATCCGAACGGTGTCTCGGGCCGGGCGACGCACGCCAGCGCTCTGCTGCGCGACGTCCCGACGACGATCGATGTTGCGTGGGATGCCTCCGGCGACGCAGTGGGCGTCGACGCTCGAGGCCAGCGCCTCGGGCTGCTCGAATTCGTCCTCACCAGCGGACCGGACATCGCGCTTCCCGCCGGATACGACGGCGTCGTTCTCGACGATGTCGCCGATCATTACGGCGTTGCGGTGCGCATGAACGGGCTCCGCAAGGCGTTGCTATCGACCGGCGACGCTCCGTACTCGATCGAGCTCGACAAGGACGCTGGACCCTTCCTCGTGGATCTGCAGGACGGATCCCGCGAGACGCGCATCGAAGTGCTCGACATGCCGAGCTCGCTCGACGCAACTCTCGATCCTGCGGGTTCGATCTCACTCGTCGGTTCAGCTTCGATCGGCGAGATCAACACGATGATCTACGACCCGGCCGGTGTCGCTGACCGGGCGACTCGCGCCACTGCGATCCTCCGTGACGTGCCGACCACACTCAACGTGACATGGAACGCCGCGGGCGGACAGGTCGGCGTGGACGCACAAGGCCAGACCGTTGGACTCATCGACGTGCTGCTCACCTCCGGCCCGACGATTGCCGTGCCCGCAGGCTTCGATGGTGTCCTCCTCGAGGACGTCGCCGATCACTACAGCGTGGCCGTGCGACTGAACCAGCTTAAGAAGGCGGTTGTCTCAACCGGTGCGTCTCCCTACACGCTCGAAATCCAGAAAGCACCCGGACCCTTCAGTGTCCGGATGCTCCAGGGCACCCGCGACACGAACATTCAGGTGCTGGACCTGCCGAGCAGCTTGACGGCAACGGTCAACCCGGCCGGATCGCTCGCGTACACGTCGTCGGCGACGATCGGCAAGCTCACCGCTTCTGTTGTCGATACCGCATCTGCTGTCAGCGGGAGGGCCAAGCGGGTGGAGGCGACGCTCGTTGGCCTGCCGACGTCACTCGACGTGACGTGGGCGGGCGGCAACGGTGGTTTGAGCGCCGATGCCAAGGGACAGACCGTCGGCTCGATCGACTTCCTCATGACGAGTGGGCCGGTGGAGACCATCGCCGCCGGCGAAGACGGCGTGAAGGTGCGCGATCTTGCCGACCGCTACGTCGTCGTGGGCCGGCTCACCGGCCTCAAGAAGGTGACGTTTGCGCAGGGCCCGCCGCCGTCGTTCACGTTGAACACCGTCGGGGGCCGCAAGTTCACGGCGGAGATCGACACGCAAAAGCCGGCCGGCATCGCCACAATCGACGCCGCCATCACCGTGCTGCCAGCAACGCTGTCGGTGCAGTTCACCGATCCGACGACGTTCGCCTACCGCGCCTCAGCGGGCGTCGCTTCGGTCACGCTCGATGCCTTCGATCCCGCAGGTATCTCCGGCCGCGCGAACCGCCTTAAGGGCGTGCTGACGTCCCTGCCGACCGGGCTCGACGTCATCGCCGGCACCACCGGCACGATCGTCGCCGATGCGCTCGGCGGCACGGTTGGCAACGTCGACTTCCAGCTCACGTCGGGTCCAGACGATCGGGTCGCCGCTGGTTTCGACGGCGTGCTGTTGAACGACCTCGCCGACCGCTACGTGCTCCACGCACGGATGCAGAACCTCAAGAAGGTGAGCGGCGTCGTTTCCTCGACACCCGACATCACGCTCAACACAGCTGGCGGCCGACCGTTCAAGGCGGAACTGAATCGCCGGAACACCGCGACCGGAAAGGTCGAGTACACCCGGGCAACCCTTCTCAATCTGCCGGCGACGGTGAACCTGAAGTTCGTCGAGGGCGGCAGCAAGCAGGAGATCACCTACACGGCGAGCAGCGAGGCGACGAGCCTCACGCTCGACACGAACGCCGGTGACCGTTGGAACCTCAACGCGTCAATCGCCAACCCGCTGCCGGCGAGCGTAAAGGTCTGTCAGGCATCCGACAGCGCGTGTGGTGGATCGGGCCGCGGTTCCAACGCCGGCTCGTTGCGGTTCGACGCGAGCAACCACACGACGGTGAACCTGTTCGACTGCACCCGCCCGCTGAACAGCACCTGCGTCCGCAACGGCGCCGCGGCGGAGTACATCCGTGTCGACAATCTCCGTGCCCGCTACATGAACTTCGACGCCAACGCGAGCGGCTCGGGTGAATCGGGGCACATCTACCTCGACACCAACAACCACGAGCTGACCGGCTTCGCCAAGATCGAGGACGGCAGCACCGGCTTCGAGGCACAGTTCAACCCGGGGTTCCGTTCCGAGGACCGGCTCGGGCGTTGGTCGCTGTGGGGCTTGTCCAAGACCAAGACCGGATCGATCACCTGCAACGGCAACCTCAGCATCCGAGTGATCGGGATCTGGATCGGCGTCACCAGCTACCTCTGCTGATCGGTAGTAGCCAGATCCTCCGAACCTGCGACCGGATCGCGCGCCTCGGCGCGCGATCCGGTCGCAGGTTCGCGATGTGAGCGCCCTCGGTAGGATTCGAACCTACGCACCCGGCTCCGGAGGCCAGTGCTCTATCCCCTGAGCTACGAGGGCGGGGCACGTGAGCGTAGCCGTCGGCCCGGTCGCCCCTACGATGGGCCAGTGCCTACCGTGCTCGTCGTCGACGACGATCCGGTCATCCAGAAGTTGCTTCAGTTCAACTTCGAGATGGAGGGCTGGACGGTCCTGCTCGCCGACGACGGCGAAGCCGGACTGACGATGGCGCGCTTGGAGCGGCCCGACGCGGTGCTGCTCGACGTGATGATGCCCAAACTCAACGGGCTAGCGGTAGCCGCCGCCCTGAAATCCGAACCCTCCACCGAGGGCATTCCGGTCATCCTCCTGTCGGCGAAGGCGCAGGCGACCGACATCGGCGACGGCCTCGCAACGGGTGCGGACGCGTACGTCACGAAGCCCTTCGATCCGCTCGACCTGCTCGAGCGCGTGACCTCGCTCATCGCCCAGCGATAACTACATCCTCGGCGGCGCCTCTATGCCGAGCAGGCTGAGGCCTCGCTCGAGGATGGCGGCCGTCGCCGCGCACAGGACAAGGCGGGAGGCGCGTCGCTCGTCGGATTCGGCGCGCAGCACGGGGCACGCCTCGTAGAACGTCGTGAACGCCTGCGCCACGTCGAACAGGTACGTGCACAGCTTGTGTGGCGCAGACGCATCCGCGACGGCCAGCACGGCGTCGCCGAATCCGAACAGCGTGAGAGCCAAGGCGCGTTCGGCGGGCTCGGAAATCGTCACTGCGGCGTCGAGCGAGACGACGGCGTCAACTTCGGCGCGGCGGAACAGCGAGCGGATACGGGCGTGCGCGTACTGCAGGTAGGGGCCGGTGTTGCCTTCGAAGGCCAGCATCCGCGCGAAGTCGAACACGTAATCCTTCACGCGATCGTTCGAAAGATCCGAGTACTTGATCGCGCCGATACCGACCGCCCGCGCGACCGCGGCGCGTTCGGCCTCGGGCAGGTCGGGGTTCTTCTCGGCCACGATGGCGGCGGCGCGCTCGACGGCCTCGTCGAGCAGGTCGGTGAGTTTCGGTGAGTCGCCCGAGCGCGACTTCAACGGTCGTCCGCTCGCGTCCAGCACCGATCCGAACACGACGTGCTCCGCACGCGCTGGCGGCGCGAGCCACCCGGCGCGCTCGGCCGCACGGAACACTTGGGTCAGGTGCTGGCTCTGCCGCGCGTCGACTACGTACAGCAACCGGGTGGCGCCGAGCGCGTCCACGCGGTAGCGCACCGCAGCGAGGTCGGTCGTCCCGTACGTGTAGCCCCCGTCGGACTTCCGAATGATCAGAGGCGCCTCATATCCCTCGATGAAAACACAGAGCGCGCCCTGGTCCACGACCGCCACGCCTGACTGCTCCAGGTCCGCCGCCACTTCCTCGAGGGTGTCGTTGTACGCGCTCTCGGGCCGCAGGTCTTCGTCGGTGAGTAACACCCCCAGGCGGTCGTAAACCGCAACGTTGTGCCGGTGCGCCTCGCTCACGAACTCGCGCCACATCGCGAGCGTGTTGGCGTCGCCGGACTGAAGGGCGACCACCCGGCTGCGCGCCCGCGTCGCGAAGTCGGCGTCCGTCGTGAATCGATCGTTCGCCGCCCGGTAGAACTCGTTCAGGTCATCAAGTGACACCTCGCCGCGCGTACGGGCGCCGTCGAGGTGCTCGATGAGCATCCCGAACGACGTGCCCCAGTCGCCGTAATGGTTCTGGCGGACGGTTCGATGGCCGACGAAGTCGAGCGTGCGGACGAGCGCATCGCCGATGATCGTCGTGCGGAGATGCCCGACGTGCATCTCCTTTGTCACGGTCGGGCTCGAGTAGTCGGCGACCACGGTCTCGAGGGTCGCCGGGGTCGGAACGCCGAGTCGGGAGTCGGCCACGAGCGCGGTTACGGCCGACGCCAAATATGCGTCGTCGAGTGTGATGTTGAGGAACCCGGGGCCCGCAATCTCAACTGTGGCTATCCCGTCGAGGTCGAGATTCGCGACGATGGCGTCGGCGACCTCGCGTGGCTTCTGGCCGACGATCTTGGCGAGCGGAAGCGCTCCGTTCGCCTGGTAGTCGGCATGTGTCGACGGCCGCAGGACCGGCGGAGCGTCTGCGTGAGCGTCGCCGAAGGCGTCGACGATCGCGCGGCCGATGAGCTCGCCGACTGCGGCCGCAGGCGCGACGAAGCCCGCGTCGCTCGCGGGTTGCGGGGAGTTCGGCACGAGTCACCTAGGTTCGCACGGATGACGGCGTTGCCCCGCCACCTGCTGCCGGCAACTGCGGCGGTCGACGCCGCCGGCCGACTCTCGGTGGGCGGCCTGGATGTGCTTGATCTTGCGGCCGAATTCGGCACGCCGTTGTTCGTCTACGACGAGACGGATCTCCGGGAGCGCGCTCGCCGCGCCGTCGCCGCCTTCGACGACGGCGTTGCGTACGCGTCAAAGGCCTTCCTGTGCGTCGCCATGGCCGCACTGGCGCACGAGGAGGGCCTTTGCATCGACGTCTCCACGGCGGGTGAGCTCCACGTTGCGCTCGCTGCGGGCGTCCCGGCCGAACGACTCGTGTTGCACGGCAACAACAAGTCGACCGCTGAGCTGGCGCGGGCGCTCGACGTTGGGATCGGGCGCATCGTCGTCGACAGCGACGACGAGATCACCCGCCTCGAAGCTCTGCTTCAGCTTCGGCACGGCTTGCGGCCGCGCGTGCTGGTGCGGGTGACGCCAGGCGTAGAAGCGCACACGCATGAGTATGTGATGACCGGTCAGGAGGACACCAAGTTCGGCTTCAGCCTGGCGAGCGGCGCCGCCGACGACGCAGTGGCGCGGCTTCGCTCGCTGCCCGTCGACCTGGTGGGCCTGCACGCCCACATCGGCAGTCAGATTTTCCGCGTCGAGGGGTTCGAAGCGGAACTCGCGGTGCTTGCGCCGTTGGCGACGCGGCTTGGCCTGAAGGAGTTGTGCGTCGGCGGCGGGCTCGGCGTTCCCTACGTCACGGGCGAGGAGGCGCCGACGATCGAGCAGTGGGCGCTTACGGTCCGCAATGCGGCCGACGCCGCCGGTCTCGATCCTGCGGTCCGGCTGACGGCCGAGCCGGGTCGCTCGATTGTCGCCCCGGCGGCCATCACCCTCTATACGGTGGGAACGATCAAGCGGCTACCGGCAATCCGCACATACATCGCGGTGGACGGGGGCATGAGCGACAACCCGCGGCCGGTCCTATACGGAAGCGGTTATGAGACGTTCCTGCCTCGAGCCACCGACGCAGATCGGCCGGCGGTAGCGACGGTCGTCGGCAAGCACTGCGAGTCCGGTGACGTCATCGTGCGTGACGCCCGCCTTCCGGCCGATGTGCGCGTCGGCGACGTGCTGGCGACGCCGGTGACGGGCGCCTACGGCCACTCGATGGCTTCGAACTACAACAAGGTGCCGCGGCCCCCGGTCGTCTTCGTCCGCGAAGGCAACGCTCGCATGGTCGTCCGCCGCGAGACGCTCGACGATTTGCTAGCCCTCGACGAGCTCTAAGATTCAAACCTCGATGGCCGACGCACCGATCCGCGTCGGGTTCCTCGGTTGCGGAAACGTCGGCGGCGCACTCATCGGTCTTCTCGCCCGTGAAGGCGACGCCATCGCGCGACGGACCGGGGTGCGCCTCGTCGTCACGCGTGTGCTCGTGCGCGATCCCGACAAGCCGCGTCCCGAGGAGCTCGACGCCACCCTGCTCACGACCGAGCCCACAGACGTCGTCGCTGCGGAGGACGTCGATGTAGTGGTCGAGATGATGGGGGCCGTCGACCCCGCCTTCGCATTGCTGCGCCAAGCACTCGCCGCGGGCAAGCCGGTGGTCACCGCCAACAAGGAGCTCATCGCCGAACGCGGTCCCGAGCTGTTCGCGGCCGCGTCGGCGGCGGGCCGCGACCTGCTTTTCGAGGCTGCGGTAGGCGGCGGAATCCCTCTGATCCGGCCACTGCGGGAGAGCCTGGCCGGCGAACCGCTGCGACGGGTGATGGGAATCGTGAACGGCACGACGAACTTCGTCCTCACACGGATGACCGAGGACGGCGCATCGTACGAGGCTGCGCTCGCAGACGCGCAGGCGCTGGGCTACGCCGAGCCCGACCCCACCGCGGACGTCGGCGGCCATGACGCAGCGGCGAAGGCGGCGATCATCGCGAGCATTGCGTTTGGCGTCGCCGTCCCGGTCGGCTCGGTGTACCGCGAGGGCATCGAGTCCGTAACTGCGACTGACATCGCCTTCGCGACGCGCCTCGGTTATGTCGTCAAGCTTCTGGCCGTCGCTGAGCTCGTCGACGGCCAAGTGGCGGTGCGCGTCCATCCGGCGATGGTCCCGATCACGCACCCGCTGGCCGCCGTGCGTGACAGCTTCAACGCTGTGTTCATCGAAGGCGAGGCGGTTGGTGAACTGATGCTCTACGGACGCGGTGCGGGTGGGTTGCCGACGTCGAGCGCGCTCCTCGGTGATCTTCTTGACGCTGGGCACAACTTGCGCGCCGGTGGCGCCGGACGTTCGCCCGTGCTCGCGGCCGCCGAAATCCGACCCGTGGCGGAACTGGAGTCGCAGTACTACCTCGCGCTCGACGTCCTCGACCGGCCGGGCGTGCTCGCCACGGTTGCGAGCGTCTTCGGCACGCATCGAATCTCGATCAGCTCGATGGAACAGCACGGCCTAGGCGACAACGCCCGCCTCGTTTTCATCACCCACACCGCGCGTGAGCGCGAGATCCAGGCGACGCTGGAAGAGCTCCGAAGCCTTGACGCAGTCCGCCAGATCGGCGGGATGCTCCGGGTGATCGGGGACGAGTCGTGAGCGTGCTCACATGGCGCGGGATCGTCGAGGAATACCGCGCGTTCCTACCCGTCACCGAGAGCACGCCGATCGTGACGCTCCACGAGGGCGCTACGCCACTGCTCGAGGCGCCACGGCTGTCCGAGCGGGTTGGCGCCCGCGTGTTCCTCAAGTTCGAGGGACTCAATCCGACGGGCTCGTTCAAGGATCGCGGCATGACGCTCGCGATCACGAAGGCCGTCGAGCAGGGAGCGAAGGCGGTGGTGTGCGCGTCAACTGGCAACACGTCCGCGTCCGCGGCCGCTTATGCGGCGCGCGCCGGGTTGCGGTGCGTCGTGCTCGTTCCCGAGGGGAGGATCGCGCTGGGAAAGCTCGCGCAGGCGCTCGCGCACGGAGCACAGGTGGTGCAGATTCGTGGCAACTTCGACCAGGCGCTCACGATCGTTCGAGAACTCGGCGACTTAGCGCCCGTGACGGTCGTGAACTCGATCAACCCGTTCCGCATCGACGGGCAGAAAACCGCGGCGTTCGAGGTCGTGGACGTGCTCGGTGACGCCCCCGACTACCACTGCATCCCGGTAGGCAACGCCGGCAACATCACCGCGTATTGGAAGGGCTATCTCGAGTACAAGACTGCGGGACTCGCTTCGCGGCTGCCCGCGATGCTGGGGTTCCAGGCGGCGGGTGCGGCGCCGATCGTGCTCGGCCACGCGGTAGAGGAGCCGGACACGATTGCGACCGCCATCCGCATCGGCAATCCGGCGTCGTGGTTCGGTGCGACCTCGGCGGCGTCGGAATCCGGCGGGTCGATCACCGCCGTCACTGACGAGGAGATTCTGGCCGCTTACCGTTTCCTCGCCGCCGAGGAGTCAGTGTTCTGCGAGCCGGCCTCCGCGGCATCGGTCGCGGGACTTATCGCTCTCGGAGTGCCCGCCGGCGCGACGGTCGTGTGCGTGCTCACCGGCCACGGACTGAAGGACCCGGAGACAGCGATCGCGCAGGTGCCGGCGACGCCTGCCGTCGACGCGACGACCGGCGCGATTCGAGGTCTGCTGGGTTTCTAGCGTCGGTCAGAACCGGTTGGTGCTCGGCGTGCGACAGAGAAGGTATGAACCGCAAGAACTGCCGAACCGTCCGAGTCGCCTGTTCGCTCCTGATCGTCGTGCTGGCCGCCGGCGCGTGCGGCCGCAAGGCGGAGAACGCGGTCGGCGCCCGCACCGCGACGACAACCGCCAACGCGTCAGGAACCGCGGTGGAGATTCTGACCCCGGACACGGGCGCCGTTCTGAAGGGCAACGTGGCCATGCTCGACCTCAAGATCACGGGAATGTCGGTCGTCGCCGCAGACGGCGACACGTCGGGCAAGTCCGGTCACATTCACGCGTTCATCGACCGCGAGCCGGTAGCTGTGGGCTCGGCCATCCCGAAGGAGCCGGGCATCGTCCATTCGGTCGACGATCCGCTTCTGCTCACCGGGCTGAGCGCCGGGAAACACTCGATCGTGGTCGTGCTCGGCGACGGGACCCACACCCGAGTGGGCGACGCCGAGGACCGCATCACCGTCACCGTCGCGGGGCCCACGGTCGACGCGACTGCTCCCGCCTCAGTCGCGGCCGGCGCCCCCGTGCGGATCGACTTCAAGGCTACGGGCATGCAGATCGTCAAGGCCGACGGCGATACGTCCGGAACGACGGGCCACTTCCACGTTTTCGTCGACAAGCCGCTTCCGGCTGTCGACGCACCCATCCCGAAGCTGGATGACGGGTCAGTCATCCACACGGCCGAATCGTTCGTGGAGATCCCCAACCTTGCGGCCGGCGAACACCACTTCTTTGTGGTCATGGGCGACGGGACTCATAGCCCGGTCGATCCGATGGTCGCCGACAAGGTGACGGTCAAGGTCGGCTGAGCGGCCGGGCGAGCTAGCGACGCGGAGATGCAGGAAAGTGGTGTTGTGCCCCCTGACCGCGCTGACCGCGCTGACCCGCGAAGCGATCGCGAGTTGCTGGACGCGATCGCCGACGACGGCCGGGGCGCGCTCGAGGAGCTCTATGCCCGGCACGCGCCGTGGCTCACGCTTCGCCTGGCCCGACGTTGTCCGGAGGCCGAACTCGTCGATCAGGCCGTGCAGGACACGTTCGTGGCTGTGTGGCGGAAGCCGAACTCCTACAAGGGGCAGGGGGAGGTGGCGGCCTGGATCTGGGGGATCGGTATCCGGCGGCTTATCGACCAGCTTCGCCGCCAACCCAAGTTGCAGTGGTCATCGTCGACCGAGGAGGCCTTGCATGTGTCAGCGGAGGACGAAGTGTTAGTCGGAGTAGAGCACGGCGACCTGCCGGCGGCCATCAACCAACTGTCGCCCGAACTGAGGCTGGTTGTTCAAGCCACGGTGCTCGACGGGCTGACGACCCGGGAAGCTTCGCGTCTTCTCGGTATCCCGACCGGCACGGTCAAGACGCGCATGGCGCGAGCGCGGGTTCAGTTGCGTGAGGCGCTCGTATGACTTGGCACCTGGACGAAGACGCGACGCAGCGTTACGTGAACGGTGATCTCGGAGCGGCGCACGCAGCGTCGGTCGAAGCCCATCTGCTGGCCTGCGCGAAGTGCCGGGCGTTGCTCGGGGCCCGGATTGACGAGTCGCGCCTCCAGGCCACGTGGACCGCTGTTGCTGATGTGGTCGATCAGCCCCGCGTGCGCGCTTTCGAGCGTCTGCTGCTCAGGGTCGGAGTGCCCGAGCATCTCGCCAGGCTCGTCGTCTTGTCGCCATCGTTGCGCATCCCATGGCTCCTGGCGGTGTCCTCGTTGCTCCTGCTCTCGACCGCGACGACGCACACCACCGCGATTGCGGCGGACCGCGGCTTTTTCTTGTTCCTCGTGCTCGCCCCGTTGCTGCCGCTCGCGGGCATTGCTCTGGCTTTCGCTCCCCGGGCAGACCCAGCGCGCGAGCTTTTGGTCGCGGCGCCGATCTCGGGCATCGAGATGCTCCTCGTGCGGTCGGTCACGGTCCTCGTAACGACGACGGTCCTCACCGCCATCGCGGCGGTCGCAGTCCCGGGCAACGAGTGGTCGGTCGCCACGTGGCTGCTCCCAGCGCTCGGGCTCACAACCGCGGCGCTGGCGATGTCGCGGTGGATGTCGGCGTCGGCGGCCGCCATCGGCCTTGGCGCGGCATGGCTTCTCGCCGCGTCCTGGGTGGCCCTGGGCAACACGACGCGCACCCATTTCGTCGACAGCTTCGTCGCCTTCCGGCCGGCCGGCCAAGCCGCCTTCATCGTGCTCACGATCGCCGCAGGCGTCGTCGTGATCACGCAACGAAACGCATTCGACCTCAGGAGGGTCACATGAACACCATTGAACTCGTCGACGTCGAGAAGTCCTACGGTTCGACAAAGGCGCTCGCCGGGGTCAGCCTGACTCTCGGCACGGGAGTGACGGGTCTGCTCGGTCCCAACGGGGCGGGCAAGACCACCTTGATGCGGATCGTGGCCACTGTGCTGGCGCCCGACTCGGGACGCCTGCGGTGTCTCGGCGCCGACCCGGGGAACACCGCCGGACGACTCGCCATCCGCCGCAAGCTCGGCTACTTCCCGCAGGAGCCCGGCTACTACACAAACCTGTCGGCATTCGACTTCGTCGACTACGTCGCCATCCTGAAGGAAATGACGGTGCGGCGCGAGCGCCACGAAGAGGTCCGACGTGTTCTCGGAGCGGTTGGGCTGACCGACGTCATGCACAAGCGCATCAGGGCGTTGTCCGGAGGGATGCGTCGTCGCGTCATCGTCGCGCAGACCCTGCTCGGGCATCCGGAGCTTTTGGTGCTCGACGAACCGACGGCCGGTCTCGATCCCGAACAGCGGCTGCGGTTCCGCGAGATCGTCTCCGGGATCGCCGAGCGCCAGACGGTCCTGCTGTCCACGCACCAAACCGAAGACGTCGCCGCACTGTGTCAGCGCGTCGTCGTGATGGACAAGGGCCGGGTGCTCTACGACGGAACACCGGCGGCGATGGCGAACCAAGCGCAAGGCCGGGTTTGGCACGCCGACGAAGTCGACGGCTCCGCGCAGCTCTCCTGGAGGACCGGCGAAGGTCATCACCGTCTGATCGGCGATCCGCCCCCTGGCGCGCAGCTAGTCGCCCCGACCTTGGAGGACGCCTATCTCCTTCTCATCGGCCGACCCGCCGAGGCCGCCCACGCGGCGATGGCGAGTTGAACGGTGGAAGTAATCCTCCTCCTCGTCGTCGTGTTGGGTCTGGTGCGGTTCTTCGGCCGCGGCAAACAATCGAGTGAACCGCGCCCCGAGGTCGGCCCGCTCGGCTGGGTCGACGGCACCAAGTGGGCCACCGCCCGACCGTTGGCCCGGGTGGAGACCCGCCGCTTCATTCGCCATCCGGCGTTCATCTCGGGAATCGTGATCACGCCGTGGATGCTCACCCTGGCGACCTTTGATGTCGACTCCTGGCGCGACGCGTCGGGCTCCATCGCCCTTGCCCTTGTGCCGCTCGGGTGGCTCACGATCGTGGCCACCCACCTCTTGACCACGCGACCGTCACGCACAGGCGCGGACGCGCTGTTGGCTTCGCTTCCTACGCCGCAGCCCGTGCGGACCGCAGGACTGCTCGCTACGGCGTCCGCCGCAGTGCTAGCGGCGACGGTGCTCGCGGTTGGCGATGTGCTCTACCTGCAGAATCAGACGGCACCCATACGTGGCGCGGTGGAGTGGACGGAGATCGGGGCTGGGTTTCTGATCGTGGCCGGAAGCGCGGCCGTCGGCGTCGCCGTGGGCCGGTTCTTCCCCCACCCCGCGTTTGGGGTGCTCGGCGCTGTGGCGTGCGCTTTCATCCAGGTGCGCTTCTTCGAGATCACATCGTGGCCGTGGAATCAGCCCGAGGCGAGTCCCTATCGGTTCCTCGGGTTCCTGGCGCCGCCGACCAGCGTCGAACCCGCACTCGAAATTCGCCGCGCCGGATGGCATCTCGTCTACCTGTTCGCGCTGGTCGTGTTGATGGCCGGCGTCGCCTTGTCGCGCGACGGTCTCCGACGTCCGCTGTCTGCGCTTCTCGGCGCGGCGGTGGTGACCGCTGGTGTGGCGGGCTGGGCGCAGACCCGCCCTGCGACAGACGCGCAGGTGACGCGCATGGTCGCGTATCTGCACGACGCACAGGCCCGGCAGCAGTGCGCAACAGACGGGGCGGCGCGCTTCTGCTGGTTCGCCGACGAACGGCCACTGATGGCCGGCCGGAAACAGCGCGTGAAAGCCGTGCTCGCACTGCTGCCGGCCGCCGCCAAACCGGACACGCGCAAGCTCGAGGTGACCTCGCGCCCGCCCACGGTCACGGGCAACAGCAGCTGTTCTCCCCAGCCCTACGGTGCCGGCCTGCTGCCCGCCGTTGCCGCCCGCATGGACCCGGATCGGATCTGGCCGCACGACGGATCCATCCGCCCCGGGACCGACAACTTCCCTTGCGGCGGTCGGAGCGTCCACGGGCTGTTCCTTGCCGTGCAGACAGGCGCGTGGGCGGTCGGCCTGCCCGCGTCGCCCCACGGGCGCGACCAGCGCTGCGTCGCCGATCGACAGGCCCGGTCAGTCGTCGCACTGTGGCTAGGTGCTGCGGCGTCGCCCGACGGCGCACGCAGCCTCGGCCAGATTGTGGGCGAGGAGAGTGCCGGACATCTGCGGTTCGCAGACTGGGACGAGCCACCGATGTGGGGAGTGACTTTCGCGAAAGCTGATGCGGTCATGGCACTGTCGATGCTGGAGCTTCCACGCAGCGACGTCTCCAAGGCGCTGGAGGAGAACTGGTCTCACATCGTCGACCCCGCCACCTCGGCGTCTGCGCTCGGGTCCATCCTGGGGGTCGGCGCGTCG
>DATLOH010000093.1:0-6382 GCA_035536375.1 Acidimicrobiales bacterium
GTCGGCGCCGCGGGGACGACGTGGCGGCAGTCGAGGACGTAGCGGGCTGTCCGCGAAACGACTTCGAAGTCGAACTGGTCATGGTCGGTCAGTACGACGACGACGTCTGCGGCTGCGAGCTCCTCGACGGTGCACTCGACACGGGTGACGACATCACCGAGGACCGCCGCATCCGCGTAGGGATCGGCGGCGCGCACCTCGGCCCCCAGCGCGACCAGGTTCCCGGCAACGACCAAAGACGGTGACTCCCGTGCGTCACCGGTGTTGCGCTTGTAGGCCAGCCCGAGCAGCAGCACGCGCGCCCCGCGCACCGAGCTCGACTGCGCGTTCAGGGCGAGCGCGATCCGGCGTGCGACGTAGTTGGGCATGTGTGCGTTGACGTCGTTGGCCAACTCGACGAAGCGGAAGCTCTCGCCGAGCGAACGTCGAACCTGCCACGACAGATAGCTCGGGTCGATCGGAAGGCAATGTCCTCCGACCCCGGGTCCAGGCGTGAAGCGCATGAATCCGAACGGCTTAGTGGACGCGGCGTCGATCGCCTCCCAGACGTCGATGCCCAGCTCGCCGGCGAACATTGCGAGCTCGTTCACGAGGGCGACGTTGACGTGGCGAAAGGTGTTTTCGAGCAGCTTGCACAGCTCGGCCTCTCGGGGGGTGGCTACGCGCACGGTTCGGTCCACCAACGCGTCATAGAACGCGGCGACCTCGTCGCACGATTTGGCGTCGATACCGGACACGACCTTCGGGGTTGTCACGAAGGTCCACTGCGTGTTGCCGGGATCAATCCGCTCTGGGCTGTAACCGACGAGGAACTGAGTACCGGCAGCGAGGCCGCTCCCCTCCTCGAGGATCGGGACGAGCAACTCCTCGGTGGTTCCCGGATAAGTCGTCGACTCCAAAACCACGGTTGCGCCCTCGGTGAGCGCTCCCGAAAGCACCCGCGCGGCATCCTCGATATGGGTGAGATCCGGTAAACCCTCGCGCAGCGGCGTCGGGACAGTGATGACGGCGAAATCGAATCCGACAAGTGAACCGACGTCGTCGCTCGCCGTGTACCTACCGGTGGCGAGGGCAGCCGTCAGCTGTTCGTCCGGCACATCCTCGATGTACGAGTCTCCGGACAGCAGTCGTTTCACGCGACCGGTGTCGACCTCGTAGCCGGTGACGTCAAATCCAACTTCGACCGCGCGCATCGCGAGCGGCAGCCCGACGTAGCCCTGGCCTACGACGACTACTTTTGCGCCCGCTCGCATCCGACCATCGTGCCACGGGCGCTGCGTCCAACCGGGCGGGGCGATACTGGGGGTGTGGACATCAGCTTCATCCTCGGGCTCGTGGCCGGTATCGCCATCGGCGTCCTAGGTGCCGCCGGCTTTCGCTCCAGGACGGGCACCCACAGCCAGCCGCTGACTCTCGACCCCCTCACGGGCGTCGCCGACCGCCGATCGGGAGAGCGCCGCGTGAGCACCTTGAAGCCTGGTGACGCCGTTGTGATGGTGGACATCGACAAGTTCAAGGCGGTAAACGACTCGTTCGGCCACGCCGAGGGCGATGTGGTGCTTCGAGCGTTCGCAGCGACGCTCGCGCAATCGGTCCGCAGCGCCGATCTCGTCGCCCGGTGGGGGGGAGACGAGTTCGTCGTCGTGATCGCCGGCGCCGGCGACGCCGCGCTGTCTGTCACGCGACGGCTGCACGCGGCGTGGGCTGCGGACCCCCGCCGCCACAGTGTGACCTGCTCGGCGGGGGTGGCCGTCTACGAGGGCGGCGACCCGTCGAACACCGTCGCCGCCGCCGACGCCGCCATGTTCGTAGCCAAACGCTCCGGCCGCGACCGGGTCACCGCCGCCTGACCGTCGTACAAGTGGCGGTGTCAGATCGCGTCTTCACCACGTGCCGGTGTCACGTGGTGGAATCCGCTATCTCGCACCGACACGTCGGCCGAACGCGATCTGGCACCGACACGTCGGACTGGTACGCGGGATAGACAGGCGTCAGTCGTCGAGACGAAGGGCGCTGATGAAGGCTTCCTGCGGGACCTCGACGCGGCCGATGTTCTTCATCCGCTTCTTGCCTTCCTTCTGCTTCTCGAGCAGCTTGCGTTTGCGCGTGATGTCACCGCCGTAGCACTTGGCGAGGACGTCCTTGCGCTTCGCCTTTACCGTCTCACGGGCAACAATGCGCCCACCGACGGCGGCCTGGATTGGCACGTCGAACATTTGTCGAGGGATCAGCTGGCGGAGTTTCTCGGCCATCTTCTTGCCGTGCTCGTACGCCTTGCTCTTGTGCAGAACGGCGGAGAACGCATCCACCGGCAAGCCGTTGAGCAACACGTCGAGCTTCACGAGATCGGCTTGCTCGTAGCCGGCCGGTTCGTAGTCGAGGCTCGCGTATCCCTTCGTGCGGCTCTTGAGCGCGTCGAAGAAGTCCATCACCACCTCGGCCAGCGGCACCTTGTAAACGAGCTCGACGCGTTCCGGCGAGAGGTATTCCATGCGGATCATGTCTCCGCGGCGCTGTTGGCACAGGTCCATCAGCGTGCCGGTGTACTCCGACGGGCTGAGGATCGTGAGCTTGAGCATCGGCTCCTCGACGTATTCGATCTCGCCCCCCGGCGGCATCGCCGCGGGGTTGTCGACTTCGATGATCTCGCCGCCGCGGACATGGGCGCGGTACTCCACCGACGGTGCGGTAGCGATGAGAGTCAGGTCGAACTCCCGCTCGAGGCGCTCGCGCACGATGTCCATGTGCAGCAGGCCGAGGAAACCGCACCGAAACCCAAAGCCGAGCGCGCCCGAAGTCTCGGGCTCGTAGGTGAACGACGAGTCGTTCAACTGAAGCTTCTCCAGCGACTCGCGCAGCTCCGCATACTCGTCGCCGTCGATCGGGAAGAGCCCGCAGAAGACCATGGCTTTCGGTTCTCGGTAACCAGCCAGTGGCTCAGGAGCAGGCCGACTCGCTTCGGTGATCGTCTCGCCGGGTCGCGCTTCGCCGATGTTCTTGATGCCTGCGATCACGTAGCCGACTTCACCGGTGCTGATGGCGGCAACCGGCGTCGGATTCGGTGTCTTGAACCCGATCTCCTCGACGTCGTAGGTGACGCCGGCCTGCATAAAGCGCAACTTGGCGCCGCTGCGCAACGTGCCGTGGAGCACCCGCACGGCCGAGACGACGCCGCGGTACTGGTCGTAGTAGCTGTCGAACACGAGACCCTGCAACGGCGCGTCGGGATTGCCGGTCGGCGATGGGATCCGCTCGACCACCGCGTCCAGCAGCTCTCGCACCCCTTCACCGGTCTTCGCCGAGACGTGCAAGATCTCCGACGCGGGAATGCCGAGCACGTGCTCGATCTCGCCGGCGTACTTGTCGGGTTCAGCCGCAGGCAGATCGATCTTGTTGAGCGCGGCAACGATCGTTAGGTCGTGCTCGATGGCAAGGAAACAGTTGGCCAACGTCTGCGCCTCGATGCCCTGCGAAGCGTCGACCAAAAGGATCACCCCGTCGCATGCCGCGAGGCTGCGGCTGACCTCGTAACCAAAGTCGACGTGACCCGGGGTGTCGATCAGGTAGATGTCGGTCCCGCGGTACTGGAGGCGGACGTTCTGTGCCTTGATCGTGATCCCGCGTTCGCGCTCGATGTCCATCGAGTCCAGGTATTGCGCCCGCATGGCGCGTGGATCGACTGCGCCGCAGATCTCGAGTAGCCGGTCGGCGAGCGTCGACTTGCCGTGGTCGACATGGGCGACGATCGCAACGGCGCGGATGTTGGTCTGGCGGTCGGTCACGGGATCGGGATTTCTCAGTAACCGGCAGCGACGTCGACAACACCGACGAGCGGCTCGCCCGCGGCGAAGCGCGCGACGTTCTCGCTGATTCGTGCGGCGAGCAGAGGCACGGCCATCTCGAACGTGTTCGCCGTGTGCGGCGTGATCAGGCAGTTCGGGAGGCTCCACAACGGGTGGCCATCCGGGAGCGGTTCGGGGTCGGTGACGTCGAGCGCCGCACCTGCGATCCAGCCCTCTCGCAGCGCGGTGACCAAATCGTCGGTGACGACATGCGGCCCGCGCCCGACATTGACGAGCCATGCGTGGGGCTGCATCCGACGCAGCTGAGCGGCACCAACGATGCCCCGCGTCGCGTCGGTCAACGCCAGGGCCACGACCACGACGTCGGCGGTGGCGACCGCATCGTCGAGCTCTTCAGGGCCGACAACGGCGGCGGCGCCGCTTACCGGTCGCGTCGGGTCGCGCCGAACGACCGTCACACGCGTTCGCATCGGCACGAGCAGGCTTGTGAGCGTTTGCGCGATGCCGCCGCCCCCAAGGATGGTGACGGCCCCGTCGAACAGGCTGCGCCCGCTCTCGGCTCCCCAAGAAGACGCCCGCACCCGCTCGGGTAGGTGGCGCAGCCCGGCAAGCGCAAGTGCAAGCGCGTGCTCCGCAACCGGCTCGGCGTAGACGCCTTTGCCGCAGGTCCACACCCGGTCCCCGTCGAGCAGCCCGCCGGCCGCGTACGGCTCGATGCCTGCCCACGGCAGCTGCACCCAGCGAAGCGCCGGCGCGGCGGACAGAGCGTCCTTCAGCCCCGCGGGGTCATCTGGCCGGAGCCATACGAGCGCAGCCGCGTTCGGAAGCTCCACGATCTCGCCGCCGGCATCTTCGATCGCCCGACGGACCCAATCCCACGTGGGGGCAGGCGCAACGGCGATCGGGACCACGGGTGGATCCTACGGGACCAGTCCTGCTAGCTTTTCCCGGTCCGTTTCAGCGCTTTGTGCGCGTGCAGTGAGGATTTTCCCGACGTGGCCAACATCAAGAGCCAGATCAAGCGCAATCGTCAGAACGAGAAGGCGCGCGTCCGGAACAAGTCCGTGCGCTCCGAGTTGAAGACGCGCACCAAGGCCGCTCTCGCGACCGCGGGCACCGAGGCGGGCCCGGAAGCGCTGCGCGAGGCAATGCGCCGCCTCGACAAGGCGGCTTCAAAGGGTGTCATCCACCCCAACGCCGCTGCTCGCCGCAAGTCGCGCTTGACCAAGCGCGTCACCCGCACCACCGGCGCTTAACTTCGCCAGGGGGCCGGCCGCTAACCGGCGGTACAGATCGGCGTACATCCCCGCCGCTACCGCTGGTCGGAACCGCTCACGGTTGGCGTAGCCGCACTCGACGAGCTCGTTCCGATAGGCCTCGTCTTCCAGCACCTTGACGATTCCTGCGCGGATCGAGGTCACATCGTCGGGGTCGACGAGGCATGCGGCGCCGCCGGCAACCCAGTCCATCGGGGCTCGCGCACTTGTGACGACGGGGCGGCCCACAGCGTTCGCCTCGACGATGGGCATACCGAACCCTTCGTAAGTCGACGGGAACGCGACTACGTCGCAGTCGGCGTACGCACGACGCATCTCGGGAGCCTCGAGGCCCACTTCGTTCCTCCACGCGATGCCACTTCTGTCGAGACGGGCGCGTTGAGCGTCGGACACCCGGCCGACAATGCGCAGTTCGGCGTCGACGCCACGCAATGCCTCGGCAACGCGCTCGATGTTCTTGTTGGTCGTCGTCCCGACGCACAGGACGACCGGCCGTTCGCCTCGCGACGGCATTGGCATGGGTGCGTAGGCATCGTCAATCGTCACGGGGATGACCTCGACTCGGTGACGTGGCACGCGCGCGAGCACTGCGAGTTCGACTGCGGTCGACTCGGAAATCGCCACCAAAGCGGCCGACCGCCTCACGGGTAATCGAACCCACAGGGCACGGAAGACCGAGCTGCTAAGGCCGCGGCCTCGCCCAGGTCCGTTGTCGAGCACGGTGAGCACCGTGCGTCGCCGCGGCAACGCGTAGGTCAGGAAATGCACGTCGCCGGTCACGTGGAAGACATCCGCCCGGCGGAAACGGGCCCCGACGATGTCGGCAACGCGACGCCACACACCGGTCGACGAGAACCACGAGATGCGGACGCGCACGTCAAGGTCATCCGGCATCGCGCCGCGGACAGAAGCGAAGTAACCCTCGATGCTGTGATGAAACCCGGGCGTGGGGCGCCGCTGCAGGTGCACCACGCGCAGCGGCCGCCGCCCCGATGGGGTCGTCAGGCGTTGACCTCTACGGGAGTGAGTCGGCCAACGGCGTCGCCGATCACGTCGGCATCGCCGACCATGACGCCGCTCAACGCCGCGGGGGCGAGGAACGTCGACGCAACGCTCTGCACGTCGTCGACCGTCACTCGCTCGGTCGCTGCGGGCAGCTCCCGGAGATAGTTCAGGTCGAGCCCCTGCGCGGTGAGGCTCGCCAGGTAGCTCGCCAGGCCAGCCTGCGTCTGAATCGACAGCGCGAGCTGGCCGGCCAGGTAGCGGCGCGCCGCGCCGAGTTCGTCCTCGGTCACGGGCAAG
>DATLOH010000094.1:0-4133 GCA_035536375.1 Acidimicrobiales bacterium
CTGACGAAGCCGGGCACCCCGGTGCCCTGCCCGCCGCTGTCGATGATCGAAACCTTGTCGATCGCAACAGCTGACACGGTGGACACGAGCTTGTCGATGATGTCGGGCAACATCCGCAGCACGAAGATGCGCTGAGCGTCATCACCCGCGGCCTGGTACTGCTCGACCAGCCGCTCGAATACCGCCACCTGCGCGTTGCCTTCCTCCGTGATCTTCGCGGCGTCGGCCTGCGCCGCGAGCTGCTTGGCTTCGAGGTCGGCGCGGGCTGGCGCGACCACATCCGCCTCCAAGCGGCGGGTCTCGAGCTTGACGCGTTCGGTTTCGAGCGCTTGCTCGGCCACAACGCGCGCCTTCTCGCCCGCGACTTTGGCCTCGGCTTCAGCCGCGCCGGCGAGCGCCTCGAGCTCTGCTTGGCGAACGCGCAGATTGTTCTGCTCCTCGACGATCTTGAGATCGGCGTGCGCAGTAGCGATCTGTGCGCGTTGGCGCGACAGCGCCTCGGACTCCTCGGCCTCCGCAGTGCGCTGCGCTTCGGCGACGCGCGCTTCCTTGAGAACTTCTGCGGTCTGGCGACGCCCGACGGAATCGAGGTAACCGACCTCGTCGGTGACGTTCTGGATCTTCAACACGTCGAGTTCGAGCCCGAGCGTCTTGATGTCGTCGTCGGCCTCGTCGATCAGTGTCTGCGCGAACTTCAGCCGGTCCTCGTTCACTTCCTCCGGCGTGAGCGTGGCGAGGACGCCGCGCAGGTTGGCTTCGAGCGTCTCCTTTGCGATGGCGGCAATCTCCGACTGGGCAACGTCGAGGAAGCGCTCGACGGAATTTTGCAGCAGCCCTTCGATGCTCGAGATCTTCACGTTGGCGATGCCCTGCACGTTGAGCGGGATCGCGCCGCGCGAATACGCGTTCTGCACCGACACCTCGATGGGGATGGTGTTGAGCTCCATCCACGCGACGCGTTCGAGCATTGGGACGCGCAGCGTGCGACCGCCGCGAATGGCGCGGTAGCCGACGGTCCGACCGTCGCTGAGCTGGCGTGAGCGCCCCGAGATCACCGCCACCCGGTTGGGCGGGCAGATGATGATGAGGTTTCGGATGGTGGCGAGCACCACCAGCACCGCAACCGCAACCATGACGCCGAGAACGAGACCGGTCATGAACTTTTCACTCCTGATTTGGTCGACCGCGAGCTCATGCGAGCTCGGGATCGAGACGAACGACGGTAGCGATACCGCCGCGAACTTCGACGACCAGCACGGGTGCGCCGGCCTCGAGGACATCGTCTCCTGAGCCCGGAACCGCGAGCGCCGAGAGGTAGACCTGCTGACCGCGCGTCGTGACCGCGATCCGGCCGCGGCTGGTGGCGGCGATGGGCATGACGACGTGTCCGCGCGCCCCAGCGAGCTCGCTGTCGTCGATGGAGATCGACGATTCGGAGCGGCGCAGATATGCGAAGGCGAAACTGTTCAGCGCACCCGCGAGCACGGCGACTGCGATCGCAGCGACGAGTGTGACGGTCGCCGACGAATCCGTGACGCCGGTGACGAGCCCGGTTACGCCGAAGGCCGCCAGTGCGATCGCGACCGTGCTGAGCGGAAGCAGCCGGAACATCAGCGCTCCGAAGCCGTCGTCACCCCCGTCGTGGCCGGTGTCGTCGGCGCCGCCGAGCAGCGACCAAACGAGTAGCGGGACGCCAGCCGCGGCCGCAAACAGGTAGACGCCGGTCACGGCGAGTGGCTCATGCGCGAAGGGAGGTGCGGATCGCTACGGGAGGACCGGCGTGAACAATGCGGCGCCGTTGTCGTCGACGTGCACGTCGATGACATTGAAAGCCTCGGGCAGAGCCAAGCCGGTGACGAAGGCGTGGTTCGACAGCAGGATCGCGCCGGCGCCGTCGAACGCGATGTTGGCGGGCGAGTCGTACGGAGAGATCGGGCTCTCGAACGCGTTCTCGAGGCGATCGATCTCGTTGCCCGCGGTGTCGAGCACCGCAACGCCCGATTTGCCAGGTGTAGCGATTGCGACGAACAGTCGACCCGCTGATCCGAAGGCCATCCCGTCGGCGAGGTCACCAGGTGCGAACGTGTGGACGGTCTGGAGATCCGGGAGCCGCGGTGTGTCGACGAGCGGAAGCCGGTAGACGACCGAGCGACCCTTCAGATCGGTCGTAACGGTGACGTACACCTGCGTCCCGGCAGGGTTGAGGCGGATGCCGTTCACGCCGATGTAGGGCGATGCGAAACGCGTGTCCCGGTACCAAACATGTGGCTGCCCGCCACCCGCGGGAACGCGCCAGATCGTTGCTTGCAGTGAGTCGGTGATGTACGCATCGCCGGCGGCAGAAAAGGCGATGTCGTTGGGAATTGGCGGAGTATCAGCGGGTGTAGGTGCGCAGGCCGGCGGGCCGAGCACTGGGAGGCATGGCGGCAGATCGGGGAATGGGGCCGAGTAGGGCGTCTGTGCGCCAGACACGGGGTCGAGGCGGAAGATGCCCAACTGCGTATTGAGCACGTAGAGCTGCCCGTCACCGTCGAACGCGATCGAGGAGTTCGCGTGCTCCTGCATCGTGTCCTCACCCGCGGTGACGTAAGTGCGGACGAGATCCCCCGAAACCCGGTCAAACGCAAGGACGCGCGACGCTGGCTTGCCTGCGGTTCCGAAGGTTGCGGGGCCGGCCACGTAGACGACGCCATTCCGGACGGCGATGCCCTCGGGGAACCCGGGCGGGTTCGGCACCTGCGCAAGGACGCGCACGTCGCCGTACGGTCGTGGCTCCTCCGCCCGCCCTGTTGCAGTGCTCCCGGCGACAACCAGCGCGACGAGCGCGACGGTTTTCCATGTCCCCCGGCGTAGCCCCATGGGGCAACGGTACCGGTCTGCGATCTCCGGCGCCTCCCGCCGCTGTGAGCCGGTCTTCGCTACCTTCGAACGGTGGCCCTCCCTGTTTCGCTCGCGGCGCCCTTGGGTTCGATGGTGTTGCGGGCATTGGGCATGTGGAGCGTTGCGCCGACGCAGTTGAGTGGGGACGAAGCCGCGCAGCTCGAGGCGTCCCTCGGCACGGCGGTCGACGCCGCCGCGGGTGCGGCGGTTGCGTTGCCCGCTGGTGTTGCCGCCGTCGACGCGCTGCGCTGGCTCGCGCAGGAACGCCCGGTGCTGTTCCATGGAACCGGTCGCGGCGACCTCGAAACACTGTCGCCCGTCCGGCAGTCGAGCGACACGAGCGCGTTCGGAAATCAACAGGCGGTCTTCGCCACTCAGGATCCGGTGTGGGCCATGTTCTTTGCCGTGCTCGATCGATCCAATCCCGAGTTCAGGTCGACGCGCAACGGGGCCTCGACCGTGATCGGAGGCCGCCGCGAGTTCGGCCCGCGATACTTCTTCGCAGTCAACGACGCGATGACCCGCGAGCGGATGTGGCGACCGGGGGTCGTGTACGTGGTGGATCGGAAAGGTTTCATGCCCGACGCGCGCGATCTGGGGGTTATCGACAACGCGCAGTGGGCCTCGGTCGCCCCCGTCAAATGGCTGGCAAAGGTCCGCGTGACGCCCGAGGATTTCCCCTTTCGCAACGCGACGTTCGGTTACCGAACCGACGAGAGCGAACTTCGCACGTTTGCGCGGATACGGCGCGCCGGGAAACGCCGGTAACGCAACGAGCGCCCCCTTCGTCGCAATGATGCGGGACTATCCGCAACCGCGTGCGGGTACATCGCCCGCGTGACCGCGACACAAACCCCGGATTCTGAAGAGCCGTCCAAGTTCGCTCGAATTCGCTCGTGGCCGTGGCTCACACGCATTCTCCCGGCGACCGCTCTCGTACTGCTGCTGATCGCCGTCGTGCCACCGCTGCGCCGCGGTGCCGTGATCGCGACGAGCCGCATGATCCTCATCGTCGCAACGCCTTTCGCTCCAGACATCGACGACTTCGCCCAACTGCCGCAAGCGACACGACTGCTCGGCACGGACGGCTCGGTCATCGGGGACCTTGGCGGCGAGAAACGCCGGCCGATCGTCAAGATCGACCAGTTCCCCGAGCACGTTCGGCAAGCAGTGCTGGCCGCCGAAGACAAGGACTTCTACTCCCACGGCGGCGTCGACCCGAGCGGCGTGCTCCGCGCGCTGTTTCGCACAGC
>DATLOH010000095.1:0-25554 GCA_035536375.1 Acidimicrobiales bacterium
CAAGGGCGAGGACGAGAACACGGAGGCTCCTTCCGATCGGCCGCCCCCTCACTGTTCCGCCGCCGGTTGGTCGCCCATCGACGCCGCGGCTGTGCCCGCGAGCGCCGCGGCGATGAGGAGCGGGAACCCGATCGAAAGTACGCCCAGCACGCCGAGTGCGACCAGCCCGAGCGTGCTCACCCAGAGCAGTAGCGGCACGCGCGTGAGCGCGCCGACCGCCGACAGCGCGGCGAGCCCGAGGATGATCGCGCTGAAGGCGAGTACCACCGGTGACGCGGACTCGCCGGGACCCGATACTTGCGCCTGCGACGCGATGACCATGACGTAGGCGGCCGTCGTCAAGCAGCAAATGGCGGCGGCGGCGAATGCCGCAACCTGGCTAGACGGCGAGCGCCCCCTTGTCAACGGCCAAACGAGGCACACCAGGAACCCCACCAGGGCGGCGACGAACACTGCGCCCAGCGCGTCAGCCAAGCGGGCGACGAACGCGAAGACGGCGACTGGGGCCAGGAGTGCGAAAGCCGCCTTGGTGCGAATCACATGCAGTATTATACGTACGTATGATTGATACCGCCACTCGACTACGCAACGGTGCCCTGCAATGCATCCGCGCACGGGGTCTCGCGGCGACAACCTCACGCCACATCACCGCCGCAGCCGGCGTGAACCTGGCCGGCATCACGTATCACTTCGGATCGAAAGACCAGCTGGTCGGCGAAGCGCTTCTCGGGGCGATCCGAGACGGGTTGGAGCCGACGCTCGCCATCCTTCGCCGGGACATAGATCCGCTCCAGCGAATGCTCGCCGCCTTCTCGACGCTCGAGGACGCGTTCGAAGCCTCCAGCGAGTTGCTGCCCATCTACGTCGAGGCGCTCGCCCACGCTCGCCACTCCTCCGAGCTGCGGGCCGGGCTGACCGCGCTGTTCGACGACATTCACTCGTTGCTCCGCGACCAGATCGCCGACCTGAAGCAGCGCGCGCTCCTGCCGGAGTGGGTGGACCCGACCGCGATGGCGTCGCTCCATCTCGCGGTCGCCGACGGCCTCGCCGTCAACGCCAACCTCAACGGCCGTGACCCCCGGGCCGCGGCCCGCCAGTTCGTCGCCCTCCTCGCCGGTGCGTCCACCGCCACCCTGCCCACGGAGCCATCGCCCAACCTGCGACCCAAACGCGCGCCGGAGCGCGCGAATCCGTCGCGGGTTCGCCGGCAGACGTAACGCCGCGCCCAACCTGCGACCCAAACGCGCGCCGGGGCGCGCGATTGGGTCGCAGGTTCGGAGAATCGGAGGGTGGGAAGGGGCGATACACTCGGCGGGTCATGTCGCTCCGGCTCACACTCGTGGTAGTAGGTACCTAGCGCACGCACGAATCCTTCGAGCGTGTGCTGTCAACGACCTCCCGATCGGGAGGTCGTTTCGTTTTTCTCAGGGAGCATTTCTGGAATGTCCACACACATGAACGGCGGACAGGCCCTCATCAAGGCGCTCGAGCTCGAGGGCGTCGAGGTCATCTTCGGCCTGCCGGGCGGCGCAATCCTGCCCGTGTACGACCCGTTGATCGACAGCCCGATCCGCCACATTCTCGTGCGCCACGAGCAGGGCGCAGGCCACATGGCCGAGGGCTACGCGCAGGCCACGGGCCGCGCGGGTGTCGCGATGGTGACGAGCGGCCCGGCCGCGACCAACATCGTCACGCCCCTCTGCGACGCGTACATGGACTCGATCCCGATGGTGTGCATCACCGGTCAGGTGCCGTACGCGTCGATCGGCACCGACGCGTTCCAGGAGTGCGACACCCTCGGCATCACGCGGTCGATCACAAAGCACAACGAGCTCGTGACGCGCGCGGAGGACATCCCGCGCATCGTCCGCGAGGCGTTCCACATTGCCACGACCGGCCGGCCCGGTCCGGTGCTCATCGACATCCCCAAAGACATCGTCGACCCGAAGAACCCGCGCAGCGCGCTCGACTGGTACTGGCCGAGCGACGCCGAGATCTCGAGCGGCCTCCCCGGCTACCGCCCGACGACCCGCGGCCACCCGCGCATGATCAAGGAGGCCGCGCGCCTGATCACCGCCGCAGAACGACCGGTGCTCTACGTCGGTGGCGGCATCCTCAAGGCGCGCGCCGCTGAGGCCCTCAGAGAGCTCGCCGAGATCACCGGAATCCCGGTCGTCACGACACTGATGGCGCGCGGCGCGTTCCCGGACGACCACCCGCAGTGCCTCGGCATGCCGGGCATGCACGGCAACTACACGGCGATTACCGCCATGCAGGAGTCCGACTTGCTGATCGCGCTCGGTAGTCGTTTCGACGACCGCGTCACCGGCAAGCTCGACGGGTTCGCGCCCGATGCGAAGATCATTCATGTCGACATCGACCCCGCCGAGCTCGGCAAGGTCCGCAAGCCGGACGTCCCGATCGTCGGCGACTGTCGACTCGTGATCGAGGAGATCGTGCGCGCAGTCAACGACCTCGGCGGGGCGGACGCGCAAGCCGACCGTGGCGCGTGGAAGAGCACGATTAGCGGGTGGCAGGAGAGGTATCCGCTGACATACGAGGCGTGGGAGGAGGGCGAACCGCTCAAACCCCAGATGGTCCTCGAGCACCTGCGCAGTTCGACGCCGGAGGACACGATCGTGTGCTCGGGCGTCGGCCAGCACCAGATGTGGACCAGCCAGTACTGGCGGTTCCGTCATCCCTACACATGGGTTAACTCCGGAGGTCTCGGCACGATGGGCTTCGCCGTCCCGGCCGCCATCGGAGCGAAGGTGGGCCGACCGGATCGCATGGTCTGGGCGGTCGACGGCGACGGTTGCTTCCAGATGACCGCGCAAGAGCTTGTGACCGCAGCGAGCGAGCGCATCCCCGTCAAGATCGCCATTCTCAACAACGCGTATCTCGGCATGGTGCGGCAGTGGCAGGAGATGTTCTACGACGAGCGCTACTCGGAGGTCTACCTCTCGCCCGATCTGCCTGACTACAAGATGTGGGCGGAGGCCATGGGATGCGTCGGCATGCGCGTCGAAAGTCCCGAGGAGATCCAACCGGCGATCGACAAAGCCAACTCGATCGACGATCGTCCTGTCGTGATCGACTTCCGCACCGACGCGCGCGAGAAGGTCTTCCCCATGGTGCCTGCGGGACTGTCGAACAGTGATGTGCTCGTCGGCCCCCGTGACGGTGACGGGATCGTGCAGTAGATGGCCGCCCCGATCCACCACGTCCTGTCAGTCGTCGTCGAGAACAAGCCTGGTGTGTTGGCGCGCGTCGCCGGGCTGTTCGCACGCCGCGGCTACAACATCTTCAGCCTTGCCGTCGCGCCGACCGATGACGAGCGTTTCAGTCGCATCACGGTCGTCGTCGACGTGGAGTCGACTCCGCTAGAGCAGATCACCAAGCAGTTGTTCAAACTGATCCATGTCGTCAAGATCACCGAGCTCGACCCGACCGAGGCGGTCGAGCGCGAGCTCGTCCTGGCGACCGTCAGCACGGAGGCGGGCACGCGGAGTCAGGTCATCGAGCTTGTGCAGCTCTTCGAAGGCTCGATCGTCGACGTCGGCCACGACGCGCTTACCGTCATGCTCGCCGGCGCGCCCGATGTGATCGACGGCTTCGAGGATCTGCTCCGCCCGTTTGGCATCACCGAGCTGCAACGCACCGGCCGCATCGCGCTGGCGAAACTCGAGCGACAGGCACCGCGCCTGCGCTCTACGACGAGGAGGGTTGGCTGATGGCCACCGTGTACTACGAGAAGGACGCCGACCCGGGCCTCATCGCCGGCTGCAAGGTCGCGGTCATGGGCTACGGCAGTCAAGGGCACGCACACGCTCGCAACCTCGCCGATTCCGGGGTCGACGTCCGCATCGGCCTGCGCGATGGGTCGTCGTCGAAGGCGAAGGCCGAGGAGGCGGGGCTGCGGGTCACCACTGTGGCCGACGCTGCCGCCGAGGCCGATCTGATCATGATGCTGCTGCCCGACACCGAGCAGCAGGCCGTCTACGAGTCGGAGATCCAACCCAACCTTCAGCCCGGTAATGCGCTGTTCTTCGCGCACGGATTCAACGTCCACTTCGGCCTCATCGAGCCCCCGGAAGGCGTCGACGTCGCAATGGTCGCACCGAAGGGGCCTGGCCATCTCGTGCGGCGCACCTACAGCGAAGGCAGCGGCGTGCCCGCGCTGATTGCAGTGGCGCAGGACGCCACCGGCAAGGCGAACGCGCTCGCACTCAGCTACGCGCACGCGATCGGCGGTACGCGTGCGGGAGTGCTCGAGACGACGTTCGCCGAGGAGACCGAGACCGACCTGTTCGGCGAGCAGGTCATCCTGTGCGGCGGTGTGACCGCGCTCGTGCAAGCGGCGTTCGAAACGCTGGTCGAGGCCGGTTACGCGCCCGAATCCGCGTACTTCGAGTGCCTCCACGAGCTGAAGCTCATCGTCGACCTCATGTACGAGAACGGCATCTCGGGGATGCGGTACTCGATCTCCGACACCGCGGAGTACGGCGACTACACGCGTGGACCGCGTGTCGTGGACTCCCGTACGAAGGACGAGATGCGCAAGATTCTCGGCGAGATACGGGACGGGACCTTCGCTCGTGAGTGGATCGAAGAGAACAAGAACGGACGTCCTCGTTTCTCCGAGATGCGCAACGCAGGCGCCAACCATCCGATCGAAAAGGTCGGCGAGGAGCTGCGCGGACTGATGCCGTTCATCGGCGCGGGCGCCGAACGACCCCAGGACGTATCTGGCGGATAAACCGAAGGACCGGCGTTCCGAGGAGAGCGCGTGCGACGACAAAGGTAGGCTCTCTGCCATGCGTGTCTTCCATCGTCTTATCGCCGCGTCCGTCGTCACGGCGGTCACCGGGCTGTTCTTGGTAATCGTTCCGTCCACGCCGGCATCGGCGCAGTCGTCGCTTCACACCATGAGCGCCGGGGTCACCACGGTCACAGAGGGACAACTCGCGACCGTCACCATCTCGCTCAATCAGACCCAATTTCTCGGGCAGACGATCAGTGCCACGGTGACGACCGTCGACAACACCGCCCGCAGCGGCAACACGCCGCCGGACTACGTGCCCAAGTCCGAGACGGTGACGTTTACGTGTGAGGGTTTCAACTGCCCCACGACCAAGAGCTTCACAGTGCAGACGAACGACGACAGCACGCGAGAGCCGACGGAGTCGGTGAGCATCGTGCTGTCCAACGTCCAAGGTGCGAACAAGGGCTCCGACGGCGCAGTGAACATCAACGACAACGAGGGCGGCTCGGTGCCGACCTTCGCCATCATCGACCCTGCGCCTGCTGCTGAAGGCAACACCGACAACACCCGTACCGTCCAGGTGCAGCTGTCGGCCCCGTCGAACCAAACCGTGACCCTGAACTACGCGACGGCGGACGACACAGCCACCGCGAACTCGGCGAAGGGCACTCCCGACTACGTCCCACAGACGACGCAGACGCTGACGTGGCCGGCGGGTACCAATGACACGAAGAGCATCAACGTGACGGTCAAGGGCGACACCTTCGGCGAGCCTGACGAGAAGTTCGCGGTCAACTTCGGAAGCCCCAACAACGCCGCCCTTCCGGACAACCAAGCATTCGTTCAGATCAACAACGACGACGCCGCACCCCCGTCGATCTCGCTCGCTCCGGCTGAGCCGAAGGACGAAGGCAATGCGGGCACGAGCGACATGATCATCACGATCAACATCTCGCAGCCGGCGCCGCAGACGCTCACCGTCGACTACGCGACTGCAGACGGCACCGCAGTCCTGAAGGACGACTACACGGAGACCAAGGGCACGCTGACGATCGGCCAGGGACAGACCACCAAGACCGTCGCGGTTCCGATCGTCGGCGAACAGCTCGCCGAGCCGGACGAGACGTTTACGTTCACCCTGTCGCGGCCCACGAACGCCACGCTCGGCAATCCGTCGTCGCAGGCGTACACAATCAAGAACGACGACTTCGGCCAGATCACTACCGCTCCAGGCTCCGGCCGACTGGCCGACATTCGCACGTTCGGGCCTGCTGGCGCAGCGATCGGGAGCTTCAACGCCTATCCGACGCCGGCTGGGGGACAGGCGTTCACCGGCGGAGCCCACGTCGCCCGCGGCGACTTCCTCAAGGCTGACGGCACTCCTGGCGCCGACGGCACCGACGAGTTCGTCACCGGCACCGGACGCATCAGCCGTCCGCTGGTGCGGGTTCTCGGTCCCGACGGATCGATCAAGGCCAGCAACTTGGTATACGACCAGAACTTCCAGGGCGGCGTGTCCGTGGCCGCCGGCAACCTCGACGGCGACCCGGCCAACGGCGACGAACTCGTCGTGGCCGCTGGGTCGGGCGGCGGGCCTCACGTGCGGGTTATGCGCCTGACAGGGTCAGCGCCGTTCACCTATTCCGACATCTCAAACGGTGGCTTCATGGCCTACGACCCGCGCTTCGGCGGCGGGCTGCGTCTTGCGGTTGGTGACATCACCGGCGACCTCAAGGACGAGATCATCATGGCGCCGGCCAGTGGCGGTGGCCCGCACGTCCGCATCTTCAGCCTCAACGCCCAAGGCAACACCAAGGTCGAGCACGAGCTCATGGCGTATCACCCGGCCTTCACTGGCGGCGTGTGGGTGGCGGCCGCGGGCAAGAAGCTCTTCACTGGCGCCGGGCGCGGTGGTGGCCCGCACGTCCGCATCTTCTCGAACGGCGCGGCCGTTGACGCCGGCGGGTTCATGGCCTACGCCCCGGACTTCACGGGTGGGGTGAGTGTCGCCGCCGGAAACCTGGACGGCGATCAGGATCCCGAGATCGCCACCGGGCCTGGCCCCGGCGGCGGACCACACGTGCGCGTGTTCGAGCAGAACGGCGCAATTCCGTTCGGCCCCGGCTTCCTCGCCTATGACGACGGCCAGTTCACCGGCGGCGTCGAGGTCGCAATCGGCAACGGGTAACAAGCGGCGTCTCGAGCGCCGCCCCCCATCATTCGAATGTCAAAGTGGCCGCCCTCCGGGGCGGCCACTTCGCGTTGCTAGTCGCGGCTGATCGCGTGGAAGCGTTCGGCGAGCTCGTCGCTCGGTCGGTGGTGCGGCGTCAGCGAATTCTTCGGCCGCGCCACCACGCCACCGCGCACGCGAGCGGTCGCGCGCCGGCGGCGCTTGCGCCAACGACGGACGCGCACGCGTGCGCGCAGGGCGAGTACAACGACGAGTGCGAGTGCACCGATTCGTACGGTCGCGCCCGGTGGCTCGGAGCCGGCGGTCGCCGTAATTTCGTCGAGGGCGGGCTCATTGGCGACAGGTTGCGACACCGGCCCGGCATCGACGGTGTCGGCGGGATCGGCTTGATCCGGCGTGATCCGCAGCCCGCTCGGAAGCGGCGGGAGCCGCGGGTCCGACGCCGCCACGCCGCGGGCAAATCCGGCGTCTAGCAGCCTCGTTGCCCACCCATAGGTGTCATCGGCCCCGATGATCACCACGATCATGGTGCGATTATCACGAGTCGCCGCAGCGACGAGCCCACGACCTGACTTCTTCGTGAACCCGGTCTTCATCCCTATCGCACCCGGATAGAGCTTCAGCAACTTGTTGTGATTTCCGAGCCGGTGCGGCACACCACCCGGGTCGACGAATTCATAGACCGGCGTGGCCACGACCGGGGCGAGCCGCGGCTCTGCCAGCAGCGCCCGCGCCGCGATGCCGAGATCCCGCGCCGAGATGAGGTTCCCGCCGCCGACCGAATCGGCGTCGTCGAGACCCGACGGGTCCTGGAGCACGGGCGAGTCGGCCAGCCTGAGTTGCGACGCGAGCAGACGCAGTGCGGTCGCGAAGTTGTCCAGCCTGCCGCTGATGCGCTCGGCGAGCGCCGCGCCCGCGTCGTTGGCTGAGGACAACATCAGCGCGTGCAGCGTGTCTTCCAGGTCCCAGACCTCGCCGGCTTTCATATTGAGCTTCCGCGCCGGCATTGCGGCCGCGACTTCGCTGATGGGGATTGCGGCGTCGGGCGGCAGCGCAGCAGTTGCCGCCAAGGCGGTGAGGATCTTGGTGAGGCTGGCGGGCGGCAGCGGCGTGCGGTCATTGCTCGCATCAACTACAGAACCGGAGGCGGCGTCGACGACGATGTAGGCCTTCGGCGGAACGAGCGGCGCTGGTGTCGTGGTGGTGGGCGGCGAAGTCTGCGTCTGCGCGGACGCGGGTATGCCCGAGAGGGCTCCGAGGAGCCCACACGTGAGCGCGCCCGCGACGAATCCAGCTCGGCTAACGATCCGTCGAGGTTACGAGAGCGCTGCGACGATGTGGTCGATGGACGCGCAGAGTGCCGCGACATCGTCCGGCTCGACGGAGGGGAACATTCCTATCCGAAGCTGGTTACGCCCGAGCTTGCGGTAGCTGTCGGTGTCGAGCACCCCATTGGCGCGCAAGACGTTCGAGATAGTCGTGGCGTCGACACCGTCGATGTCGACCGTTCCGACCACTGGCGAGCGTTCGGCGGGGTCAGCGACGAACGGCGTGGCGTACGCCGACGACTCGGCCCAGCCATAAAGGATGCTCGCGCTCTTTTCGCAACGTCCGGTTGCGAACGCCATCCCGCCGTTGGACAGCATCCAGTCGATCTGCTCGGCAAGCAGGATCAGCGTCGAGATTGCGGGCGTATTGAGTGTCTGGTTCTGACGACTGTTTGCGAGCGCAATTGAAAGGTCGAGCGACTGCGGCACCCATCGTCCCGACGCTCCGAGCCGCTCGATGCGCCTCACGGCGTGTGGCGAGCACAACGCGAGCCAGAGCCCACCGTCGGCACCGAAGCATTTCTGCGGCGCGAAGTAGTAGCAGTCGAACTCGTTCGGATCGACCGCCATCCCGCCTGCCGCCGATGTGGCGTCGACGGCCACGAGCGCACCTGGGTCACCGTTGACTGGGCGGACCACCGGCGCAGCGACACCGGTCGAGGTCTCGTTGTGGGTGAGCGCGTACAGGTCGATCCCGGGCCGGCCGACTGCGTGCGCCGCCGTGCCGACCGGCGCGCTGATGACCTCGGGGTCATCGAGGTGGGGTGCGGCAGAGACAGAAGCGGCGAACTTCGAAGAGAACTCGCCGAAGCTCAAGTGCTGACTCTTCTGCTCGACGAGGCCGAACGTCGCCGCATCCCAGAACACGGTCGTACCGCCATTGCCGAGCAGGACCTCGTACCCCTCGGGCAGACCGAAGAGCGCAGCCAAACCGGTGCGGACACGACCGACGAGGTTGCGCACCGGTTCTTGGCGATGACTCGTGCCCATCAGCGAGCGACCGGCAGCGGCGACGGCGTCGGCTTGTTCCTGGCGCACCTTCGAGGGCCCGGAGCAAAAGCGTCCGTCGCTCGGAAGCAGGTCTTTCGGGACGCGAATATCGGGGACAGAGGCCTCGGTCATCTCTGCAAGCATGGCAGTCGTGGATCGGCTCTCTAAACGCATTGCCGCGGTCGCTCCGTCGGCCACTCTCGCCATCGACGCTAAGGCCAAAGCGCTCGTCGCCGCCGGTGAGGACATCGTCGGCTTCGGTGCCGGAGAGCCGGATTTCCCGACGCCCGAGGCGATCGTGGAGGCAGCCGCTGCAGCGTGTCGCGACCCAAAGAACCACCGGTACACGCCCATCCCCGGGCTTCCCGAGCTGCGGACGGCCATCGCCGCGAAGACCAAGCGGGACTCCGGGCTCGAGGTCGAGGCCGCCAATGTGCTTGTGACGAACGGCGGGAAGCAGGCGGTCTACAACGCGTTCGCGGCGCTCTGCGACCCAGGAGACGAGGTGATCGTCCCGGCTCCGTACTGGACGACGTATCCGGAGGCGATCGCGCTCGCAGGTGGCGTTGCCGTCCCGGTGCTCGCCGACGAGACGACCGAGTTCCGCGTGAGCGTCGATCAGCTGGAGGCGGCGCGGACGTCGCGCACAAAGGCGCTGCTGTTCGTGTCCCCGAACAACCCGACCGGCTCGGTCCACACCCCCGAAGAGATCCGCGCCATCGGCGAGTGGGCGCTTGCGCACGGGCTGTGGGTTGTCACTGACGAGATCTACGAGCATCTGGTCTACGGCGACGCGCGCTTCGCGTCCATGCCAGTCGAAGTCCCGGAGCTCGTGGATCGCTGCATCGTCCTCAACGGTGTCGCCAAGACGTATGCCATGACCGGTTGGCGGGTCGGGTGGATGATCGGCCCGCGCGACATCATCGAAGGGGCCGTGAACCTCCAGAGTCACAGCACCTCGAACGTCAACAACGTCGCGCAGCGGGCGGCGCTGGCGGCAGTCAGTGGTGATCTGTCCGCTGTAGCCATGATGCGCGAGGCGTTCGACCGCCGCCGCCGGCTCATCGTCGAGCTGCTGTCAGCGGTCCCCGGTGTTGTGTGCCCTGAGCCGCAAGGCGCGTTCTACGCGTTCCCCTCACTCGTTGGCGCACTCGGCCGCCCGCTCGCCGGACGCACGGCGACCACCACTCTCGAGCTTGCCGAAATCGTCCTCGACACCGCCCGCGTCGCCTTTGTGCCGGGAGAAGCGTTCGGCGCGCCGGGGTACGGCCGTTTCAGTTACGCGATGGGGGACGAAGCAATCGTCGAGGGCATCACACGGCTCCACAAGCTGTTCGCTTCCTAGCTCGGTCAGTTCGCCGCCGCGCCTGTGGACGCGGGAGGATGGGGGATGGCGCGAGTCCTGATCACCGAAGAGTTGGCACCGACCGGTGTCGACGCACTGTCGTCCGCCGGTCACGACGTCGACGTGCAGTTGGGTCTCTCGCCCGCCGAGCTTCTCGACGCCATCAAAGGCGTGGACGCACTAATCGTGCGCTCGGCGACAAAGGTGACCGCCGAGGTTCTTGCGGCGGGCGAACAGCTCGCAGTGGTCGGCCGCGCCGGCGTCGGCATCGACAACATCGACGTGGCGGAAGCAACCCGGCGCGGCGTGATGGTCGTGAACGCTCCGCAGTCGAACAGTTTGTCGAATGCCGAGCACACGCTGGCGCTGTTGCTCGCCCAGGCACGCAACATTCCGCAGGCGGACGCCGCGCTGAAGGCGGGCCGATGGGAGCGCTCGCGCTGGGAGGGCGTCGAGCTCCACGGCAAGATCCTCGGGTTGCTTGGCCTCGGCCGCGTCGGAACTCTCGTAGCGCAGCGAGCGAACTCGTTCGGCATGCGTGTCGTGGCATGGGACCCGTGGACCTCGCCCGACCGGGCTCGCAAGATGGGCGTCGAGCTCCTCGACCTCGACGAGCTCATCGGTCGGGTCGACTTCCTGTCGATCCACCTGCTCAAGACCGCAGAGTCGGTCGGTCTTGTCGGTGCCGACCTTTTGGCGAAGGCGAAGCCGGGCCTTCGGATTGTCAACACCGCTCGCGGTGGCATCGTCGACGAGGCCGCGCTTGCAGCTGCTATCTCCGCCGGCCGGGTGGCGGGCGCGGCGATCGACGTCTTTGCCGAGGAACCCACCACGGCTTCGCCGTTGTTCGAGCGCCCGGAGGTTGTCGTCACCCCGCACCTCGGCGCCAGCACGCGGGAGGCGCAGGACAAAGCGGGCGAGCAGATTGCCGAGCAGGTGGTTCTCGCGCTCGCGGGCGAGTTCGTGCCGTTCGCGGTCAACGTCAGTGCGCACGAGGCGTCGGAGACGGTTCGCCCGTTCGTGCCGCTCGCCGAGCGCCTCGGCGTCCTGCTTGCCGGGTTACTCGGCTCGATTCCGGACGTGCTCGAGGTGGAATACCAAGGCGCGATCGCCGACTTCGACGTGAGCCTGGCCACCCTGTCGGTTCTACGCGGCGTTCTCGCGGCCTCGACCGGCGAGCCGGTCAGCTTCGTCAACGCGCCCGGGGTGGCGGCCGAGCGCGGGCTCGAGGTCAAGGAGATCAAGCTCACGACCGCGCACGATCACCTCAACCTGCTCACGCTTCGCGCCGGCGAGCGGTCGATCGCCGGCACCCTTGCGGGTGTGAGAGGCGAGCCACGCATCGTGGCCGTCGACGCCATCAACGTCGAAGTACCACCTGCGCGTCACATGCTCGTAGTGCGCAACGACGACCGGATCGGCATGCTCGCCAAAGTGTTCACGACCCTCGCCGAAGCATCGATCAACGTCGCCGACAGCCACCTCGGACGCGTGCCCGGCGGCGCAGCGATCATCGTGATTGCAACCGACTCGTCGGTGCCCGCCGCGGTTGTCTCCGAGTTGACGGCTACTCCGGGCATTCTCAGCGTGCACGCGCTGGGGGGCTGAGGGTCCCGGTCAGCGTTGCGCGGGGTTGAAGCCGGCGCGACGAGCGGCGCCTTCGGAGGCATAGCACCGGTCTGGACGACTCGTCTCGTACCCGGCCATACCGGGTACGCGAAATACTTTGCTGCCGACCTTCGCCTTCACCGGATGCGTGGTCGGGCAGACGTCACCGACCGGCTCGACCCACGAGCGAACCGCCGCAGGCCGTACGGGATCGCTCGGAGGCGTGGGTGCGGAGGCGCTCGGCGCGGCCGCCTTCCCTGACCCGGCCCGCAAGGGGCGAGCACGCTTGGCCGGCGCCCGTTGCTTCGGCGGCGCCGTCTTCTCCGCATCTTCGGCCTTGAGCGGGGAGGTGCTCGCATCCTCTCCGCCAGGTGTCGTGGTCTCGGCGAGGTTGCTGTCGCCCGGCGTAGTCGGCGCTCGCTGCGCCTTCAGGGGCGTGCGGCGACGAGGGCGAGCGGCTTTCATCGGCGGCACGTTCTCGGGCGCAGGCGTGGGCGCAGGCTCCGGCGCAAGTTCGGGTTTCGCCACCGCTTCGGGCTCGGGTTTCGCCACCGCTTCGGGCTCGGGCTTCGGCGCGGGCTTTGCTTCCGGCGCGGGCTTTGGTTCCGGCGCGGGCTTTGCTTCCTGCGCGGGCTTTGCTTCCGGCGCGGGCTTTGGTTCCGGCGCGGGCTTTGGTTCCGGCGCGGGCTCCGGCTCGGGCTTCGCTTCGGGCTCCGGCTCGGGCTTCGTCACCGGCTCTGGTTCCGGCGCTGCGGTGGCCTCGGGGGCGGTGATTGGCTCCGGAACAGACCGGGGGGCGGACGTCGGAGGCGCCGACTGCGGTGCCACGGCGTCGGCGTCGGTTGGCATCGGGGGCCATGCCGGAGCGTCGTGCACGGGCTTGGCTTGCTTCGATGCGAGCGCCTTCTTGGCCGCCAATGCGACGCCTGCGAGCAACCCGATTCGAACGGTCAACTTGAACAACCGACGGATCATGCCGGGAACGGTAGTGCTACCGTTGGCCCGTCATGTCAACCCTCTCCAACGCTTCTCGCACCCCGCTCCTCCTTACGTAACTGCGAGCCCGATCGGGTTCGCCTTCGCCTCCTGCGCCTCCGGGCCAGGAGGTTTTTTGTTTCCCGTGTTTGACGAAAGGACACGCCGATGCCGCCGGATCCGGTGACGCCTCGCAGGATGCCGTTCGAGAAGTACCAGCCGATGCTGCCGTTGCCTCTTGATCTTCCTGACCGGGCGTGGCCGAGCCGACGCATCGAGCGCGCCCCCTTGTGGTGCTCGGTCGACCTGCGCGACGGCAACCAGGCGCTCATCGATCCCATGGATCCCGATCGCAAGCTGCGCATGTTCCAAGCGTTGGTCGCAATGGGGTTCAAGGAGATCGAGGTCGGTTTCCCGTCAGCGTCGCAGCCCGACTTCGACTTCGTGCGCCGCCTCGTGGAGGACGATCTCGTCCCTGACGACGTGACGATCCAAGTGCTCACGCAATGTCGTAACGAGCTGATCGAGCGGACTTACGAGTGCTTACGCGGAGCGCGCCAAGCCATCGTCCACTTCTACAACTCGACCTCCGTGCTGCAACGCCGCGTCGTGTTCGGCCTGGACAAGGCAGGCATCACGCAGATCGCCGTGGACGGCGCCAAGCTCTGCAGAAAGCTCGAGGACACGCTCCCGGGAACGCTGGTCCGCTACGAGTATTCGCCCGAGAGCTTCACGGGCACGGAGCTCGACTACGCACTCGAGGTCTGCAGCGCGGTGATGGACGTCATCGAGCCCGATAGCGGCGACCGGAAGATGGTCGTCAATCTCCCGGCGACCGTTGAGATGTACACGGCGAACATCTACGGCGACGCCATCGAGTGGTTCCACCGTCACCTGCCGAACCGCGAGCACGTCTTGCTCAGCCTGCACCCGCACAACGACCGCGGCACGGCGGTCGCGGCAGCGGAGTTCGGAGTGATGGCAGGCGCCGATCGCGTCGAGGGGACGCTGTTCGGCAACGGCGAGCGGACCGGCAACGTCGACATTGTCACGCTCGCCCTCAACCTGTTCAGCCAGGGCGTCGACCCGGAACTCGATCTCAGCGACATCGACTCGATGCGCCGCGTCGCCGAGTACTGCAACCGGCTGCCGGTCCATCCGCGTCACCCTTATGTAGGCGACCTCGTGTACACCGCGTTCTCGGGATCGCATCAGGACGCAATCCGCAAGGGCCTGGCCGCGCTCCCCGACAACTACGACGCGTGGGAGGTGCCGTACCTGCCCATAGATCCGAATCACGTCGGGCGCACGTACGAAGCGGTCATCCGAGTCAACAGCCAGTCGGGCAAGGGCGGCGTCGCCTACATCATGAAAGCCGAACATGGCCTCGACCTCCCCCGGCGCCTTCAGATCGAACTGTCGAAGACGATCCAGACCATCACCGAGGACACGGGCACAGAGATCACGCCCTCCGCGCTCTGGTCGACGTTCACTGAGGAGTACCTGCCCGAGCAGCCAGCGCTACGGCTGCTGTCGTTCGAGACCACCACGAACGAGGATGGCGCCAGCGTCACCGCGCAGATCCTCTCCGGCGACGAGCACAAGACGCTTCATGGCGAGGGCACCGGCCCGATTGCTGCGTTCGTGCACGGACTGCGCGCATGCTTCGGCGTCGAGATCGAGGTGGTCGACTACGCGGAGCACGCTGTCACCGCCGGAACAGACGCGCAGGCAGTTGCCTTCGTGGAAATGCGCGACGCCGACGGCAACGTGC
The DNA here is from genome assembly GCA_035536375.1 of Acidimicrobiales bacterium. Lineage (GTDB taxonomy): Bacteria > Actinomycetota > Acidimicrobiia > Acidimicrobiales > JACCXE01 > DATLOH01. Next base: position 14,977 of record DATLOH010000095.1, read on the forward strand.
GGTGGGGGATCGGCATGCACGAAAGCATCCTTACGGCCTCGCTGCGCGCGGTTCTCGGTGCGTTCACGCGCCTTCACGTCATTACGACGTAAGCGTCGGCATCCACGCTGGGCGCTGCGCCTCGTAGCTCTCGATCTCGTTCATGTGGCGCAGCGTGAGGCCGATGTCGTCGAGGCCGTCCAACAACCGCATCCGCGTGAAGTCGTCGAGCGGGAACTCGGCCTCGATGCCGGCCGCAAGCGCCCCGACTGTGCGCGACTCGACGTCGACGATGAGCTCGAGTGTCGGATCCGCGCTGATGGCGGCGAGCAACGCGGCGCCGACTTCAGGCGGCACCTCGACAGGGACGAGGCCGGCCTTGGTCGCGTTGTTGCGGAAGATGTCTCCGAACTGCGGCGAGATGACGGCCTTGAATCCAAAATCGGTCAGGGCCCACACCGCGTGCTCCCGCGACGAGCCCGTGCCGAAGTTCGGGCCGGCTACGAGGATCGTCGCGCCCTGGTAGCGAGCGTCGTTCAAGACAAAGGACGGGTCGCGTCGCCAGGCGCCGAACAGACCCTCACCGAAACCGGTGCGCTCGACGCGCTTTAACCACTCCGCGGGGATGATCTGATCGGTGTCGACGTCGGAACGATCGAGCGGCATCGCGGTGCCCGTGATTGTGCGTACGGGCTCCATCACAGATCCGTCGGATTCGCGAGATGGCCGGCGACGGCCGTGGCGGCGGCGACGGCCGGTGACACGAGATGGGTGCGCCCCCCGGGGCCTTGGCGTCCCTCGAAGTTCCGGTTCGACGTCGACGCGGCGCGCTCGCCGGGCGCAAGCTTGTCGGGGTTCATGGCGAGGCACATCGAACACCCCGCGCCACGCCATTCAAAGCCCGCGGCGGTGAACACCTTGTCGAGGCCCTCGGTCTCGGCCGCCGTCTTGACCGCTTCGGAGCCGGGCACGACGAGCGCTCGCACCCCCGCCTTGACCGTGCGACCGGCGAGCACATCCGCGGCGGCGCGCAGGTCCTCGATGCGGGCGTTCGTGCAACTGCCTATGAAAACGGTGTCGACCGCGACATCACGCATCGCCGTTCCAGCCTCGAGTCCCATGTACTCGAGCGCCCGCGCCGCCGCGCTGGCTTGCGCAGGATCGTCGAAGGCGGTCGGGTCGGGGATCGAGCCCGACAGGGGCGCGACCTGGGCGGGGTTGGTTCCCCACGTCGCGTGCGGTTCGAGTTGGGCGGCCTCCAACGTGACCGTGCGGTCGAACTGCGCATCTTCGTCGGTGACCAACGATCGCCATTCGTCGAGCGCCGCCTCCCACGCCGCACCTTTCGGCGCGTGCCGGCGGCCCTCGAGGTAGGCGAACGTCGTGTCGTCGGGCGCGATCAGTCCTGCGCGGGCGCCCGCCTCGATGCTCATGTTGCAGACCGTCATGCGGCCTTCCATCGACAGATTGCGAAACGCCGAGCCGCGGTACTCGATGACGTGACCGACTCCGCCGCCCGTGCCTATTCGTCCGATCACCGCCAGGATCACGTCTTTTGCGGTGACGCCGGCAGGAAGGTCGCCGTCGACGACCACCGCCATAGTGCCCGGGCGCCGCTGCGGGAGCGTCTGCGTGGCGAGCACGTGCTCGACCTCGCTCGTGCCGATGCCGAAAGCGAGCGCGCCGAAGGCACCGTGCGTCGACGTGTGGCTGTCACCGCAGACGATCGTCATGCCGGGCTGCGTCAGTCCCTGCTCCGGCCCGATGATGTGCACGATGCCGGCGTCCTTGTGACCCATCGGGTAGAGACGAATCCCGAACTCACCACAGTTCGAGGCCAGCGTGTCCATCTGCTTTCGCGAGATCTCATCCGCGACCGGCAGGTCGAGGCCGATCGTCGGCACGTTGTGGTCCATCGTCGCGACCGTGAGATCCGGTCGCCGCACCGTCCGCCCGCCGATGCGAAGCCCGTCGAAGGCCTGCGGCGACGTGACCTCGTGGATCAGATGGAGGTCGATGAAGAGCAGGTCGGGCTCGTTCGGCGCGCCGTGGACGAGGTGGCGATCCCACACCTTCTCGCTCAGAGTCTGTGCCATGCATCTCACATTCTGGGATAACGTTCTCGCTTAGTGAAACGCACTGTAAGTGGTGTCGGCGTGCTGGACAAGTCGGTGGCGCTGCTCGATGCGCTCAGCGACGGGCCTCTGTCGCTCGCCGAGCTCTCGGAACGCGCCGCGCTCCCGCGGGCGACGGCGCACCGCCTCGCCAGCGCGCTCGAAGTCCACGGCTTCGTCACCCGCGATACGGCGGGGCAGTTCATGCTCGGCGCGCGTCTCCCCGCAACAGATCTCGCCGCAGTCGCGGCACCCATCGTCGCTGGGCTCAGGGACGACACCGGCGAGAGCGCCCAGCTCTACGTCGTCCGAGGCGAACGCCGCGTGTGCGTGCTCGCGTTGGACTCACCTCACTCGCTGCGCACGATCGTCGCTGTGGGCGCGGAGCTGCCTCTGGGTGTCGGATCGGCCGGCCGGGTCCTTCAGGGCGAGACCTCGTCGCGCGGATGGGTTGCGAGCGTCGAAGAGCGTGAGAGAGGCGTGGCATCGGTCAGCGCGCCAGTGGTGGTCGAGGGGCGCATGGTCGCTGCCGTATCGGTGTCGGGACCGGTCGACCGGCTCTCACGGGCACCGGGCCGCCGCTTCGGCCCGCAAGTCGCGGCCGCGGCAGAGTCGATCGGCGCCGCGCTGAGCGATCGGCGATAGATGGCCACGGCCGAGAATCGCGTGATCGACCGGCGACTCTTCTCGCTGGCGGTGCCTGCGCTCTTCACGCTCGCTGCCGAGCCGGTGTACGTCCTTGTCGACACTGCGATCGTCGGCCATTTGGGCACGGCGCCGCTCGGCGGACTTGCCCTCGCGGGAACCGTCCTGACTACGGCGATCGCGCTGTGCAACGCGCTGTCGTGGGGGACGACGACGCGGGTCGGCAACCTGATCGGTGCTGGTGATCGCGCGGGCGCTGGTCGTGTCGCCATGGCGGTGCTGTGGCTTTCGCTCGGGGTCGGCGTGCCGCTCGCACTAGCGCTGATTGCCGCCAGCCGGATCCTGCCCGCGCTCCTCGGAGGTGAGGGAGCGGTGCTCGAGGCTGCCGCTACCTACCTCGGCATCGGCGCTCTCGGTGTGCCGGCTGTCCTCGTGGCAATGGCCGGCCAAGGTGTCTGCCGCGGACATGGCGACATGCGCACGCCGCTCACTGTGGTCGTCGCCGCCAACGTCGCAAACGTCATCATCGAGATCGTCTTCGTCTACGGACTCGATCTCGGGATCGCTGGGTCCGCGTGGGGCACCGTGATCGTGCAGTGGCTTGCTGCCGCAGTCTTCGGCTGGCTGTTGCTGCGTACCGCGAGGGCCGTGGGAGTGCCGGCCCGGCCCCACGTCGAGGAGATGCGCGGGCTCGGGCGCATCGCAGGGGATCTGGCCATTCGGACGGGAGCGTTGCTCGCGGTGCTTGCGGCGGCGACGTCGGTGGCGGCGCGCATCAACCCGACCGCACTGGCCGCTCACCAGATCGCGTTGCAGCTGACGCTGTTCCTCGCATTCGTGCTGGACGCCACCGCCATCGCCGCGCAGACACTGGTCGCGACCGAGCTCGGCGCCGGAAATCCGGCTGCGGCCTGGCGAATCGCCCGGAGGGCGGTACGCGTCACGACCCAAGGGTCGATCGGCATCGCGGTGGTCGTGCTTGCCGGGCGGCACGCCTTCCCTGCGCTGTTCACCGACGACCGGGCGGCCATCAACGCCGCTGCGGCGATCCTGCCGATCGTCGCCGCAATGCAGATCCCGGGGGCGGTCGCATTCGTGCTCGATGGTGTCCTGATGGGCGCGGGCGACTACCGAACGGTGATGTGGTCGACGGTTATCGGTCTCGTCGTGTTCGTCGCGCCGGCCGCGTGGGTCGTCACAGGCGGCGGCTCCGGCCTCGTCTCGTTGTGGCTCGGGCTGGCGGGCTGGATGACGGCGCGGGCAATCGTGAACGCACGAGGTCAACGAGCACGCCAAACTTCCTTTGCATGAGCGTCGTTCGGAGGGGGTGCGCAGCCGTCATGTGCCTGGCGGTCCTCGTCGGCGCGTGCGGAGGTGAAGACGAGGACGGCATGGCCATCACGACGACGACGCGTTCGGGCCGATTCCCGCCGGCGGTGGCGTCGACGACAACGGCGGCACCCGAATCGGGGGTCACGACGACTATTCGGCGCCGCGTGAACACCGCCACCACCGCCCGGCGCGCCGGTCCAGCTGCAACCACCACGACCGAACGCAAGGCCCCGACTCCGCCCGTACCGACCCCGGCGCCGGAAGCCCGCACCGAGGTCGCAGGAGCGGCATGGAAGGGCAAGGTCGTCGTGGCCGGCGGCCTGCGAGCCGACGGCGGTGCGTCCGATCGAGTCGACGTCTACGACCCGTCGAACGGCGAGTGGTCGCGCGCTCCCGATCTACCCGTTGCCCTCCATCACGCCGCGCTGGCGGTTCTCGGCGACGACCTGTGGGCGGTCGGCGGGTTCACGACCGCCGAGGACAAGGGTTGGGTAGCGGCACGGGCGACGTATCGGCTTCCGCCCGCGGCGAAGGCATGGGAGGCAGGCCCGACGCTTACGCGGGCGCGCGGTGCGCTCGGGCTCGCGAGCGTCGATGATCGGCTGATCGCGTTTGGGGGAAAGACCACGGAAGGCGACGTGCTCGCCTCGGTGGAGGTGCTCGTCAGTGACGCCGACGACTGGGCGCCGGGACCATCCCTGACCCAAGCGCGCGAGCACACTGCTGCGATGGTCGTCAACGGCCGTGCGTATGCGGTCGCAGGGCGACTCGGCGGCTTGCAGACGAACTTGACCTCGGTGGAATCGTGGCGGCCTGGCGAAGACGCGTGGCGCGAAGAGCCGAGTGTCGAAGACCCACGCGGTGGCACCGCTGCGTCTGGCGGATGCGTCGCCGGCGGCGAGGAGCGGCAGCGAACCATCGCGACGGTCGAGTGCCTCAGCGGGGACCGCTGGCGCGTGCGCTTCCGTCTGCGCGAGCCGCGACACGGCCTGGCCGCGGTCGTGGTCGCTGGCTATCTGCACGTCATCGCGGGCGGTCCGACGCCGGGCCTCAGCGTTTCAGCGGCGCACGAGGTCTTCGAGCTCTAGCGCTTAAGACCCGATCTCGACGATTTCGACCTTGAGGATCGCGCCCGCGGGCGTCGCATATTCCACGACACCACCCACGCGCTGACCGAGCAGCGCCTGGCCGAGCGGGGATCCCGGCGATGTGACGGTGACGCCCTCGCGGCGTTCCTCGATCGACCCGATGAGGTAGCGCTCCACATCGTCGTCGCCCTCGTAGCGCAGGCCGACGACCGACCCTGATGCCACTACGTCGGTCGCGGCGGAGTCGACGATCTCGACGTCGTCGAGCATTGCCTGGAGGTTGCGAATCCGAGCTTCCATGTGACCCTGCGCATCTTTGGCAGCGTGGTAGTCGCCGTTCTCCTTCAGGTCGCCTAGGGCGCGGGCGGCCTCGATGGCCTGAGCGATCTCGACCCGTCCGACCGTCGTGAGCTCCTCGAGCTCCGCGGACAACCGCTCGAAGGTGTCGCGCGTAAGTGGGTTCGGTGCCATGTGCGAACGCTACCCGTCGCCCGCGCTCTTCTACACTGAGCCGCGAAGTGGGACATCGAGTCGCGGTCATCGGAGGCGATGGCATCGGGCCCGAGGTCGTGGCCGAGGCGCTGAAGGTCGTCGACGCTGCGGGCGTCGCTCTAGACAGGACGCCATACGACCTCGGCGGCGCCCGGTACCTACGCACGGGCGAGGTCCTCCCCGACGCGGTGCTCGACGAGTTGCGCGAGTTCGATGCGATCCTGCTCGGTGCCGTCGGTACCCCCGACGTGCCGCCCGGCGTCCTCGAGCGCGGGCTGTTGCTCCGCACTCGGTTCGAGTTGGATCTGTACGTCAACATGCGGCCGTTCGGCACGGACGCTCTCGACTTCGTCGTGATTCGTGAGAACACTGAAGGCGCCTATGGCGGTGAGGGGGGTTTCCTGCGTCGCGGCACGCCACAGGAAGTGGCGACGCAGGGGTCGGTGAACACGCGCCACGGCGTCGAACGTTGCGTGCGGTTCGCGTTCGAGCTTGCGGCGACGCGTCCGCGCCGGCACGTCACCCTCGTGCACAAGACCAACGTCCTGACGTTCGCAGGTGATCTGTGGCAGCGCACGTTCGACGAGGTCGCCACCGAGTTCGACGGGCTCGAAACCGCGTACAACCACGTCGATGCCGCGTGCATCCACCTCGTGGAAAATCCCGGGCGATTCGACGTGCTTGTCACCGACAATCTCTTCGGCGACATCCTCACCGATCTTGCGGGCGCAATCTCCGGCGGCATCGGCGTGGCCGCCTCGGCCAATCTCAACCCCGCGCGTACGGGACCCTCGCTCTTCGAGCCCGTGCACGGCTCGGCACCCGACATAGTCGGCACCGGTCGAGCCAACCCCATCGCGGCCATCCGCTCGGCCGCACTGATGCTCGACCATCTCGGCGAGGTGGACGCGGCCGCCCGCATCACGGCGGCGGTCGCCGACCCATCCGTTTACGCAGGCACCACCAGCGATATAGGCGATGCTGTCGCCGCCAAGCTCTAAGGAGATCGTCATGCCCCTGACCGAGTCGAAGAAGATCTGGATGGACGGCGAGCTCGTCGACTGGGCCGAGGCGAAGGTGCACGTCCTCACCCACACGCTCCACTACGGATGCGGAGTCTTCGAGGGCATTCGCGCGTACGCGACGACCCGCGGTCCGGCGGTGTTCAGGCTCACCGATCACATCAACCGACTGTTCGATTCGGCGCGGATCCTGTGCATCGACATCCCGTTCACCGCAGAGGAGATCATCGAGGCCACGAAGGAGACCGTGCGCGTCAACGAGCTCGACGCCTGTTACGTGCGGCCGATCGCGTTCCTCGGCTACGGCGAGATGGGCCTCAACCCGCTGCCGTGCCCGGTCAATGTCGCGATCGCAGTGTGGCCGTGGGGCACGTACCTCGGCGACGAAGGGCTCGCCCGCGGTGTGCGGCTGCAGATCAGCTCCTGGCGGCGGCACGACCCAAACACCATGCCGCCGGCGGCGAAGGCCACCGGCGCGTACATCAACTCGTCGATGGCGAAGGTGGAAGCCATTCGCGCCGGCTACGACGAGGCCATCCTGCTGTCGCCGCAGGGCTTCGTCTCGGAGTGCACGGGCGAAAACATCTTCGTGGTGCGCGGTGGACGCATTGTCACGCCGCCGGTGTCCGCGGGCGCGCTCGAGGGCATCACACAGAACTCGGTCATGACGATCGCGCGGGACCTCGGCTACGAGGTCGCCGTCGAGAACGTGGTGCGCTCGGATCTCTACACCTGCGACGAGATGTTCCTCACCGGCACCGCGGCCGAGGTCGTGCCCGTCCGCTCTGTCGACGACCGCGAGATCGGCGATCCCGGCCCGCTCACCAAGGCCATTCAGGACGCGTATTTCCAAGCCGTGCGCGGCGAGATCGATCGTTACAAGGACTGGAACGAGCATGTCAGCTGACTCGCCCGGCGGGCGGCTGCCCGGCGCAGTCGAGATCTACGACACGACGTTGCGTGACGGCGCCCAGCTCGAGGGCATCTCGCTGACCGTCGACGACAAGCTTCGCATCGCCGAGCAACTCGACTGGCTCGGCGTGCACTGGATCGAGGGCGGCTGGCCGGGGTCGAACCCAAAGGACATCGAGTTCTTCCAGCGGGCGGCCACAGAGCTGAAGCTGGAGACGTCGACGCTCGTCGCGTTCGGGTCGACGCGTCGCAAGGCTGGGAAGGTCGACAGCGACGACACGCTTCGCCACCTCGTCGAGTCCGGCGCCAGCACGGTGTGCATCGTTGGCAAGAGCTGGGACTACCACGTGCTCGAGACGCTGGAGACCACCCTCGATGAAGGTGCGGCGATGGTGCGCGATTCGGTGGAGTTCCTTCACGCTCAGGGGCTTCGCGTGATGTTCGACGCCGAGCACTTCTTCGACGGCTGGAAGGCGAATTCGGAGTTCGCGCTGCGGGTGCTGGAAGCAGCGGCCGAGAAGGGTGCGACGCACCTGGTGCTGTGCGACACGAACGGCGGGTCGCTCCCCAACGACGTGACCGCAGCGGTGTCCGCAGTCGTCGATCACTTCCGCGACGACGTGGTTGTCGGCGTCCACCTGCACGACGATGCCGGATGCGGCGTCGCCAACGCGCTGGCCGGCGTGCGCGCCGGCGCCCGTCAGGTGCAAGGCACGATCAACGGCTACGGCGAGCGCACCGGGAACTGCAACCTCACGACGATCATCCCGAACCTCTCACTCAAAATGGGTGTCGAGACCATCCCCACCGAGCGACTCGAACGGCTTACGCCTGTGAGTCACCACGTCGCCGAGCTCGTGAACATGCCTCTCAACCCGCAACAGCCCTTTGTCGGCCACTCCGCGTTCGCCCACAAAGCGGGGCTGCACACGTCCGCAATTGCGCGTCGTCCCGACGCGTACGAGCACGTGCCGCCGGCGCTCGTCGGCAACGGCACCCGGTTCGTGGTCTCGGAGCTCGCCGGTCGATCGACGTTGCAGATGAAAGCGCAGGAGCTGGGCATCGACATCGACGGGCCAACGCTCACCGAAGTCGTCGACACGTTGAAGCGGCTCGAACACGAGGGCTACCACTTCGAGGCCGCCGACGGGTCGCTCGAACTGCTCATGCGACGCGCCGGGGGGTGGGAGCAGCCGTTCTTCACGCTCGAGTCCTTCCGCGTGATCGCCGACGAGCTCGGCGCGGGCGGATTCTCGACTGAGGCGACCGTGAAGGTGCACGTCGCCGGGGCCCGTGTCGTGCGCACCGCCGAGGGGGATGGACCCGTCAACGCACTCGACCGTGCGCTGCGTGCTGCGATCGGCGACGAGTTCCCTGCGCTCGCGCGCATCCACCTCATCGACTACAAGGTGCGCGTCCTTGACACCGCCAAGGGCACCGGCGCAGTAACGAGGGTCCTGCTCGACTCGACCAACGGCGAACGCTCGTGGTCGACCATCGGTGTGTCGCCCAACATCATCGAGGCGTCCTGGCAGGCCCTCTGCGACTCGATCGTCTACGGCCTGCTGCACACGACCGCCTGACCACCGTTCTTGGAAGGGATGTCGTCGTATATCGACGACAACCCTTCCGAGAAGCGGATCAGTTACTTGATGGTGAGCGTGTTGATCATGCCGAGCTTGATGTGCGGCGCGCCCTCGGGGTTGACCGGACCGTCGTCGCCGAACCCGCCCTGGGGGATGTAGCAGGCGAGCACGTACGTACCGGGCTTCAGCTTCTCGGCGAACGTGACGTCGAGCTTCTGCCCGACGTCGGCGAACGAGATGTGGTCGACTTTGTAGCCATCTGGGATGTCCTTGAGCTCGGAGCCGTCGACGTTCTCGAGCGCGGCTTTGGCCGTCTTGATGTCGACACCGTCAGGCCCCTTGTACATCGTGAGCTCGTGCTGCTCCTTGCCGACGTTGTCGAACTTGAACGCCACATCGCCTGACACCTCGGTCGTGCCCAGCAGGAAGGCGTAGTCCTGCGCCTTGATGTCGATCACCTTGGTGCCGTCGGGCGCAGGCGGGCTTCCCTTGAAGTCGAACCCGTCGATCAGCCACTTGTCGTTCTTTTCGATGAGTGCGAAGGTCGCCCGATACAGCGGCTTCGCCACCTTGAACTCCGTGGGGGCGACGTCCACGACGGTGGTTGCCTTCGTGCCCGTTGCCTTCGTGTCGCTGAACTCGAGCAACTCGAGCTTGTTCTCACCGAAGCCCGGGGACTTGCCTGACTTGATGTCCTCACGACTGCCCTGGTCGTAGGACTCCAATCCCTTGTCGGTCCACAGGGCCAAGAACGCATCGACGTCCTTTTCGTTCTCGGCCTCGAGCGACGCGCGCACCGTCTTCTCGACGTCAGCGGACGCGCCGCTGCCGGATCCTTTGGTCTCGCTGTCGCCGCCGCATGCGCCGGCCAGCAGCGCGAGCGCGAGTGGCAGCGCCACGATTCGCGATCGTTGGCTGTTCATGAAAGCTTGTCTCCTTGGTCGTGTGATCGAGTGCTGAATGCACAGCGAACCAGCGTCGCCTTGCAAATCGCTGGCAAAGGAGCATCGCATGCGAACTGGGGAAATCGGATGATTGCCAGTCTTCGCATCCTTGCCTGCGCGTCGCTGCGTGTCTCTCGCCGGAGCACGCGCCCAGCCGCAGGTAGCGTTGCGCGGTGGCGCAGCCCGAGTTCGTCCCCAGCCCGCCGGCAACGGAGCTTCTCGTCGGCGAGCAGATTCCGCCGGCGAAGCGTTGGTTCCCGGTCCGGCCAGGAGAAGTGGTCACCACCGGCGGCCAGCCGGAGGGCCCTGGCTTCGGAGCGATCGGCCCCGACCAGGGCTACGCGCTGCGACTGGCACGGGCCTTCACCGAGCGTCTCGAGCTGGTCGAAGGCGAGCACAAGCGTGACGTCGTCGCCGGCTGTGTGGCCGTGGCGATGCGCCGTTCCGCGCTATTCGGGCGCGGG
>DATLOH010000096.1:0-2197 GCA_035536375.1 Acidimicrobiales bacterium
CACGCCCCTCGTTTACAACTGCGCCAACCCGTGGCTTCCCGACCTCGTCATTTGTCGGGCCGATCTCGCCGAGGCCACGCTCGCAGCCCTCACGACCGCATAGCTTGCGGCGCATGGCGGACGTGTCGGACATCGAAGTCATCGCGTCCACGACGGCGCACAGCGTCGTCGACCAATCAGTGGTGCTCCACCACCACGGCCGCGCCGTGCCCGGCGTCGTCCTGACACCCGAGGAACAGCCACCGCGCGGCCTCATCCTCATCGGGCACGGCGCCATCGGCGACAAGCGATCGGCCGCGCCGCTCTACGTCGGGCGCGTGCTCGCGAAGCGCCACGGGTTTGCCGCCGCACTCATCGACGCGCCGCTCCACGGCGAGCGCGTGATCGACGGCGTGGTCTTCAACGACGAGATGACCCCAGAGTTCCATGCCTTCATCCGCGAGCCGAAGTGGAACGACGTGATGGTCGAGGATTGGCAGGCGATGACGTCGGCGACGTCGTCGATGGTCGGTCTCGCCGATGACGCCCCCCTCGGATACTGGGGTCTCTCGATGGGTTGCCACTTCGGCCTGCACTACGTCGCCGCCGAACCACGCGTGCAGGCCGCGGTGCTCGGCCTGTTCGGCGCCTACAAGCGCCACTTGGCGGCCGCAGCCGAGGTGACGTGTCCGCTGCTCTTTCTCGTGCAGTGGCACGACGAACTCTTCGCGCACGAGTCCGTCGTCGATCTCTACGACGCCTTCTCATCGCGACAGAAGAAGCTGGCGGCCAACGCCGGACGCCACTCGTCGGTTCCGCGTGCGCAGCTCGAGGAGACGATCACCTTCCTCGCGACAACCGTCGGCGCAACCGGCGACCGGTAGCCTCGGGGCATGCACGACGGCTTTCATCCTCCGATCGAGGAGTACCTGGAAGCCATCTGCGAGCTGGAGGAGGAAGGCGTGCCGGTTATCCAGGCGCGCCTCGCGGAGCGCCTCGACCACGCGCCGCCGTCGGTGTCAGAGATGATCAAGCGGCTTCGTGACGAGGGGTTCGTCGAGATGAGCGGTCGCGAGGTCCATCTGACCGCCATCGGACGCAGCCGCGCGGAAAGCGTGGTGCGCAAACACCGGCTCGCGGAACGTCTTCTCACCGATGTGATCGGCCTTCCGTGGCACAAGAGCCACGTTGAGGCGTGCCGCTGGGAGCACGTCATCTCCGACGAGGTCGAGGCCCGCCTTGTAGTCCTGCTCGAAAATCCGAACACCTGCCCGCACGGCAACCCGATCCCGGGAACGGTGCCGAACCCGGCCAAGCTCACTGCGCTCACCGAGTGCGAGATCGGCGCCCGTACGCGGCTCGCCCGTGTCACCGAGCGAGTCGAGATCGACATGGCCGCGCTCGAATACCTCGACACCAACGGGTTTCGTCCTGGGACGCAGGCGACGGTGGAGGCGCGCGCGGACGACGGTTCGATGACGCTGAAGGTCGGCAACGCCACGCTCGAGCTCGACGAGGCGTTGGCCGAGCAGTTGTTCGTCGCCGTGGAATAGGTGGCGGCGCGCCGCAACCGCACCGAGCGAGTCGACTCACTCGCCGACGTTCGTCTCGCGCCGTTCGTCAACCTGCGCGACCGCGACCTTGCCCGCGCGGAGGAAGGCCTGTGCGTCGTCGAGGGCGCGCTGGCGGTCGAGGCGCTTCTGGACTCACCGTTTTCTCCGCACACGCTGTTCGTGAGCGAGGAGCGCGCCGCGGTCCTGCAGCCCCTGATTGCGAAGTTTCCCGGCCTCGTGCTCGTCGGCTCCGCCGACCTACTCAAGGCCACCGTGGGCTTCACGTTGCACCGCGGCGTGATCGCGGTCGCGGAGCGCAACGTCGTGCGTTCCGCGGACGACGTCATCGCCGGCGCAACCCGTCTCCTCGTCCTCGAAGGCATTAACGACATCGAGAACCTCGGCGCGCTGTTCCGCAACGCCGCCGCGTTCAGCGTGGACGGCGTGCTGCTCGATCCGACGACCGCCGACCCGCTGTACCGACGGACGATCCGAGTATCGCTCGGCCATGCACTACGGGTGCCGTATGCGCGCTTCGCGGAGTGGCCCGGCCCGCTTCGGGATCTCGCCGGTGACTTCGACGTGCTCGCGTTGACCCCGAATGCGCCTGCGCCCGACCTGCGGACACTTGTCGGCTCGCTCGCACCCAGGGTCGCGCTCGTCGC
>DATLOH010000097.1:0-6182 GCA_035536375.1 Acidimicrobiales bacterium
CGAACCAGATCCCGGATGCGCACCTCACCGGCACCCTCGGCGTTCGGGGGCCGAGCCTCCAGACAGATCACGTGCGGCTGTTGCAGTTGAAGCTCGGCTGAATCCTCGATGGTCACGACGCGCTCACCGTCCGGGATGAACGACGACAGCACGTTCAGCGTCGTCGTCTTGCCCGTTCCGGTTCCACCGGACACCAGAACGTTCAAGCGACCACGCACGCACGCTTCGAGCACGAGCGCGGCGTCGAGCGACAGCGTGCCGAAGCTGATGAGGTCCTTGACCTGATACGGGTCGGCAGCGAACTTCCGGATCGTGAGAACCGAGCCGTGGACAGCGAGCGGCGGGATGATCGCGTTGACGCGGCTGCCGTCGGGGAGCCGGGCGTCGACCATCGGCGAGCTTTCGTCGACGCGCCGGCCGACGGCTCCGACTATGCGGTCGATCACCTGGCGGTACTGCGCGTCGGTGGAGAAGGAATGGTCGGTCGACTCGAGGCACCCGCCGCGCTCGACCCAGATGTCGTCGAACGCGTTGCACATGATCTCGGTGATCGACGAGTCGGCGAGGAGCGGGTCGAGCGGACCGTAACCGAGGGTGTCCTGAATGACCTCCTCGACGAACCGCCTCCGCTCGAGCGGCGACACGCGCACGTCATCGCGCTGAAGGATGCGGTCGACGGTCGCCTTGACCTCGCGGGTCAGCGCGTCACCGTGCAGGCCGGAGAGCTTTGGCCCGAGATCGGTCAGCACGTGTTCGCGCACCTGTCGTTTCGACGCCTCCCACGGTGCCGCCGCCGCGCGGCGCGACGCGCGCGGGGCGCTGCGGGCATGCGCCGTGCTCGATCGACCCTTGGGAGCGTCCTCTTTGTCGTCGTGGCCGCCGTCCTCGGACTCAAGTGCAGCCAGCTTCTCGGAAAGCTTCATCGCTATCTCCTGATCAGTGGGCGGGAGCGGGGACGGGACGGGCGAACCAACGGCGCAGGCCCTTGACGTTCTCGGTGCGCGGGAGCCGCAACTGGTCGGCGTCGGGAATCAGCTCGCTGAAGCCGTCGACGATCAGCCGGCTAACGGGAGACTGAGGCGACGACACCACCACCGGCATGCCGAGGTTGATCGACCGGCTGACTTCCTTCGCGTAGGGGATCACGGTCGTGAAACCCTGCGGGAACAGCCGGCGTACCTGCTCTACCTCGATGCCGACGTCGGTCTCGGCCTTGTTGAGGATGAGACGAACGTTCTCCGAGGAAATCTTCAGGCGGTCGAGTGTCGACAGGAAAACGCCGAGGTTCCTCACGCTCGGTAGGTCGAGCGTTGCGATCGTGAACAGCAGATCGGACACGTCGAACGCCGCCAACACCACTTCGGAGAGGTACGGAGGCGTGTCGACGATCACGACGTCGAAGAGGTTTCGCGCTGCGGCGATGATCCGGCTGACGTCCGGCGGGTCGACGCGGTCGGCCTCCGACGGATCTTTGGGCGCGGCGAGCACCGAGAACCCGGTCTCGTGCTGCACGAGGTACTCGTGCAGGTGGGATTCGAGGTCGGATGCTTCGGCGCCGCGCTGGAGCGCGTCGACGATTGTGTAGCGCGGCTTCATTCGCAAAGCCGTCGACACCTCACCGAACTGAAGGTCGAGGTCGATGATGCACGCGGACTTGTCCGTGTACTGCGAGAGCAGTGCAGCGAGGTTCGTTGCGAGGAACGTCTTGCCGCACCCGCCGGTCGAGGAGGCCAGCGTGAGTACGCGACCGGGCTCGCGTTCGCCGAGTGGAGCGGCCGTGGTCGCCATGGCCGGCTGGCGGGTGTGGCGGCGGCCGAGGTCGACGGCGCGCACGACGGCGTCGCGGATCACCGAGTCGTCGGCCGGCAACTGCACCATGTCCACCGCTCCGGCGCGCACGATGTCGCGCACCGCCGCGTCGGGCCGGCGAGAGAAGGCGAGCACGATTGTCAGGTCCGGCAACTCGTCGTGGATCACCTCGATGCGGGCGAGGCCGGTCCGGGTCACGGTGCTGGGGCCGGCGACGAAGACGGTGAAGTCGCCGTCAGCGAGCATGTCGGCGGCCTCCGCCATCCGATGGCAAGCGACGACTTCGACTGCGGACTCCTCGGCCACGACGCGCGTCACCTGGTCGGCGAGCGTCGCGGTGCGGTCGAGGACAAGGATGCGGGCGAGTTCCATATCAGGCCGCGTTCTTCGGGGTGCGGCCGGGTGTCGTCAGGATGCCCTGATCCTCACGGGCGAGCGTGAGGTAGGCCGACTCGAAGCTCTGTAGGTACACGAGGGCCTCGGCTTGGATCGCGTCCACAGCCAAGAGGTAGGTCGCTGCCGCGCCCGTTGCGCCGCTGCCGGGTGCGGCGCTGTCGACAGCCAGGACTTCGACGTTGGCCAGCACAAGCTTCGCCGCCGGGTTGGGCAGGGTGGCATTGGCAGGGGCGTTCTTGAAGGCGCCGTAGACGTTGACCTTGTCGCCGGCCTTGGCATAGCCGGCCACACCCTGTGCAAACGGCACCTGCACCGCCATCGCTTGATGACCGGGTGGGATCGTGAACCCGGCGGCTTGCGATTCCGCACGAGGCGCCACGAAGCCGGGCGCGGTGGTGGTGGTCGTCACCGCCGCACTGACGTTGGTCTCCTTGGGGCCGGTGTCTCGCGTCGCGACGAACGCCAGGCCCGTTCCGACGAGGAATACGCCGGCGCCTACGGCGACGAGGAGCGTCGAGCGGGATTTGGTCGGGTTCTTCATTGGTGGTCTCCTTGAGGGTGCGTCATTACTGGGCGAGTCGGGGAGTCCCGCCGCAGGAGGCGGGATCGGGAACGATCGAGAGTGCGGTCAGGTCGGCGGCGGCGATGTTCAACCCGAGCGAGGCAAGCAGCGGTCGGATCACGGGGCTCAGCGCGACGTTGATCGTCGTCAGGGTCGTGGGTAGCTGGGCTTGCAGGAGCGGAGCGAGCGTCAGCGTTGCTCCGCTCCCGGCGACGTTCACAGAGGTCGCCAACCCGAGCGTGCTCGCCCCGATGTGCCGGTAGAAGGGCGAGAACTCCGCGGGGTGGTCGAAGTCGTGCGACGCCGTCGACGACGACCCGATCGTCGACCAGATCGTCATCGTTCCGGCGGGCACGACCCCGGTGCCACTGACGCTCACGGCGCTGGTGGCCGCTTCAAGCGAAATGCCCGGAGCCGCAACTCCGCACTGGAGGTCGGTGAGGACTGCGGATGCGTCGGCGCTCGTGTAGTCGAGGGTCACCGCTGCGGTCGGGAGCAACGCGCCGAGAGGGACGTTGGCGGTCACGCGCAACGTGACCTGCGACGTGTCGGCGCTCGTGCCGATGGGACCGACGGCAATCTGCGCGGGCTCGTTCACCCTGGCCTTGAGCGTCACGCCCGTCACGCCCGGCACGGTGATGCCGGTCAACGGCACGTCGACGAAGGAGTTGCCGTTCGCCACTTGGGCAGAGCTCGTCACCAGCTGGAACACGTTGACGGCGGCATCTAGCGCGGCGTCGCTGGAGGGCTGCGCGATGTTGACGAAGTCGCCGAGCCTCAGCGTGTTCGATGTCGTCACCGAGGCGGTGATCAGATCGTTGATCTCTGTTTGCGCCGTTGGCTCGCCGTCCTGCCCGAGCGCTTGCGCGGTCGCGGTGAGGAGCTGCACGAGTGTGAGGTCGACGTCGAGCAGTTTCTGCGCTGTGCCGACGTCGAAGCCCATCTCGAGCAACTCGCGTTGCAACGACGAAAGCGCCACATCTGCAGTCGCCAGACCGTCGTAGCTGACGAGGGAAAGGCTGCCGCTGCCGAGCCACGTCGACAGAATCGGATCGAGACGGCTCTTCTTCGTGTCGAGTGAGGCAAGCGTCGACCCAACTGAGAAGGCGGCCTCAGGCGAGCCGACACGCGCAACCGCCCGAGCCAAGACGTTCTTCGTGCCTGGCATGAATACGTAGTCGATCGCCGAGCCGACCGTCACTTGTACTGCGGAGGTGCCTGTTGGTACGAACGCATTGCTCGTGCTGTCGATCGAACCGAGGACGGCGGTGACGCTGTGCGTCGCATCGGGGGAGAAGCCGTTCCGCGCAGCAGAGGCGGTGGCGGCCGTCTGCGCAGCAGCCGAAAGCGTGGCCGGTAGCGCCGAAGTCGGGAAGTTGCCAACCGCGCGCGCGGCGTCGAGCGCCGCCAGATCGGCCACGGACTGATCAGCCCGCTTCTCGAGTACCTGCCGGCCGATGTCAACCGAGAGGGCGGCGGCCACAAACGACAGCAGCACCACAGGGACGGCCATGACCATGACCGCGCCTCGCTCCTTGCTACGGGAGAAGAGTCTGAACACGCGTCTCCTAACTCAGCTTCACGACGGCGGTGGCCGTAAACGTGTCCGGCGTCATGAGCCCGATCCCCGGCAAGGGCGGGATGATCGGGCGGTCCTTGTACGGGTAAGTGATGGTGACGGTGATGCACTCGGTGAGGTCGGCGACGTTGGCCGGATCACACCGAGCGACCGCCGCGCTGGTGTCGCTGGGCTGGTACTTGCTGCCGAACCAGTCGAGCGACCGAGCGACCGCGGCTTTGGCCTCGTCTTCGCGACGGCTGTCGAGCGTCGCAGCCGGAAGTTCGGCGACGCCGATCGCAGCGCGAGCGCCCTCCGCGGCTGCGTGGGTGATGCTGTTCTTCGCCGCCAGCATCATGCCGAATGTCACGAGCGCGAAGATGATGAACGCGAAGAGTCCGAATACCACTGAGAACTCGACAAGCGCGCTGCCGCGCTCGCTGCGGGTGTGTCCCGAGGATCGAAAGCCACTCACGCAGCGATCATCGGACTGGTCAAGTCCAGACACCATGAGCTACGTGGATCATTCCGCCGGACACCAGCGCTCTAGTGACCGCGAGGCATCGCTGGCGAATGCGACAAACGCCGCCGGGCACTTCCGCCACGTCGACTTCTTGCGGAAGTTTTCCGCGCTCTGCGTGGAATACCGCGTCAAGAACACATTGGACGGGCGGGTCGGCGAGGGTCAGCCGAGGGGTGCGGCGGCGAGGAACGCGTCGAGGTCGGCGCGCTTGTAGAACTTGTGAGCCGCTGGGTGCTGCGGCGCTTTGCCGACGATGACGCCCGCGGCGGTGACGGCCCACCAGCCGGTGTAGTCCTGTCGCGGTCGGTGCGGATCGCGGATTCGCACCTCGTGACGATCGCCCGCCTGCGTGGCGGGGAGAAGATCGATGGCGGCGTCGTCGAGCGCGACAACGACCTGCGGACGCGCAAGCGCCATCGACGCTCGAGCAGCGCTCGGCTCCTGCCCGTGAAGCACAGCTGCGGCGCTGAGCGCCTCCTGTGTGAGCGCACCCGGCCATGCCGAGCGCACCAGCACCGTGATCCATCGGCGGACCTCGGTCCAGAACCCGAGCCGGTCGGGGTAGAAGAGTCCGGGGTGGGGCGTGCCTAGCGTTGGCGGCTCCTCTCGCCATTCGAAAAGCGGGTCCTGCCAGTCGGGTGCACGTGTGCCCACGAGGACAAGCCACGCGTTTGCCGCTCCTGCGCTCTTCCCCGCCCACTCGCGAGCGGCGGGCTCGAGAATTCGCCGCTGCGCGCGGCCCTTCGTGGCACCGGCGGTCGCCACGCGGACGCGCGGGTCAGGCGAGAACAGCGCGTCGTGGTTCTCGGGGCGCGTGTGTAGCGTTCGGCGGGTGGTGGTCGTCGGTCTCACGGGGGGCATTGGCGCGGGCAAGTCGTCGGTCTCCTCCCTGCTCGTCGAGCGGGGTGCAGTGCTCATCGACGCCGATGCCATTGTTCGTGAGCTTCAGGCGTCAGGCGGCGCCGCGATTGCGCCCACGGTGGAGCGGTTCGGACCGGACATCTTGGACGCGACCGGCGCAGTCGATCGGCCGAAGCTCGCGGCGATCGTGTTCGCCGACGACGACGCCCGCCGCGACAACAACGCAATCGTCCACCCGCTCGTTGGCGCGACGATCGCCGAGCGACTCGCAGAGCTGGCCAGCACCGAAGCGCTGGTCGTGCTCGACGTTCCGCTGCTGGTGGAGGGGCGCAGCTACGACCTTGCGGGCGTGATCGTCGTCGACTGCCCGGCCGAGATCGCCATGGATCGCCTCGTACGGCTGCGCGGCATGGACGCCGACGACGTCGCCCGCCGCATGGCTGCGCAGGCGACCCGCGAGCAACGCCTCGCCC
>DATLOH010000098.1:0-17981 GCA_035536375.1 Acidimicrobiales bacterium
GCCAGCTTGGTCGCCGTCGTGCGCGACGGACACGTCGTAGTGCCGCGTGGCGACACGATGTTGCAGCCGGGTGACGACGTATTGGCACTCGTCACCGGCGAGGCAGAAGACCCCTTGACGGCGCTGCTCGCTGCGGCGCCAACCGATTAGCTCTTCTCCTCGTGACGGCGGAGGGGGCCGCGTCGCCTCCTCCGCCAGCCTCCGTCAAGTGCTCCTCCGGCGATGCGGCCCCTCCCCCTTTCCGATCGGCCTCTGCCGGTGCGGAGTCGCGCTGGTCCCGTCGGCGCCGCTTCGGGCGCGCCTCGGTGTGAGCCCTTTGCCTCGGCGGGACTCGCTGTAGAGAGAAAGAAGCAAAAGGGCAAGGGCTGGCGCTGGTCTTTCGCAGGCCGGATCCGGCTTTGCCGGTCCGGCCTTGCACGCGGCCGCAGGCCGCACTGTTCGCCCGAGCGCAGCGAGGGCGAGACCGAGCGAGGGCGAGGGCTACAGGAGTTCGTAGTCGGGGTTCAGGACTTTTAGGCGGCCGCCTACTCCGCTGGGGGAGCCGCGGCCGGAGATCTTTAGGCGGCGGCCGGTGCGGATGCCGGGCATGCGTCGGCGGCCGGTCCACATCGCGACCATCGCACCGGTGCCGTCCTTGATGGTCGCCTCGAGCCAGGGGGAGCTGTCGGCCTTTGGCACGATGCGCACGCTGGTTATCTCGCCGGCCACCGTCGCGAGCGCGCGGGGCTCGACCTGGGCAATGGGGACGACACCCGGAAGCGCTTCGCAGAAGTCGCGCAGACGCTTCCGGTCGTGCTCGGCCACCGGTGTCCGCAGGTTCGAGAAGGGGCGCCGCAGGGTCATCGAGGGGTCGAGCCGCTCGTGACGAAGCGACCGCGCGCTTCGGTGACATTCGGTGCGATGTCGAGGGCGCTTTCGAGCCGGCCAAGGCGCAGCACACGGAAGACCGCTTCGCTCGGATCGACGAGGACTACCTCGCCACCGTTGGCGCGTACGTGCAGCACGGCGGCGAGCAACGCCCCAACTCCTGCGGCGTCGACGGCATCGACCTCGGCGAGGTCGATTAGTAGAGCCATCCCAGCGGCGGGTGTCGCATCGAGTAGCTGGCGCTGCACTGCTGGTGCGGCCGCGAGGTCGAGCGCCCCGCGAATGACGGCGACCGTAAGCCCGTCATCCGCGCGCGTCACATCGACCTCGGTCGGCACGCCACTCAACCTACTGCGGCCTCCACTGCCCGCTGCCGACGACGGCCGACGGCGCGCGCCGCGATCAGAAACAACGCGCCGAGAACTACGAGCGGAACTGCGGCGCCGAGCGCGACGACCGTCCCGCCGACGATGGCCAGGGCCGCGCCAAGTGCCCGGGAGACACTGCGCTCGAGGACCGATTCGGCATCCGGTGACACGCTCACGGCGGCGGGACCCACGACCGTCACGTTGATCGTGGCTAGATCGGCGGCGTCGGCGAGTTGCGCCCGCTGCGCGTCCAACTGCTCGATCCGGCTGCGCACCTCTGCAAGCGACTGCGTGACCTGCAGCGTGTCGCCGACAGTCGTGGCCTTCGACAGGATGGCGCGCAGGGCCTCTTCTTCGGCCCGCATCGATCGCAGCCGCGCTTCGAAGTCGACGAGTTGGCCCGAGACGTCACGACCGCCGAGCGATTCACCCCGCACATCGCCCAGCCGCGCAAGCTCGGTGCGGGCGGAGTCGAACTGGGCGGCGGGGATGCGAATCGTGAAGCTGGCGTCGAGCTCACGGCCGTGACCTCGGCGTTGCGACTCGGAGACGAAGCCACCAAAGCGCGCGGCGATCCCAGGGATGCGATCGGTGGCGGCATCGATCGCTTTACGCACCGTGATGTTCATCGACGCCGTCTTGACGATGCGTGGTCCGCCAGAGGCCGGAACGTTCGCCGCACGAGCACTGCCGACTGCCACGGTTCCGCTCGCGGGCGCCAACGCACCAGCGCCGGCAGCGGCACTCGGTCGCGGCGCCCCGGCGTCGAACGCCTCTCCGCTGGTCAAGCCGCCTCGCTGCGGGCTCTGCGGCTCTTGCGAAGCACCGACTGACGCGCTCGGGTTGCTGACGCTCGTCGTGGCTGCGACAGCGGCACCGGCCGCGACGACCAGGGCGAGTGTTGCTCCTACGAGTGTGCGGGTCCTCGGCATGGTCGGCTCCTCGTGTCGTCGGTGTACTCCTTCGACGTCACCGGCCCCGCCGCCGGTTCCCTCAGTCGCCTCGAGGTGCCACCGCTTCGAGCGGGAAGTTGTCAACCTGTCCCTTGAACCAGAGCACATGCACGAGCATCGCGGTGGCCAAAGAGCCTGCGCCGAGGAACTTCACCCAGTCGTCGCTCGTCTTCAACGGACCGACATCCGGAGCACCGATCTCGATGACACCAGGATCGCTCTCGGTTTCGTCATCCGCCGGACGCTCGCCGTATTCAAGCTCGCCGAACGTGCCGTCGTCCTGGCGGTCGGGGATGTAGCTCGTGCTGCCCTTTCCGCCGAGCTTGCCAAAGTCCGACAGGTCGACTTTGCCGCCGGGAACACCAGAGATCGTTCCGCCCGAGCGCGTCGACCCGCCGCCGGTAGAGCCGCCCCCCGTCGAACCACCGGCATCGCCGCCGCCGCGCACGGTGGTAGTGGTCCTCGCTGTACCGCTCGACGCCGTGGTCGTAGTGGTGGATCGCACGGTGACGTCGTCGAACGCGGACGCGCCTGAGGTGATGCCGCGGTTGCAGGCGGCGTCGCTGGCCGGATTGGCGCATGTGCGCGCCCGGCGAATGGCAATGACGCGGTAGCGGTACTGACCGGCCGGGAACTTCTCGGTATCCGACAAGTCATCCACGAACGACGGTTTGGCGACAGCCGGCGTCGTGCCGATCTCGCGGTAGCTGCCCGTGCCGTATGCGCGCTGCACCTGGTACCCGACCATGTCGGGCTCGGGATTCGCCGCCCAGGTAACCGTGACCCGACGGGTAGCCGCATCGATCGATGCAGAGACGCCGGACGGGGCGACGGGCGGGAACTCGATGTTGAAGCGGCGCACGGTGTTCGCGCTCGTCTCGTCACCGTTGATGTCGGGCGCCGGGTCGCGACCTGTGCCGTTCGCGGTGACGGTGTACGCGCCGTTATGCCGCGGCGACACGGTAAAGCTGAACTGGACGGCATCTACCGCCCCCGAGGTAAAAATCGGCGAGTTGGCGGTGCCGCCCCGCTCATAGTTGTGCGTCGCACCCTCGGTTGTATGGCCGTCGAGGCTCGCAAGGGTCACGGAGGCGCGGGTAACGGTTCCTCCGTTGCGCATCTCTATTGTTCCGGCGACCGCGGGAGGGGCCGCAAGCGTCGCACCCTCCCCGGGGGTCGTGATAGTGACCACCGGAGCCTGCGCCAGCGCCGGCGGTGCGCCAGGAACGGCAAGCGCGGCGAGCGCCGCGACTGTTGCCGCTCCAACGACGCGCAGGGATCTCACGCTCCGACAGCGCCTGCAGTGAGCTTGGCGCGGATGATCAGCCGCTGCTTGGCCGAGCCCTTCGGGTGACACGTCGTGAGCGTGAGGTTGCGCTCACCGGGTGTGTTTGCGACGACGCCTTGGTTCGTCGGATCGACCACGAACGGGTTGGGAGCGTTGCCGGGGCGCTTGGTGACTTCGTAGGTGCAGGATCCGATCGGCGTCTCGAGGATGATCACGTCGCCCGGGGCCAATCGGTCCATCTGGGCGAACGGCTTGCCGTACGTCGTGCGGTGCCCAGCGATTGCGACGTTGCCCGTCTCGCACGGCAGCGGCGTGGATGCGTAATGACCCGCTCCTGCCTTCAATGCCGCCGGCGTCGTGCCCTCGACGACAACGACGTCGACGCCGATCTTGGGAATTTTGATACGTGTGAGCGCATCGCCAATCTTCAACTCACGCTTTGCGTAGCGGCTCTTCAAGTCGGGGCTCGCAAGCTGGCCGTTCTTCTCGTCCTGAATCTGACCCTGCTCGAAGTTCGTATAGAGCGGGTAGCCCAACAGGCCTATCGCTGCCACCACGAGCGTTAACGAAACAACCGAAAGCCCGCGGCGGGCCCAGCCGTTGCGTCGAAAGAACAGAATTAGGCGGTCCACGCGGGGCACCTCCGGCGCCGGGAAGGGACAGACTTGCTATGGCAAGCGTACGGGTTCGATTGAGAACGACGGACGCGGGCGGCGATGACGCTGAAATGCAAGAAGGTCCCGGGGCGGATGCCCCGGGACCTTCCTTTCGACCGGATACTGCGTGAGGTGAGTTAGCGCTGCGAGAAGCGCAGGCGGCGACCGGCGAGCGCCACGATGGCGACGGCGGCGACGGCCAGCGGAAGAACATCCTCAGCACCAGTGCGGGGGAGCTGCGCCGGACCTTGACGGGAGACCTCGACGTTCGGGATGTCGAGGACGCTCGTCTTGGCGGGCGACACGATGCCACCGGCCTCAGCGTGCGCCAGGTTCAGCTGGATGCCGCCCTGGAGACCGTCGAGCAGCTGGATGGCGACGCCGTCAGAGACGGCCTTCTTGCCGAGGACCGGATCGTCGATGATCTTGCCGGAGGCGACAGCAATGCGAACGTGCAGCAGGTCGCCCGGCTTGCCGATCTCGATGTCCTGGTTCGGGGCGACGACGATCTCCGACAGGCCGTTGCAGAGCACGGCGAGCGTGCACTTGACCCGCACGAGCGCCGGGTCGAACGAGGCGTCGAGGACGTTGCCGGAGATGCGGTCGTAGACGACCTTGGCACTTGCCTGCGCCGCCGTGATGGTGAGGATCGGCTGGCTCTGGATGACGCCCTTGAGATCAGGCGTCGGCAGGAGCTTGATCGTGACAGCGGCGGAGTTGGCCTTGGCCGTGACCGTGTCGGTGGTGCTGGTGACCTGCGAGGTGGCGTCACCGACGCTCACGTCGAGTGTCTTGGTCTTGAGCACGCTGTCGACGAGCTCCTTGACAGGCGTCTCGACGTCGATGGGGAGGTCAGGGACGACTGCGAGAAGCGTGTCGGCCAGCGTGCCGATCGGGAGGGTGGAAAGAACGGTGTTCGCCGACAGATCGACCCCGGCGACGTTGCCGGAGCTGATGGCGTTGACGACAGCGCCTGGACCGGCGGTCGCAGCGCTGGACGAGCAGGCGACGCCGACGGCGAGAATGTTGGCAACGGCGGCGGGCAGAGCCACGCCGGCGCACTTCTCGGGGTTCGCCTGCGTGCCGGTGCCAACGACCTTTGCGGTCTGCGTGGTGTTGCCGAGCAGGCTCAGCTGGCCTGCGCCGGTGGCCTCGGCCACGACGCTCTCGCCCGCGCTCGTGACGCTCTTCGAGGCCTTGGCGAACGTGTCGCCGAAGGTCAAGCGCTGACCGAGCACGTTGATGTCGAGCGCACGCGCAGAAGCGGCGCCCGCGAACACCTCAGGCTTGACCGTCACGGTCTGGGCCGACTGAGCCGGACCCGCGATGAGCGCGCCACCGATGAGCGTGGCTACTGCGATTGCAGCGACCGATCGAATACGCATTTCGTTCCTCTCCCCAGGCCAGCTGGCCTGCTTTAGCTATCTTTTTCGAGCTGGCGACCACACCATTGTGACCACGCAACACCGTCAAGACGAAGGATTCGACGGGCTATGTCGTGGTTCCTGCAGCATTTCTCTCAGCGTGACGAATTTTCCCACTCTCCGTCACACTTCAACCCTCATAGTGGTCGTAGCTCGGAGAACCACATCGGGAAGGAAAGACCCCACCAGCGGCACTTCCGTCGGCGAAACATAGCGGACCGCCACCCTGAGCGCAGATCCGGGTGCCCCTCGTGGCCCTTGCTCGACAGCGAGCCGGCGTTGCGCCAAACCCGAAGACCCGGTGGCGGCGCGGCGCGCGGCACTGGGGTCAGGGGTGACTACCGCGGCGCGGGCGGCCTCGCGTGAGGCATGCACGACGAGAATCTGGTCGCGAACCACGAGGCCGGTCTGAACCGCCGCGAGGAGCAGGAGCACGACCAAGGGCAGGCTGAGTGCGAGCTCGACCGCCGCCTGGCCGTGCTCTCGCCCCCGGCTCACCGAACCTTGCCCAGCAGCTGATCGAACACGGAGTTCAGCAGATCGCCGATCTTGCCGGTGCGTGCAGCCCAGCCGACGACGAGCACGGCAACAGCGGCTGCACCGAGCAGGACAAGCGCATATTCGGCAGTGGCCTGCCCACGTTCGCTCGTCCGACCCGCACGGACGCGTCCGAGCAGAGTGCGCAATGCACAGGTGAGGTGGATGGATATGACCAACAGCGTCGATGACACGGTTGCCTCCCAAGGGGGTGGCGGTTTAGAGGCCGAGACCGCGGAGTGACCCGGCGATGAGCGGCGCCACGGTCAGAAGACCGAACGCCGGGAGGATGCAAGTGACGAGGGGGAAGAGAAGACGCACCGGCACGCGCCTCGCGGCTGCTTCTGCGCGCTGCCGTGAGGCAAGGCGCACGTCCACGCCGAGCCGGTCGAGGGTCGGGCCGATTGCGGCGCCGTAGCGGTCGCACGACACAAGTGCGCTTACGAGCGGTCGCACCGGATCGCCGAGACGAGTAGCCATGCCTTCGAGTGCGTCGGCGAGCCGTTCGCCACGCGCTGCCTCCGCCACGACTCGACCGATCTCGCGTGCCGCCGGGCCGTCGACATGTCGGGCGGCGGCTTCCAGCGCTCCGAGGAGGTTCAGCCCGGCGTTGACGCCCAAAGACACGAGGGCCACTGCGTCCGCGACGCCCGCTTCAACGGCCGCTGCGTCGCAGGCTGCAGCGCGTCGCCGAGCGAGCCACGGGCGTGCGGCGGCAACCCCGACGACTGCCACAGCGAGCAGGGGGTGGAGCAGCGCGCCGGCAACGGCGACGCACGCCGGCTTCAGAAGCGGCCGGGCGTTCACACGGAGATTGCGCTGGCCGCCTCCGGTGCGAAGCCCGAGGGCCGCAAGACGCGCCGCTGTGAGAGGGCGGTGACGCGCGGCGAGCGCGATGACGAGTGCTGCCCACCCGGCAGCGAGGAACATCACCATGGGGTGACCGATCGACTGATGCGGTGCATCCACGTCGCACCTGCGGCGTCGAGCGCGAGGCCAGCCGCCAGACAGGCCAATCCCAGAGGGGTGGCGAACAACACGCGCGCGTGCCGTGGATCGGCGGCGCAGGCGATCACGGTGAAAGCCACGGGCGCAACACCGACAACGATGCCGGACAGCCGCGCTTGGGCAGCGAGCGAGTGCGCTTCGCGCTCGACCTGATGTCGTTGTCGCAGCGCAGTAGCGACGTCGTCGAGCACCCGACCCGGTGCGCCGCCGCTTTCCACGGCGAGCGACACTGCGCCGGCGGCGAGGCGAACCGACCGCCGCGGCCGACGCTCGACCCATTGCGTGAGCGCGTCTACCAGCGAGGCTCCGCGCTCGGCAGCCGCACTGACACGGCGAAGATCCAGGGCAACTGCGCCGTTGGCGCAGCCCGCTGCCTCGGTGACTGCCGCCTGCAGCGAGGCGCCGGACCGGACGCTTCGCGCGGCTCCGTCGAGTGCCGTTGCCAACGCGCTGTCGTACCCGGCGTCGGCTCTACCTGCCAACGTCCGCAGCACAAAGACGGGCCCGACAATTACGCCGGACGCCACGAGAACTGCCAAGCCCATCCCACCGGCCAGGAGCGCTCCGACCAGCGCAACCACTGCGCTGCGAGACCACCAGCGGATCAACAAGCCTGCGTCGACCCGCACGCCTGCGGACGCGCACAGCGCGTCGAGCCGCGCCGTTCCCGACATGCGGATCCGGCGCGCTGTTCCCGGGCCTATGGCGCGATCGGCGAGACGGGCCGACGCGCGTCTCAATGTGGCCTCGTGGAGCAACGCACCAAATACGCGGACAAGGAGGACAACGACGACGCCGAGCGCGATCGAACCCGACTCGAGCGTCATCGCGCGCCCCTCGAAGGCTCGCCCACGACGCCGCTCGCATCGGCGAGCAAACGCACGCGTCGGTCGGCCTCGGAATCGGGCGCGACCTCTGTCACGGCCGTGATCAGACGACGACCGCCGGGGGCCCGGCTGACCTCGACGACGAGGTCGACCGCCGCGTGCACGTGTTCACGCACCGCCACGAGGGGCAGTCCCTCGCCCGCAAGCAGCACCATGGTCTCGAGGCGCCGCAACGCGTCCAAGGGGCTATTGGCATGGCACGTCGACAGCGAGCCGTCGTGGCCGGTGTTCATCGCTTGGAGCATGTCGAGCGCCTCCGGCCCGCGGCACTCACCGACGACGATGCGGTCGGGACGCATCCGCAGCGCGTTGCGGACAAGCTCGCGGATCGACACCTTGCCCACCCCTTCCGCGTTGGCCGGGCGCGCCTCGAGACGAACGACGTGCTCCTGTGGCAAGCGCAGCTCGGCGGCATCCTCGATCGTCACGATGCGCTCACCCGTCGCAACGTGCGCGACGAGGGCGTTCAGCAGCGTTGTCTTCCCCGAGCCTGTGCCCCCGCACACGATGACGTTCAGTCGTGCCGCGATGGCCCGCCGCAGAAGCTCGCAAACCGCCGGCCCGGTGAATTGCTCGAGCGGGATCGATGCGGCCGCGAAACGTCGGATGGTCACGTACGGCCCGTCAATCGCCAGCGGTGGGACGATCACGTGTACTCGCGAGCCGTCCGGTAAACGGGCATCGACTGCGGGTGACGACCGGTCGACACGCAGGCCGAGCGGGCCGACCACGCGCTCGACAATGTGCTCCAACGCGGAGCGGTCAATCGTCAGAGCGAGCCTTTCAAGACGACCGGCGCGCTCAACCCACACGGCACCGGGGCCGTTGACCATCACCTCAGTGATCGCTTCGTCCTGGAGCACGGACTCCAGGACACCGAGACCGCGCACGTCGGCGAGTACATCGGCGACCGCGGCGTCTGCGGACTCGCGATCGATCAACGGCGCTTCTTCGCGCACGAGCTGCGCAATCAGGCCGGGATCGACGACCGCCGTGGGTTCGATGTCGGCGACGAGACGCGCCCGCACGCGATCGGCGAGCTCGCGGGTCACGCCGCCACCTCACGCAGCGCGTGGAGCAGCCGTCTCGGCAGCCGGGTCACGAGCAGCCCGGCGTCGACCGCTCGCGCAACGGCGGGGTCCCACGGGATCTCTGCAACTACCGGCACGCCGAGCACGTCCTCAACGTCAGCCACGCCAAGCGCCCGGTCAGGCTCACACACGAGAACGACCCCGCTTGGGCGCGGCGCTCGAACGGCGCGCCGCAGCGCGAGATAGCACGGGCGCATCACCAACAGCGATCGATCGCTTTCGGCGACGAGCGCTGCGGCCGCGCCAAAGTCCGCGCGCCCGCAATCGGCCACCACGTCGGCCCCGTCGGCGTAGGAGCGCAAGGCGCGCGCGAGGCGCGCGCCCGCCATTTCGTCGATGGACGCGCCCGCGTGGCTGCCCACGCCGCAACCGATCAGCTCCACACCACCCGAAACCGGCGACGCCAGCCGGGCGAGTGCGTCGGTCGGCACGCTCGGGCCGGCGGCGAGCCACTCGAGCACTCCCGGGCCCGTGGGATCGGCGACACCGAGCGCAGCGGGCACATCACCCGCCAGATCGGCTACTACGACGCGCCGCCGCGCCTGCGCATGCACAATGGCCAGGCACGCGGCAACGACGGTTGTACCGCTCCCACCCTTGACCGACCAACACGTCGTGAACACCACCACCTCCGACTTCGAGCGCGTGAAACCACTGCGACTTCTGGAGGGGGAGCGAGACCGTCAGGCGACGGCGTGCGATCAGACAAGCACAGAGGCGCCGCCGACACAAGGGGTGTTGTGGAAGATTGCATCCGTGCGCGCCGGTGCCTTCTTCGACCTTGACAAGACCGTCATCGCAAAGGCGTCGATGGTCGCTTTCGGCCGGAACTTCTACCGGGAAGGCCTTGTATCCCGACGCACCGTCGTTCGCGCGGTGTACGGACACTTTGTGTACCAACACATGGGCGCGAGCGAGGAGAAGCTCGCAGAGGTGCGGGAGCAAGCGCTGGCACTGACGACTGGCTGGGAGCAAGCGCGTGTTCGTCAGATCGTGCGCGACGCGCTCGAAGCTGTCGTGGAGCCGATCATCTACGCCGAGGCGCTCGACCTGATCGCCGAGCACAAGCGCTCAGGACATGTCGTCGCGCTCGTATCGGCGTCGCCAGAGGAGATCGTCGAGCCGCTCGGTGAATTCCTTGGCGTGCACCGCACGCTTGCCACGCGAGCGCGCGTCGACGACGCCGGTTGCTACACCGGCGAGGTCGACTTCTACTGCGCCGGGCCGTACAAGCCCGTGGCGATGGCGGCGTTGGCAGAGGAGATGGACATCGACCTCGCGCAGTCGTTCGCGTACAGCGACTCGGCAACCGACGCTCCGATGCTTGAAGCCGTCGGGCATCCCGTGGCCGTGAATCCCGATCGCGTCCTCGCTCGGATGGCGCGGGAACGCTCGTGGGAGATTCGGAGCTTCACGCACCCTGTGCGACTCCGCGATCGCGTCCCGGTACCCGCGGCGCGGCCATCCGCGGCGGTGGCCGGCGTCTTGGCCGCGGGGCTCGCCGGCTGGGTGGCGTGGCGGTCGCGGCGCGCTCCGGCCGGATGAAGCTCAGTTTCCTTCGAGGTACTCCGCGCGCTCGATAGCTGGGTCGAGATCGTCGGCGACGTCCTCGGAAACCACGTGCATCGCCGCTTCTTCGGCGGTCAGTGCGGACTCGGCTTCGCCGAGGTCGGCGACGGCCTCCGCTGTCTCGTCGAGCGAACTCACATCGGAGTCCGGGTCCATCAAGCGTCCGCCGATGCTGTCCAAGTCGTCCTCTCCGCCGCCTTGCCCGACATCGGGCAGCTCCCGGTCGGCGCGGTCGGCAACGGACTCAGGGATTGCGTGCTCAGCGGGTGTGACCGGGTACGCGGGGTCCGTCCCGATCGCGAGCGGGTGATCTCGCGGAGACATGTTCCACTCTTCACTCGTCTCGACGTCCTGACCCGGCGCCGGTTGGTCTACGACCGGTATCCCGTCGACCTCAGGGTTCTCTGTCGGGTTCGTGTCGCGCATCGCTAGAACCTTTCCCCGCCGACGGCCTCCCAGATCTCCTCGACGTTGGCGAACGTCTCGCCTGCCGGAAGAGCCTCAAGCAGAGAGCGCGCCCAATCCGGCGCATCGAGCGGCAGCGCGTCGATCAAAGCGTCGCGCTCGGCCGGAAAGATCGATGGCTCAATGCACTTGGCGAGTTCGCTGCGCGTCTGGACCGCACTGGGGTCCGGGGCCTGGGTAGTGGCGTCGGTTTCGGACATGGCCGCCTCCTACCCAGGCAGCGTCGAAACCACGCAGTGAAGAGTTAGCCCGTGAGGAGGTCGCGCGCACCCGTGTCGGAGCTCGGGTGCCGAAGCTTGCTCATGGCCCGCGCCTCGATCTGACGGATGCGCTCGCGAGTGAGGTTGAAGTGCTCCCCGACTTCTTCGAGCGTGCGCGGCTCGCCGCGATCGAGGCCGAAGCGCAGCCGCAAAATCTCGCGCTCGCGCTCGTCGAGCGGGCCGAGCAGGCGCTGGATCTCCTCCGGGAGCAGCGAGGTAGCTGCCATCTCGAAGGGCGACTCTGCGGTCTTGTCCTCGACGACATCGCCAAGTTCGGCGTCGCCATCTTCGCGGAGGGGCTCTGACAATGAGAGGGGCTCGGCCGCGAAGCGCAGAGCCTCGGTGACCTTCTCCTCAGGCATTTCGACCTCAGCGGCAAGCTCCGAGAGCGTCGCCGGACGGCCGTACTTGAGCTCGAGCCGTGCTCGCGCCTTCTGGAGTCGGGCGAGCGTGTCGCCTGCGTGCACCGGGAGGCGAATGGTGCGGCCGGTATTGGCGATTCCACGCGTGATCGCCTGTCGGATCCACCACGTGGCGTAGGTCGAGAACTTGAAGCCCTTCCGCCAGTCGAACTTCTCGACGGCGTGCATCAGACCGAGGTTGCCCTCTTGGATGAGATCCAACAGCGGCAGACCTGAGGCCTGGTACTTCTTGGCGATAGAGACGACCAGGCGCAGGTTCGACTGAACGAAGGTGCGCTGGGCCTCGTCGCCGGCCCGCAGCGCCTTGCGCAGCTCACGGCGCCGCGCAGCGGTCAGATCCTTCGGCTTGCTGTCCAACTCGGCGCGCGCCGCGACACCACCCTCGATGGCCTGAGCCAAACGGACTTCGTCGTCCTTCGTGAGCAGTGGGTACTGCCCGATGTCGGTGAGGTAAAGACGGACGAGGTCCTCTTCGTCCCGTTCTACGCGCTCTTTGGCCACAGGCCTACCCTTCGATGTCTTTCGATCTGTCCAAGCAATTCATACGCTGGCAAGCAATTCAGTAACGCTGGTGTTGCAGCGGGAATTCCCGCCCACCGTTGACCGTTCCCCCGAACTGCGGTGCGTTCACCATACGGATGGTGTCAAGAGCCAACGAAGCCGCTGGTCACGGCCGCTCGCCCTCATTTTCCGGTCGTTTCCGCAGAGAATCAAGATTCGACGGTTCCCGACCTGAGTCCTGCCGCTGGGTAGCGTCGCATCCGATGGCTGATGAAGTCGAACTGACAGTGGTCACGTTGGCCTTCGATGCGCCCCAGGACGGCCTCGAACGGCTCCTAGCCGCCCTTGCCAAATACGTCGTGCTCGCCCGCGGCCACGATGGATGCCGGAACATCGATCTGGTCGCCAGCGTGACCCGACACGGCCGGCTGCTTGTCATCGAGAAGTGGGATTCTCCGGCAGCGCAACGGGCGCATTTCGACTCCCCCGACATGGTCGAACTGGCGCAGACATGTGCCGAGCTGCTGTCCGATCCGCCCGTAGTCGAGCTCTGGGAGGGGCTGTCCGCGCACGACTTGGCGTGACAACCGCCACATTGCCGGAATTAGGAAGGTCGTCCCGGTCGCGACGCGGAATACTTGACGGGTGACTTACTCCTTCTCAGTCCACAATCCCGCCGAGTTCACCGACGACGACATCGCCGACGGTGTGAAGTTCGGTAACACCCTTCAGCGCGAGGTGCTCCCCGACGACGAGCCCACGAAGCTCGAGGACGCACTGGCGGCACACCGCACGGTGCCCGAGCGGATGCGCCGGACCAGCGTCCGCGTGCGCGACGAAACGGGCGACATCGTCGCCAGCACCGGCATTCGCATCGACCCGGAGCACGACGACAACCCCGACATGATCGGCGGATCTGTCAACGTGCGCGCCGACCATCGCCGCAACGGGCTCGGGACGCAACTGTTCGCCTACTTCGTGGCACTGGCCCAGCGCGAAGGCCGTAGCCGGATCATCGGCGGCACGAACGAGCGCATCCCGGCAGGAGCCGAGTTCGCCAAGACGATCGGCGCCGAGCCCAAGCAGGAGATGCACCTCAACCATCTGCCGATCGCCGAAGTCGACCGCGCGCTCATGGAGCAGTGGGTGAAGGAGGGGCCTTCACGAGCC
Organism: Acidimicrobiales bacterium; assembly: GCA_035536375.1. Taxonomy (GTDB): domain Bacteria; phylum Actinomycetota; class Acidimicrobiia; order Acidimicrobiales; family JACCXE01; genus DATLOH01. Next base: position 13,467 of record DATLOH010000098.1, read on the forward strand.
GAGGACTACGAGCTGTTCGGCTGGGACGGGCCCGTTCCGGAAGAGCACATGGAGAACTACCTGTCGATGGTGCTCGTCATGAACACCGCGCCCCGCGACGACCTCGAGATGAACGACTTCACGATCACCGCCGAAGAGATCCGTGAGATGGAGAAGCAGATGGAGGCGGTCAAGCTCGAGCACTGGACGCTCGTGACCCGCTGCAAGTCAGACGGCTCGTGGGCCGGCTTCCACGACGTGTCCTGGATCCCGTCCGACCCGGGCAAGGTCTGGGTCGGCGCAACCGGCGTGCGTCCCGAGCATCGCGGACACGCGCTCGGCAAGTGGCTCAAGGCGGCGATGACGCTGCGCATCCTCGACGAGCGCCCCGAGGCCGACGACATCCGCACCGGGAATGCCGACTCCAATGACGCGATGCTCGGCATCAACAAGCTCATGGGATACCGACCCTTGATCGGCTCAACCACCTGGGAGATCTCGACCGAGAAGGCCGCCGCCTGGCTCGCCGAGAAAGGCGTCGAACTACCGGAGGTCTAACCCTGCCGGTTGTCGGTGTAGATGGCGGTTCTGACGGGGGTTGTCGGTGTAGATGGCGGTAGGACTAGGGGGTGTCGGTGTAGATGGCGGTAGGACCGCCACGTACACCGACACCCACCGCTTTGACCGCCACTTGCACCGACAATGAATCGGCGACTGCGTCGCTGAGCGAACGCCTAAACGCGCGCGGTCTGGGTCTCCTGACAGATGGCGTCGAGTTCGGCCCATGAAAAACCGTCGGCGGCCCAGAGCCGCTCGAATGCGGCGTCGGCGACGTCGTTGAAGCCGTGGCGATTTCTGAAGTGATAGAGGCGGCGCGGCTTTGACACGGTGAGCCCCGCTCGCGCGGCGCGCCCGACTGCGTACACGTCCCATGCGACGGTCTGCGCGAGCGTCAGTTCCTCGTCCGCAGGCGCGTCAGCGAAGTCCGGGGACAACCGGTCACTGACGCGGAACAGCAGTCTCGCGGCGACATCACGCACGCTGCGTTCCGAAAGCGTGCGTGGCGCCTTCGCGTTCTCGAACGCGCCGCCTTCGACCTCCAGCGTTACCGGGTCGAGGCTTGCGACCCGTGTGCGACCAAGCGGCGTCGTCTCGTCGATGGCAACGTGAACCGGCAGGTCGCTGGGCAACCCGACGAGGTCGGCGACTTCGGTCACGAGGCGCGTCACCTCAGCAGCGTCGAACGTGACGAAGTGGAACTCCGTAGGCGAAACGGTGACGTTGGCCACGGTTACCCAGTGGTGCGCGCGAGGCGCGCCTTGTTCTCGGCCTTGGCCTCGGCCGACAGTGCGGCGATCTCGTCGACCTCCTCGGTCGTGAAGCCGGCCAACTCACGGAAGCGACGCGCAAGCTTGATGGGGCTGTCCTTGCCCTCGCCGCGCACGCCGCCGATGGAGAACAACTTGTCGACGACGCGCTGGAACTCGAGGGCCCGCTCACGCCGCTCCGGATCCGTGGCCGTCAGGCGCCGCAGCCAGTCAGAGCCCATCTTCACGTGCGTGACCTCGTCGGCGAGCATCCAGTCCTCACAGAACTCGAGGACGGGATCGCCGGCGGCCTTGCCGAACTCGCGCATCGTGTTGAACACGTCGATCGCCAAGCCTTCGAGCGCCCGGTTGACGCCGGTCAGCCGGAGCACCGGGTCCGGGTTGCACGCTGCCTCGTACAGGAACGTCGACTCGGCGAACTCACCGATCTCGGTGCCCATCCACTCGCTGAGCTTGATCGAGATCTCGCAGTGACGGCTCTCGTCCCAGCACTGACGGGCCATGTCGAGCTTGAGTTCGAACGGCACCTGATCGTCGCCGGAGCCGACCTCGAAGTCCCAGCACGTCCTGCCCGCGCCCTCAAGCGCCTGGATCTCGCCGACGAAGATGCCGTGCATGAGCCCGCGTGCCTGGTCCGGGGCGTTCGCACCGTCGGGCGTGAGCTGCAGGCCGCCGCGGCGCTTCGCCGGGCCGCCGGACGCGTCGGCCGGACGGGAGGAGCGGCGACGGTCACCCATCCGGGCAGCCAGCGGCAGACGCGTGAACCGCTCGTCGCGGGCGAGCTCCTCGGGCGGCAGCATCTTCTTCATCGGCCTTCTCCCACGTCGTACGCGTCACCGATCGAGCCCGGGCCGGCGATGCCCCCCGCGGCCACGATCAGCGTCTCCAGCGTTGCCTGGTGCGCGGCTGCCCGCTGCACGTCTGCTTCGGTGAGCAGAAGCGACTGAAGCATCATCTCGCCGTCGCGCCAGTCCTCGAACTCGTCGTTGAGCGCGAAGCGCAACGACCGCATCGTCGGCGCGTCCGTGATCGTCGACGTGTTGTTGAGGTGGTACGTGTACGCCGCGATCTTGTGCGGGATCAACACCCGGTAGACGCCGACGAGTTTTTCGATCGTCTGATCGGGACCGCCCGGTTCCGTGACCGCATCCATGAACGTGACGATCTCGTCATTGGCCGCCACCGTGAGCCGCTCGGGGTTCATCTCGCGCAGTTCGGGAAGCCGCTTGTGCCAGAGGTCTGCGTGCCACGCGTGCTTGTAGCAGTGCGTGCCGAGGCGAAGCTTGATATCCAGCTCGGGAACGGTGGCGACCCATCCACCGAGCGCCTCGAACAGGCGCATCTCGATCCACTTGTAATTCCCGACGCGGCGGGCGGTCTCTTCGACATCAAACTTGCCAGGCAGTTCACGTCGATCCCACGGAGCGAACGGTGCGCGCGGCTTGCGAGGATCCCCCACTGGTACTCCCTCTCGAGATTGCTGCCCGGTGGCGAGCGGCGCGACGTTAGCTCTTGACCGGTCGGTCAAGAGCTACGCGAAGCCTGCGGACGCGTGAGAGCCCGCCCCGTGGGGCGGGCTCTCCTGTCGCGTGCCGAGGAGCGCTCGGCGTTGCCTACTTCTTCTTTGCAGGAGCCAGAACGGCGTCCTTGAACCCCTTCAGGGGCGTGATCTTCGCCTTGGTCGAGGCCTTGATCTGGATTGCCTCACCGGTGGCGGGGTTGCGGCCCATGCGGGCGGCGCGCTCCACCTTGCTGAATTTGGCGAAACCGGTGATGGCGACCGGGTCGCCACTGGCGACAGCGGCGGTGACGACGTCGGTGAAGCCGGCGACGATCTTGTCAACGGCCTTCTTGTCCTCGCCCGTGTGGTCGGCGATTGCTGCGACGAGTTCGCGGCGGTTCACGGCGTTCCTCCTAGAGATCGGATGTGCTCGAAACGCCACTATGCCCTGTATTCACTGGGGTTTCGCGCATACCTGGGTCTGAGGTGGGTCCCCCGGGGCTCGGCCGCGCCTCGGCCAGCCCGATCCCGACAAGGATCAGCGACGCCCCGACGCCGCCGGCGAGACCGAGGCGCTCACCGACCAGATATCCCAGAACTGCGGCCGTTACCGGCTCGAGCATCAACAGGACGGCGGTGCGCGTCGGCCCCAAGCGGCGCTGCCCACCAATCTGGAGTGTGAGCGCGATCGCCGACGCGCCGAGCCCGGTAGCGCCAGCGGCGAACCACGTCGAAGCGCTGAACGAGTAGCCCCCCTGCGCGAAACCGGGCCCGAGACACAACAGCCCCACCACCAGCAGTTGCAGACCGGTGAACCACGCCGTATCGAAGCGCCGGCTGTAGCGGTCGAGTAGGAGGATGTGCACTGCGTACGCCAAGGCGCACCCGAGCGTGAGCACCTCACCGCGCCCGAACCCCGCAGCATCGCCAGCCCCGCCGGTTCCGCCGGTCAGCAGCCACATGCCTGCGGTTGCGACGACGAGACCTGCGAGCACCGTCGGCGCGGGGACGGCCCGGTGCAGGATGGCCGCGAGGAGCGCGACGAAGATCACCAGGAGATACGTGATGAACGCGGACGTCGAGCTCGCGGTGTACTGCAAGCCGATCGTCTGAAGCGCGTAGCCGGCGCTAAGTACGACTCCGCACGCAACGGCCGGACCGGCGATACCACGTGACGGATAGTGGCGACGGCCTCGCGCCACGGCCACTCCCAGGATCGCGATTGAACCCCCGAGGAAACGCGCCGCTAGGAACGCGCTCGGGCTTGCGTCCTCGACGCCGTTCTTGGTGAGCAGGAACGTCGAGCCGAACAGCACCGCCGCGCACGCGACGCTCAGCGTCGCCCGCCGCTCGGGCGTCACCCGCGGTACTGGTTGGTGACCGGAACCCGCCGGTCCCGACCGAAGGCTTTCGACGTGACGCGCGGTCCAAGCGGGCTCTGACGTCGCTTGTACTCCGAGCGGTCGACGAGCCCGGCGACCCGGCGCACGAGTTCCTCGTCGAACCCGTCCGCCGCGATCGACGCCACGCTCCGATCGTCTTCTACATAAGCCTCGAGAATCGCGTCGAGCAGATCGTATGGAGGAAGGCTCTGGTCGTCGCGCTGGTCGGGACGCAGTTCCGCAGATGGCGGCTTGCTGAGGATGTTGGCCGGAATGCGGTCAGTTCCAGCGGCCTCGTTGTAGCGCTGCGCGATCGCGAACACCA
>DATLOH010000099.1:0-10103 GCA_035536375.1 Acidimicrobiales bacterium
GCGTAGCGACCGCCGTGGTCGATCGAGCTGAACACCGTGGTCGGGTCGAAGGCGTCCATGAAGGCGCATGGGCCGTAGTCGATCGTCTCGCCGGAGATCGTCATATTGTCGGTGTTCATGACGCCGTGAATGAACCCCACGAGCATCCACCGCGCCACGAGCTCGGCCTGCACGTGCACGACACCATCGAACAAACCGAGGTACGGATTGGCCGCGTCTCGAGCCGCTGGGTGGTGGCGGTCGATGGCGTAGTCGGCGAGACGACGGAGGAGCGTGGGGTCGCCGGAGGCGGCGGCATATTGAAACGATCCGACCCGGAGGTGGCTCGACGCGATTCGGGCCAGGACCGCCCCGGGCACCATGCCGTCGTCTCGCTGGATGTGCTCGCCCGTCAACGTCACAGCAAGCGCGCGTGTGGTTGGGATCCTGAGTGCGTGCATGGCCTCACCGATTACGTACTCACGCAGCATCGGGCCGAGCGCCGCCTTGCCGTCGCCCCCGCGGGCGAACGGGGTCCGGCCGGAGCCCTTGAGGTGGAGATCCCAGTGTCGCCCCTGTCCGTCCACCAACTCTCCTACGAGCAGGGCGCGGCCGTCACCGAGCCGCGGCGAGTACCCGCCAAACTGGTGGCCGGCGTATGCCTGGGCGATCGGCGCTGCACCGTCGGGAATGACGTTGCCCACGAGCACTGCCACGCCCGCCTCCGATCGCAGTTCGGCGGCGTCGAGCCCGACGTCCGATGCCAGCTCCTGGTTCAGCAGGACCAAGTCGGCAGCCGGTGCGGTGGAAGCCCGCCACACCTCGTACATCCCGGGCAGTTCGCGCGCAAAGGAGTCGTCGAGGACGAGGCGCGGTCCCAAGGCAGTGGTCACTCCGATGACCATACCGACGCTGCCCGTTCACTAGCCCAACCCGAACGCCGTCCAACGGACCGCCTCGGGCGCCGGAGCGCAGCGCCTACGCCGCATCCTGCCCTGGCAGGCGGGGGTTTAGTGTGGAGCCATGTTCCGCCGCCTGTTCTGGTTCTCGCTCGGTGTCTACAGCGGATATCGGGCCGCGGATCGCGTCCGCCACCTGAGCGAGCAGGCCGATCGGTACGTTCCGCCGCGCGTGCGCGAAGAGGTGGTCGGCAAGTTGCGGCTCGTGAGCCGCGAGGTGCGCGGCGTGGTTCGTGAGTTCACCAACGACGCAACTGACGGACGCGTCGCCGGATAACCGCGATCGATCGCGCAACACTGCCGGTAGCTTTGGCGGCGTCATGGACGCGAACTCGCTGCGCAGGGCCTTTACCGACTTCTTCGTGAAACGCGGGCACAGCGCGGTCGCATCGGCCGGACTCGTCCCGCACCACCCGACGGCGCCTTTGTTCACCAATGCCGGCATGGTGCCGATCGTGCCTTACTTCCTCGGCGAGGAAGCGGCTCCTTGGGCCCGGGCGACTTCGGTCCAGAAGTGCGTGCGCACCATCGACATCGACATCATCGGCACGACGAGCCGCCACTGCACGTTCTTCGAGATGCTCGGAAACTTCAGCATCGACGACTACTTCAAGGAAGCTGCGACGCAGATGGCGTGGGACTTCGCCACTGATGTCTTGTGCTTCGATGGCGACAAGCTCTGGGTGACGGTTCACGACGACGACGACGAGGCCGAGCAGTGCTGGATCGACGGCGTCGGCCTCCGCCCTGAGCGCGTCCAGCGCCTTGGTGACGCCGACAACTTCTGGGAGATGCAGAAGGGCGGCACCGGCCCGTGCGGCCCGAACTCAGAGCTGTTCCTCGACCGGGGCCCGGACTACGGCCCCGATGGTGGCCCGGCGAATGACCCGGACGGCGAGCGCTACCTCGAGTTCTGGAACCTCGTGTTCATCCAGTACAACCGGCGGCCGGATGGCACACTCGAGCCGCTCGGAACCCAGAACGTCGACACCGGCGCCGGCTTCGAGCGCAACCTGTGCCTATTGCAGGGCGTCGACTCGGTGTTCGAGACCGATGTGCTGCGCCCGGTGATCGCCCAGGCCGAGCGGGCGACGGGTCGTCGCTACGGCGACGACGAACGCAGCGACGTGAGCCTGCGGATCATGGCCGACCACACCCGCGCCGCCGCCTTCCTCGTGAACGATCACGTGCCGCCGAGCAACGACGAACGCGGATATGTCGTGCGGCGACTAATCCGTCGCGTCGTGCGTCACGCGCACATGCTCGGGGTGGACAAGCCGATCATGCCTGACCTCCTCGAGACCGTCGTCGACGTGATGGGCGACGCGTATCCGTCTCTCGCCAATGACAAGGACGCCGTGGTCGGCACGATCGCCCGTGAGGAGGATCGCTTCCTCGCCACGCTGCGCAACGGCATGGAAATGCTCGAGACCGAACTGGTCACGGGCGCGGTGAAGGGCCCTGTCGCGTTTCAGCTGCACGACACTTTCGGGTTCCCGATCGAGCTGACCGAGGAGATTGCGGGCGAGCGCGGCGTTCCGGTGGATCGGGGCGGGTTCGACGACGCGATGGCCGAGCAGCGACGTAGGGCGAAAGCGGGTCGCAAGGCGGTTGGCGGAGGCGACGATCCCGCCGTGTACCGAGCCCTGCTCGACGAGCACGGCAAGACCGAGTTCACCGGCTACGACGAGACCACCACGGCGGCGAAGATCGTCAGCGTCGTCGAGCGCGACGACGGAACATCAGAGGTGTTCCTCGACCGCACGCCGTTTTACGCCGAAGGCGGCGGCCAGATCGGTGACACCGGCACTATTACGACGTCCACGGGATCGGTTGAGGTCCTCGACACGAATGCACCGGTTGCGGGACTTCATCGACATCTGGCGAAGCCCGTGGAGGGCGACATCGCCATCGGTCAGGACGCAACTGCTGCGGTCGATGTCGAGCGGCGCGACGACATCCGCCGCAACCACACGGGCACGCACCTGTTGCACTGGGCGTTGCGCGAGGTCCTCGGCACGCACGTGAAGCAGCAGGGATCGCTCGTGCATCCCGACTATTTGCGCTTCGACTTCAGCCACCACGGACCGATGAGCACGGAGGAGGTCGCGGAGGTCGAGCGGCTCGTCAATGAGCGGGTGCTCGACAACGCAGCCGTGCGCGCCGACGAGATGGGGAAGGACGAAGCCGAGCAGCTCGGGGCCATCGCCTTCTTCGGTGACAAGTACGGCGAACGCGTGCGGGTCATCCGCGCCGGCAACGAGTCCATGGAGTTCTGCGGCGGCACCCACGTCGACGCGCTCGGAACGATCGGCTTCATCAAAGTCGTGTCGGAAGAATCGATCGGAGCGAACCTGCGCCGGATCACCGGGGTGACGGGCCACGGCACGCTGGCGCGGATCGCGGAGCGCGACCGCGTGCTCAACGATGCCGCCGCGCGCTTGAAGACCACGCCGGAAGACCTCGAAGCCGCCGTCACAAGGCTGCTCGATCGGCAGAAGACCCTCGAAACGGAGATGAGGACGCTGCAGGCCGCGAGTGCACGTGCCGAGGCGCCTGCGCTGGCAGCGGCGGCTGTCGACGGTGTCGTCGTCGCCCGCCGCGATGGCCTCGTGCAGGACCAGTTACGCGATCTCGCCACGGCGGTCCGCGACCAAGCCAGCGTGCACGCTGTCATCCTCGGTGGGTCGCCCGACGGCGAGAAAGTCGCGCTCGTCGCCGCCGTGAGCGGCACAGGGCGCGAGGCGGGTTTCGACGCTGGTGCTCTCCTTGCGGACGCGGCGAAGACCGTCGGCGGCGGCGGCTCGAAGAACGCCGATCTGGCGATGGCCGGCGGTCGCGACCCGAACGCCATTGACGCCGCTCTCGACGCCGCGCGGCGCGCCGCCAACATCGGCTGACCGTGCGGGTCCTAGGGCTCGATCTGGGCGAGCGACGGATCGGTGTCGCCGTGAGCGACACCACGGGCACGATCGCCTCGCCCCACGACGTAATCCGGCGTCGTGGCGACCGGCTCGCCGAACACGTGGAGATCGCCGCCGCAGTGTCCGACGTCGGGGCGGTGCTGATCGTGGTGGGCCTACCCCGATCGATGAGCGGGCGCGATGGCCCTGCAGCAAAGTCCGTGCGAGCCGAGGTTGCCGAGCTGGGCGCACGGGTTCCTGTGCCGGTGGAACTGTGGGACGAGCGACTGAGTACGGTCACCGCGAACCGGGCCCTTATCGAGGGCGGGGTACGCCGACGAGCGCGACGTGACTCGGTCGACAAGGTCGCCGCCGCAGTGATCCTTCAATCGTGGCTCGACGCCCAACCTAAGGTCGAGGGGTGATGGTGGAGCCAACTTCATGAGCCGCGTGATGTGGCGGCTGCTGCTCGGGGCGGTCGTCGGTCTGGTCGGTACCGGTGCCGGCCTGGCTTGGTATCAGGGCCAAGTCAATCCGTCCGGAGCGCCGGGCGAGGCAGTCGCAGTCAAGATCCCCGACGGATCCTCGCCGGAGCGGATCGCGGCAATCCTCGACGAGCGCGGTGTTGTCGGGAGCGCCCGGCTCTTCAGGGTCTACCTGCGCATTAACGGCGGCGGAGACCTCAAGGCAGGCGACTATCTCCTCCAGCAGAGGGCAGATTTCGGTGACGTGGTCGATCAGCTGCAAGCCGGTCCCAAGCGCTCGTTCGACCGGCTGACGATCCCCGAGGGGTTCACGCTCAAGCAGATCGCCGAGCGCGTCGGGAAGCTCCCCGGTCGGTCGAAGGACGCGTTCCTCGCCGCCGCGACCAGCGGTCGCGTGCGCAGCGAGTTCCAGCCTGACAACGTCGACAATCTCGAAGGCCTGCTGTTCCCCGACACGTACTTCGTCGACAGGCGTGACACCGAGGAGACGATCCTCGAGCGCATGGTCACGACTTTCGACCAGATTGCGCGTGAGGAGGGCCTGGCGAAGGCCTCGAATCCGTACGAGAAGATCATCGTGGCGTCGCTGGTCGAGAGCGAGGGAAAGGTGGCTGTCGACCGTCCGAAGATCGCGCAGGTGATCTACAACCGGCTGCGGGTGCCGATGCTGCTCCAGATCGACGCAACCGTGATCTACGCACGTGGCGGGGTGCGCCGCCCGGACGGCCGGACGCTGTTCAGTGACCTCGAAGTCGACTCGCCCTACAACACCTACAAGATCAAGGGCCTGCCGCCAACCCCGATCAGCGCGGCCGGCCGCACCGCCATCGCCGCCGCACTCGAGCCGCAGGCGGGACCGTGGCTCTACTACGTCAAGTTCCAAACCGACGGCACGCACAAGTTCTCGACCACGCTGGCCGAGCACAACGCCGCAATCAAGGACGCGAAGCGGCGCGGCGTGAACCCGTAGTGCGCGGGGCGAGCGGTGCCACGAGAGTTGCTGGCGTGATCGGCGATCCTGTGCGGCACTCACTGTCGCCGGCGATCCACAACGCCGCGTTTGCCGAGACCGGGCTCGACTGGGTATTCGTGGCGTTCCCTGTGCCCGCCGGCAGCGTGCGCGTCGCCCTCGACGGTGTCCGGGCATTGGGAATCGACGGGCTGTCGGTGACGATGCCGCACAAAGAGGCGGCCGCAGGTGCAGTCGACCGTCTGTCACCAGCAGCGCGCGAGCTCGGCGCGGTGAACACTGTCGTGCGGGAGGGCAGTGAGCTCGTGGGGCACAACACCGATGGGGACGGGTTCCTCGACGCGCTGCGGGCCGACGAAGGGTTCGACGCCGCCGGGAAGCGCTGCGCCGTCCTGGGTGCCGGGGGTGCGGCGCGCGCAGTCGTACGCGCGCTGTCTCTCGCCGGGGCAGCCGACATCGCCATCGTCAACCGCACCGAGGCGAATGCCGCGCGCGCCGCGGCGCTCGGCGGGTCGCGCGCACGCGTCGCTGGCGCGGAGGAGGTTGGCGACGCCGATCTCGTCGTGAACGCCACTCCCATCGGGATGCCGAGTCTTGCGGTCGGCTCGCCGCTGGCGCCAGAGCAATTGTGCGGCGGGCAACTCGTCGTCGACCTCATCTACGTTCCGCCGGTCACGCCGCTGATGGAGGCGGCCAAAAGTGCAGGCGCACATGGCGTCAGTGGTCTCGGGATGCTTGTGCATCAAGCGGCCCACGCGTTCCGCCTCTGGACCGGGCACGACGCGCCTCTGCCGGCAATGTCAGCCGCAGCGATCGCCACGCTCGTCCACGTCGGTCGATGAACGCCGAAGTCGCCGCGGTTGCCGGCGCAGCCGCCGTCGCCGGACTAGTCGCCGGTCCCTTTCTCCAACGGGTGATCGACGCGAGCCCGCCCGACCCCGACGACGATCCGGCGCCCGTCCGACGCGCCGGACCATGGCTCGCGCGCACGCGGCTGCTAGGGGTTCTCCTGGCGGCGGTCAACGCCGGCGTTGCGCTGCGCCTCGGTGTCGAAGCGTCGATCCCAGCGTTCCTCGTGTTCGTCGCGTGCCTGATCACGGTGTCCGTCATCGACCTCGACCTGTTTCTGATCCCGAACCGCGTGATCTACCCCAGCCTCGGAGCCATGGCGGTGCTTTTCTGCGTCGCAGCAGCAGTCGACGGGGACGCAGGCCGCCTGCGCACAGCAGCTATCGGTGCCGTTGGTGCATGGGGCGCGCTGTTGATTGTGCACTTGATCAATCCCGCCGGGATGGGTTTCGGCGACGTGCGACTGACGGCGGTGATCGGAGCGGCACTCGGCTGGCTCGGCTACGCGCAGGTGGTGGCCGGCCTATTCGCCGGCTTCGTCGCCGCCAGCGTCATCGGCATTGCGCTGCTGGTCGTGCGCCGGCGCGGACGCAAGGACCCCGTGCCCTTCGGGCCGTTCCTCGCAGCGGGTGCGCTATTCGTGCTACTCGGGGGTGACCGGCTCCTGGGCCTTTGAGTCCGCTGGCCAACCTGGGCGCTTGATCTCGTCCATGAACAACGCGTGCTGTTTCCTCCGGACTACAAACCCTCGGTAGTCGAGCAGCCGAGCGGGCTGGTTGGCGATACACGCGATGACGCGTCTGAATGTGTTCACTGTGAAGTTGATGCCATGTTCGTCCTGCGGGCAGCGCTTCGGCATGCGTACCGCTGAGAACGTCGAGAACCGCTGGTCGAGTTGTTGCAAGCTCCATTCAGCGGCGTCTTCGAATTTGACATCGAAGCCCGTGCCATGGTCGGAGAGGATCACTACGACGGCGCTCGGATCGGCGGTCACGATTCGATCGATGGCTTCGAGCATTCGCCGGTTCAAGCACGCCGTCTCGGCTAGGTACGCGTTCTTGAACTGCGGGTCCCAGGCGCCGCCCACGTCGAACTTGTCTTCGCCGACGACCTCTTCGAGTTCCGCGCAATCCTCGCTGAACCGCCACGGCGGATGAGGGCTCAGCTGGTGAGCGAACACGAAGTACGGGGCGTTGCGAGCCTCCGCCTCGAACTCGTCCATCGTGTGAGTCGGAGTCGTGTACCCCGAAGAGATCGCTTCCTGGACCCCGAGCTTGCGGAGCACCCTGCGTAAGGGAGTGAGGCTGATGAGCGAGTGTTCGACCTCGCCGATCGCAACACCCGCGCCGCGTAGGGGCGGTAGGCATGCGTCCGCACCGGAGTCGCAACGGTTGACCTCCCACGTGCCTGGCTCGGCGTGGACATAGGTGTATCCGCCCGATCTCAGTGTGCGAACTAGCGCATTGTCGCCCCGTACGACCGGGACCAAACTGCTTTCGCCGCCCGCGAGCCTCCCGGTCACATAGTCCATCTCCAGCATCGAGCTCAGCGACCCGATTGTGTGCGAGTAACTGGCGTACGTGCGCTGGTTGACGGCAAAGCCTCGGCCACGGAGCGCGGTGATGAACTCCGAGTTGTCCCCACCTAGTTCGACTGGAAAGCGGTCACCGCGTGCGTAGCCGTCAAGCATGAAGAACCAGATGTTGGGCTTCTCTTTGACGCCCGACAGGTTTTCAATTGCCCTCTGCGGGGGCGCCTCACCGGAGGTTGCGGAGCGAAAAACCGAGAACTGGACGACCGGGAAACCCGTCAGGAGAATTACGGCCACGAGCACGTAGAGCCGCACGGCTGAGAACCGCGCAAGCATGTATCCGGCGACGACGCCGACGAGCACCGCTAGTACCCAAAGAAGAACGCCCATCCCGCGCGCTCCGATTTCGGCGAAGCGCATGTAGTTGAAGAACAGGAGGATGAATACGGCCACGGATACAGCGAGCCTCGGACCTTTCAGTCGCCGAAAGATGACGAGCAGCGCGACGCAGACCACCACCGCGAACAAGGCCGTCGCCACCGCGTAAATCGCGAGCCGAGGGATGGGGAGCGACCCGCCAAGGTTGGCACCGAGAAACGCCGCATAGGGGTACGCGCCGCTGAGAAGGAGCAGCAAAGACGTCGGTCCACCAAGCTCGCCGAAAATACGCCTGAACCGACCGGGCGCCTCCGTAGGGGACATTTCGGTCACACGCGCAACGGTAGTGCTGGAACGGCGGACGTCTTTGTCTCTTGCGCTGCGCTGACGGTCTCCTAGCCTCCCTCCTCGTGCTCCGTTTCCTGACTGCCGGTGAATCCCACGGCAAGGCGCTCGTCGTGATCGTCGAGGGGCTTCCCGCGGGGCTCTCGCTGACGGTCGAAGAGGTGCAGGGAGAGCTGGCACGTCGTCGGCTCGGGTTCGGGCGTGGACCGCGCATGCGCTTCGAGGCCGACGAGGTAACGCTGCTCGGCGGAGTGCGACACGGTCGCACACTCGGCTCGCCCGTGGCCATCGAGATCGGAAACTCGGAGTGGCCGAAGTGGACCGAGGAGATGTCCCCTGCGCCGGGCGAGACCGCCAAGCCACTTACGCAGCCACGCCCCGGTCATGCCGATTTGGCCGGCATGCAGAAATACGGGTTCGGCGACGCTCGCGACGTCCTCGAGCGCGCGAGCGCGAGGGAGACCGCCGCGCGAGTTGCTGCGGGGTGTTGCGCGAAGGCGCTGCTTTCCTCGATTGGCGCCTCCGTGCTGAGCCACGTCGTCGCCATGGGCGAAGCCGCAGTCGATCCAGCGGCAGCCAGACCGCAGCCGGCCGACCTCGAGCACATCGACGAGTCCGCAGTGCGTTGCTTCGACCCTGGTGCCGAGGCGACGATGGTGACGGAGGTCAAAGCGGCTGCGAAGGACGGCGACTCGCTCGGCGGAGTTGTCGAGGTTCTCGCCTACGGGGTGCCTGTGGGCCTTGGCAGCCACGTGCACTGGGATCGCAAGCTCGACAGCCTCCTCGCCAGCGCACTGATGAGCATCCAGGCGGTGAAGGGGGTCGAAATCGGCGACGGTTTCGAAGTGGCTCGCCGCCGCGGGTCGCAGGCACACGACCCGATCGTGTGGGAGGCCGAGCGGGGCTACAGCCGCGAGTCGGACTACGCGGGCGGTGTCGAGGGCGGCATCTCCACGGGTGGGTTGGTGGTTGCGCGGGTGGCGATGAAGCCGCTGGCGACGTTGAACCGGCCGGTGCTCCGTACGGTCGACGTCGTGACCAAGGAGGAGACCGTGAGCTTCAAGGAGCGCACCGACGTTACGGCCGTTCCCGCCATGGGCGTGGTGGCCGAGACGATGGTTGCGCTCGTGCTCGCGAGCGAGGCGCAGCGCAAGTTCGGGGGGGACTCGGTCGACGAGTTCGTCCGCAACCACGACGCGTTTGTTGCCGGCCTTGCCTGACGTCGTCGTCATGGTGGGCATGCCGGGTGTCGGCAAGACCACGGTCGGCGGCGCTCTGGCGCGCCGCCTCGGCTGGCGCTTCGTCGACACCGACGACGTCGTTGCCGCCGCGACCGGCCGTGACGTCGCCGAGCTCATCGCCACCGACGGCATCGGCGAGTTCCGTTCTGCGGAACGTGCTGCGGTCGGCGCGCTCGCTTCGGTCGACGAGGACGTCGTGATCGCCGTCGGCGGCGGCGCAGTACTCGACGCCGACAACCGGGCGGCGCTTGCGGCGTTGGGTCGGGTGGTGTGGCTCCGTGCGGGACGGGCGACGCTGCTCGCCCACATCGCGAGCGACGACCGCGAGCGTCCTCTGCTCGCTGGGGACGTGGAGGCTGCGCTGGACCGCCTGCTCGAGGAGCGCAGCGAGTTGTACGCAACGCTGGCAACCACCGTGGTGGATATCGACGACCGCACACCCGACGACGCCGCCAACGAGGTC
>DATLOH010000100.1:0-3557 GCA_035536375.1 Acidimicrobiales bacterium
CCGGCGCTGTCGAACAAGCCGGTCGAGCTCTTCTCGGACCTGCTCCTGCACGACATGGGGGACGAGCTGGCGGATAATCGCCCCGACGGATTGGCAACGGGGCGGGAGTGGCGTACGGCCCCGCTCTGGGGCCTGCGGCTCATGCGGCAGTTCCTGAACGGCCAGACGCTCCTCCTTCACGACGGTCGTGCGCGCAGCGTGGAGGAGGCCATCCTGCTGCACGGAGGCGAGGCAAGGGCGATACGTGACGCGTTCGCCGCGTTGACGCCGGCACAGAGACGCGCGCTCCTCGACTACGTGGAGTCCCGGTGAGTCGAACCGGCGCGGGGGTGGACCGCCGCGAGTTCGTGACGACGTGCGCGTGTCTGGTCGCTGGCGGGCTCGTGTCGGCATGCGCGTCGCTGGCGGCGCGACCGGTACCGGTTGCCGATGGTCGGGTGCGCATCGTGCTCGCCGATCACCCGGAGCTCACACGCGCCGATGGTGCGTTGAAGATCCTGCCGCAGAGCGCAACAACCCCGCTGTACGTCCTGCGACTCGACGGCGATCAGTTCGCCGTTCTGTCGCCGATTTGTACGCATCAGGGATGCACCGTGGACATACAGGGGGCGCGCCTCGTTTGCCCCTGCCATGGGTCCACCTACGACCGCGAGGGTCGGGTGCTGCGCGGACCGGCAGCGCGATCGCTCACGAGGCTCAGCGCCGCGGTGTCGGGCGGAGTGCTCGTCATCGACATAGCCGCCCGCGGATGATTGCTCGACGTCGCGCGACAAACGTGATCCGAGTCATACTCTCGGCGTGCCTCGTCGCGTCGACGGCGAACGCGCAGCAGCGCGACACTATCCGCACGCCCCGCGACAGCGCACGCGCCGACACGACCCGCCCGTTCGTCCGTGGTGGCGTCTACGACAAGCCCTTCCAGACTCGACTCCTCGGCCGCACGGCCGTCGGCGGCTACGCTGAGGCACACGTTCGGTACGAGCGTGTCGAGGGCCTTCAGGACGAAGCCGGGTTCGAGGCGAAGCGCTTCAACCTGTTCACGAGCACTCGCGTCAGCGACTTCGTGCGCCTCGGGGCCGAGCTCGAGTTCGAGGATGGCGGTCGGGAGATCAAGTTGGAGTTCGCCGCGATCGACGTGCTCATTCATCCGGCCCTCGCGCTGCGCGGCGGGATGATCCTCTCGCCACTCGGCAAGTTCAACCTGTCGCACGACAGTCCGCTGAACGAGTTCACGGATCGGCCGCTCGTTTCGACGGAAATTCTCGGCGTCGCGCTGTCCGAGCCCGGTTTCGGGGCGCTGGGCACCGTCGGCGTGGGGCGCGGCGCCCGGCTCACGTACGAGGTGTACGGCACGAACGGCTTTCACGACGGGCTGATCACGGACTCGGAAGAGGGCACACGTATCCCGCTCGGTCGTGGCAACTTCGAGGACAACAACGGCTCGCCCGCGGTCGTCGGGAGAGTCGCGTTGAGCCCGACACCCGATTACGAGCTCGGACTGTCGGCGCACCACGGTGCGTACAACGTCTTCAACGAGGAAGGGACGCAGATCGACGAGCGGCGTGATCTATCGGTCCTCGTCGTCGATGGGGAGGCGCTGCTGCTCGGAGTCCGCGTCGCTGGCGAAGCAGCGCTGGCGACGATCGACGTGCCGTTCGGTCTGTCGGGGATCTATGCCGCGCGGCAGCATGGTCTCTACGTCGAGGGAGTGCGCGACTTCGGGCGCGGTTGGGTGCGAACGATGCCTTCGTCAGCGTTCGCGCTGAAGGCGCGGTTCGATTACGTCGACTTCGACGCGCAGCTCCCCGGTCAAACGGCGGGGCAGGTCACAGTCGGCCTGAACTTTCGGCCGACGCAGGACTCGGTGCTCAAGTTCGACTACGTGCGCGGACGCGGTCGCGACCGGTTCAACAATCTCGCCGAGCACGCGTTCCTGCTGGCGTCGGTTGCGACGTACTTTTGACGATTGCGGAGTGCGGGGTCCGGATACAAACCCTCGGGATGCTTCTATCAGCGCGCGAAGCTTCCCGAGGGTAAATCGGAACTCCGCACTCCGTAATCGGCTACGGCAGCTTGTAGTAGTCCACCCTGCCACCATTGAATCGCGGCACCGCCAGGACACCGCGCTTCGTGTCGACTCCGATGTCCGCTGGTGACGGCACGTTGCGGATGAATGCCCGGAGTACGCCGTTCTCGAGGACGTGTACGGCGCTGTCGGCCCAGCTGGTGACGTAGACGCGACCGTTCACGATCTCGATGCCGTCGTAACCGCCGGGACCGGACGCGAGACGCTCCGGGAGGGCGCCGGGCTGCCACGTCTGGAGCTCCTTGCCGTCGAAGGGCGCGAGGATGAATCGCGTGTTCGCGGCGTCATAGGCAATACCGTTGGGGCGCTTGAGGAGGTCACCTTTGACTTCTTCCGTCATCGAGCGGCCGGCGAGACGGTAGACGCGATCGCCGCCGGTGGGTGCGATGTTGCCTGCGTCGTCGAACGTGACGCCGGTATCCGTGATGTAAAGCGCGCCGTCGCCGCCAAGCACGACGTCGTTGAGGAAGCTGACGTTCTTGGACCAGAAGCCGACCGCCGCGACGAACTTCCCGGTGTTCTTGTCGTAACCGCGCAGGATGTCGATGTCCGCGACCCATAGGGTATCGCCCTGGATCGCCATGCCTTTGGGCGCGTGGAGGAACACGCCGTCCTGACCACCGGCGACGAACACGATCGCGCGGCCGGGCTGGGCCGCGCTCACTCGGCCGATCCACCCGTTGTTGTCCTTCCGCGTTGGGTGACCGTTGATGTTGGCGATGAAGTAGACGTCGAGCGTGGAGTCGTACCGCACCGATTCGGGCGTCTGCAGGCCCTGCGTCGTGCCGATCAACGTGGCGGTACCGGCGCTTCCTGCGGTGTTCGGTGACGCGGCTTGCGCGGGGGCCGCGGCCGGTTTGGTCGTGTCGACCGATCCGCCGCTGGCTGCCGGCGTTCCATCGCCGGCCGGTGTGCAGGCGGCTGCGACCCAGGTGGCAACGAGGGTGATCGCTCGGACACGGCGCATGGTGCCTCGGATGGGAGGGTGAGCAACGGATAACAAGACGGCCCCGAGAGCGCTATGCCCTCGGGGCCGTTCCTGCGGAGGGCGCGTTCCGGGGCGCCCTCCGCTACGACTCGATCGTTACGGCTTGATGTGGATGTAGGCGCCCAGCACCACGGCCCGCCACATCTCGTCGATCTCGGAGTTCGTCACCGCAATGCACCCCTCCGTCCAGTCGGCGAGAATGTGCGATGCGCCCAGCTGCGCCTGATGCGGTGGCAACCCGTGGATCATGATGTTCCCGCCCGGGTTGACGCCAAGCTCCGCGGCACGCACCTCGTGCGCCGAATCGGGATACGAGATCTCGAGCGACTTGTAGAACTTGCTGAACGGGTTCCGCCCGATGATGTAGTAGAGCCCTTCGGGCGTCTTGTAGTCGCCGATCGAGACCTTGTCACCGACCGGGTTCCGGCCAAGCGCGACGCGATACTTCCGAACCGGGACGTTCCGGTAATACAGCGTCAGGCG
>DATLOH010000101.1:0-25526 GCA_035536375.1 Acidimicrobiales bacterium
TCGATCCAGGCGCCGAACCCGGTGAAGGGTTGTGTGTGGCCGGGTACGAGCGGCGCGTCCGAGCGCAGCCGCCGTGCCGCTGGCGCGGGTGCGGGCGCCGGCCGCGTCGTGCGGGGGACTGCGGCGGCGCGTGCCACCGCGGGCGCCGTCGTCACCGGTGACGCCACGGTTGTGGTTGTAGTGGCAGCTGTCGTGGTTGGCGCCTCTGTCGTGGCGGGTGCGGCCGACGTTGTTGTCGTGAGCACTGGATGCGCCGTGGTCACCGAGGTGGGCGCTTCGTCTCGGACCGCGAGCACGGCCACGGCCGACACCAGGAGTGCTATCGCGACGCCAAGGACGACGGGGCGTGGGGTCACGCCGTCAGTGTCCCACGTACGGGAGTTGTCACAACGGCGTTTGCCGGTGTCGCGCCGCGGGAAGAAACCAGAAGATGGAAGACCGAATCGACGTGACCCGTGACGGATCGACCGCGACGGTGAGCGTCGCCGGCGAGCTCGAACTCGTCCAAGGCGACAAGTTGGAGGCGGCCGTGCGCCGGCTGCTCCCCGACGTGGAGCGGGTCGTCGTGGACCTCAACGGCGTCACGTTCATGGATTCGAGCGGCCTCGGCGCCTTGATAGCCCTGCGGCAGGCAGCCGACGAGACCGGGTGGCGATTCGCGTTGCGTGGTCCCACCCAGGCGGTGACACGCGTGCTCGAGCTGACGTCGACGATCTCGCTCTTCGAGATCGAGGCCCCGGAGTCCGTACCGCCGATCCTCACGTAAGGCAGAACCGGTCATGATGCCCGGATGAAGGTCGATCCCGACGCCGCCGGTTTCGATGCCGCGCGGCTCGATCGGATAACAGAACACATCGAGCGGCGCTACATCGAGCCAGGCAAGATCGCCGGTTGCCAAACGCTCGTCTACCGGCACGGTTCGGTCGGCTACTTCTCGTCGCTCGGCTCGATGGATCTAGAGCGCGCCAAGCCGGTGGACGACGACACGATCTGGCGGCTGTATTCAATGACGAAGCCGATCACCGGCGTCGCCCTCATGACGCTCTACGAGCGCGGCCACTTCCAGTTGAACGACCCGGTCGACCGCTTCATCCCGGAATGGCGCGACCTCAAGGTCGCCGAACGAGCGAGCGACGGTTTGAACCGCCTCGTGCCGCCGGCGCGCCCGATGACCATTCGCCACGCCCTCATGCATATGACAGGTCTCGGGTCAGGCACGGAGGGTCCGCTCACCGGGACTCGTTTCCTCAAGGCAATGGACGACCTGCGCGGCGGCCCCGGCGGCACGCTGCAGTCGATGATCGAGTTCCTGGCCGGCAAGCCGCTCGAGTTCCACCCCGGTGATCAGTGGGTTTACGGCATCTCGACCGACGTCTGCGGCAAGCTCGTCGAGGCGATCTCAGGGCTTCCGTTCGACGAGTACCTGCGGCGCGAAGTTCTCGGCCCGCTCCAGATGCACGACACCGCGTTTTTCGTCAGGGACGGGGACGTCGACCGTTTCGCGGCCTCGTACGGCCGGACGCGCGAAAAGACGTTGCGACTGATCGACGACCCGGCTCGAAGTCGGTACCGCGAGCCGCCGACGTTCCTGTCCGGGGGCGGCGGGCTCGTGGGAACGACCGAGGACTATCTCCGCTTCACCCGGATGTTGCTCAACGGCGGCGAACTCGATGGTGTGCGCGTCCTCGGACGCAAAACCGTCGAGCTCATGACGCTCAACCACCTTCCGAACAACGGCGAACTCCGCGAGTTTGCGGTGCCCGGTGGCTACGGAGAGGTCGGCTTCGATGGGGCCGGGTTTGGGTTGACCATGGCCGTCGGGCTCGGCCCGGTGAAGACCGGCGCCATCGGCTCGGCCGGTGACTTCTACTGGGGCGGCGCGGCTTCGACCATCTTCTGGGTCGATCCGCTAGAGGACCTCATCGTGATCTTCATGACGCAACTCGTCCCGTCCGCTTCGTTCAACTTCCGCGGTCAGCTGCGCTCGATCATCTACCCCGCGATCGTCGACTGAGGGGGTCCTAGCGGGACTCGAGCGCGGCTCGGAGCTGGGCGGCGGTGTCGGCCATGGCGTCGTCGGTGTCGTAGCGAATGCGCGGCCAGAAGAACCCACGCAGCCCGTCCCCGCGATGGCGCGGGATCACATGGACGTGGAGGTGCGGAACACTCTGGCTCACCGTGTTGTTCACGGCAACGAACGTCCCGTCCGCTCCGAAACCGTTGACCATCCCCGAGGCAAGGCGTTGTGCGGCGCCGAACAGAACCGGGAGTTGGTCGAGCGGTAGATCCGGCAGCGTCTCGGCGTGCGCCCTAGGCACGACGAGGGTGTGACCGAGAAAGACCGGACGCACATCGAGGAACGCGACCACCCCGGGCTCGTCGAGCACAAGTGCCGCCGGAATTTCGCCGGCGATAATGCTGCAGAACGTGCAGGTCACGTCCGGGTAGGACGGCCGTTCAGGCGACGATCTCGATCGGGGTGCCGAGCGGCGCGAGCTTCGCGAGCTGCTCGATGTCCTGGTTGCGCATGCGCACACAGCCGTTGCTCACGTTCTTGCCCATCACCGACGGATCCGCCCAACCATGGAGAGCGAGTTGGCCGCGTCCGCCGGCGAAGTTCTTCAGCACGTCGGAGAAGCCCGAGATGCTGAGCATGAACGAGCCGTACGGCCGTCCGGGATTCGGAAGCCACACGTCTACGAAGAAGCGGCCGAGCGCAGTGGGCGTCGATGGTTTCCCGACCGCAACGCTCGTGTCGAAGATGATCGCTTGGGTTTGATCGAGGACGCGCACGCGCCGATCGCCGATGTCGACGACGATGCGATTCTTCATCTCCTCGAGGTCGACGTCGCTGGCCCGGATCCACCCGGCCGATCCGTTCGGTCGCATGGGGAGCCGGACGTGCACCCAGTCGCCCTGACGCTCGTCGGCGAACATCGCCAGCTGCACGCGTTCGATCGTCGGATTGGTCATCACGGTCTTGACCGTGGCGGCGCCGGGCGCGTCGTAGACGTTTACCTTCGGGACAGTCGCCAATGCCGCCAGCGCGATCGGCGTAGGCGGAGGCACGCCGTCGAGCAGCGAGACAGTTGTCGGTACGGGAACCGTGGTTGTCGTCGTGGTCGGCTTGACCGCTGTCGCCAGCGGCGACGGCGAGTCCGATCCTCGGCATGCGCTGGTGCCCGCGGCGACTGCCGCAAGGGCCAAGGTCAGGCGGAGAGCCGAGTTGCGCATCCGGAGAAGGGTACCGAGGAGCGGAAGGTCGCTGAGCGCGACCCCGACCTAGATCAGCAGCCGGTGGACTTCCAGTTGGTCGCCGTCACGGTGGGTGCTGCAATCTCAGGTTTGTCGGCGCCCAACGGAACGAGGGCAGAGAAGGTGCCGGTCTGCCCAGGAGCGAGCTCGCCGGGAGGAAGCAGGCCTGCGCCTTCCGCCACTGCGCCGTTACCAAGGTCGACAAGCACACGCACCCCGTCGAGTGTCGCCGCTTGCGAGCTCACGTTGGTGATCGTGCCTGCAACGAGCGCTGTCCAGGTCGGGCCCGTCAGGACATCGGGGACGAACGTGAAGTCGACGGCGAGAACCTTGATGTCGGGCAACAGACACGGCGGTGCCTTCGATCCAGATGCGGCGGCGACCGGCGAGTTCGAGCTCGGTATCGAGGCAGTAACCCCGCCCACGGTCGGTGCCGTTGGCGTCGAAAGACCGGCGGCACTGCCGCCTCCTGCAGCCGAACCATCCGTGGTGAGGCTGCCCGAGCGACTGGCTAGATCGCCTCGATGGTCGCCGGAGCCAGAATCGTTTGCGAACGAGATGAGGCCGAGAACTGCGGCGGCGGCGGCAGCGATGCTGCCGGCCATCACCGGGAGGCGACGGGAGAGCGCGCGTGCGTCGCGGTCGGCACGAGCGGCGGCGATCGGCGCTATCTCAGCATTGGCACCGAGCGAAACCGGCATGGGCATCTTCGAAGTGATGTCTCGGTCGATGCCGGCCTCGGCAGCGTTGGCCTCCAGGTGACGCGCCAGAATCGCCATCGACGAAGCAGTCACTCCGACTGGGCCCCGATGCGCCCGGATTGCAGGAATCTGCCACCCGACGTGCGTGCGCTTGGCCACGCCCGTCGCCTCTAGCCACGAATAGGAGTCGAGGCACTCGTGAACGCCGAGACGCTCCTCCATCCTCATCATCTCGCCGTCAAACCGCACAACGCCACGGCGGTCCGCACGGTCGAGCATCTCGGCCAAGAGCCCGAGTGCGTGCGCGCGCTTGTCGGCCTTCACGCCGATCGCGAGCATGCCCGCCGAGGCGGCACTGATTGGATCGATCTGCTCGTCGTTACGCGAAGGAGACATGTCCCAGTCCACATCGGCACCAACGGCCCGGAACTTGACATCTCGCGCAAGTTTTTTCGCCGTAGCCTCGAACCGTGACCGATGAGTCCAATTTCGGCGGCTTTGGCGAGGAAACGGCTCCGCTGGTGGTCCAGGATCCGCCCGCCCCGCGGCGGGGCCGCACGTGGGTCCCACTTGTCATCGGGGGAGTCGCCTTGTTGGTGCTTGGCGTGCTCATCGGCCTGGCGGTCGACCGGGATGAGCCCGATAGCCAAGTTGCGGTCGCCGACACCGCCCGCACCACGTCCACGACCACCTCGACACCAGTCGACTCTGCGTCCGTGCCCACGACCGAAGGTCGGAGCATCGCAGGCGCCACTGCGTCTCCGCCGCGGCCGACGACGACGGTGCGGCGCACGTCCGGGACGCCGTCAACCACAGTCCGGTCCGTCACGACCACTCGCCCTGCCGATCGGGTGGTCGGTCGCGCCGCAGGCGGTGGCAGCGGAAACGGCGCAACCACCATTTCGTTCGAGGTGGCGGGCAAGTGGCGCATCGACCACCGAGTGCAAGGAGCTGAGGCGACCATCACCGTCATCGACCGCGCGGCGGGCTACTCCTTCAGCTACACGGCCCCCGTCGGGTCCGGCAGTCGCGTATTCGACCGGACGTGCGGCTGTCGCGTTGTCGTGAGCAGCCCTGAGGGGACATACGACGTGACGGTTGTCGATACGGCCGACTAGTTGCGGGTTCGTAGACTCCGCTCATGGCAACGAGCGCGTCCGTGACGGCGTCACCGATCACGGACCGCGGACTGCTCACGATCCCGAACCTCATCTCCATTGGCCGCCTCGCGTGCGCACCGCTGTTCCTATGGCTTTTGTTCGGCGTCGACGACCGTGCCGCGGCGGCGTGGCTTCTCGCATTTCTCGGGGCCACGGACTGGGTCGACGGCTACATCGCCCGCCACTTCAACCAGGTGTCCGACGTCGGCAAGATCTTGGATCCGACCGCCGACCGAGTGCTGCTGCTCGTCGGGGTCGCAGCGATCGCAATCGACGGCGCCGTGCCGACGTGGGTGGCGGCGGCGACGCTTCTGCGTGAGGGACTCATCGCAGTGGCTGCTCTCGCAATCGCGGCAGCGGGAGCGCGGCGCATGGAGGTGCGCTGGGTCGGAAAGGCGGGCACCTTCGGCATGCTCATCGCCTTCCCGCTGTTCCTCGCCTCGCATTCCGATCTCAGCTGGCATGAGATCGCGCGACCGCTCGCTTGGATAGCCGTAATTCCCGGGCTCGTCTTCGGATGGATTGCCGCCGCCGCCTATGTCCCTGACGCCCGTCGAGCGGTCATCGAGGGGCGCGCGGCGCGCAGGGCCGAACAGGAGGAGGCGGCGAAATGAAGGCCGTGATCATGGCTGGCGGTGAGGGGACACGGCTGCGGCCGTTGACCATCTCGGCCCCCAAGCCGCTGCTGCCCGTGGCCAACGTGCCGATGATGGAGCACGTCGTGAACCTGCTGCGTCGTCACGGCATCACCGACATCGTCGTCACCGTCGCGTATCTGGCGAACGCAATCCGCACGTACTTCGGTGACGGTTCCGAGTTCGGCGTGCGCATGCAGTACGCCACCGAGGAGACACCGCTAGGCACTGCGGGCTCGGTTCGCAACGCAATGGCCCAGCTCGACGAGCGATTCGTGGTCATCTCGGGCGACGTGCTGACCGACGTCGACCTCGGCAGTGTCATCCGTGAGCATGACGAACGCGGGGCCATCGCAACGATCGCCCTCAAGTCGATGGAGAACCCGGTCGAGTTCGGCATCGTGATCACTGCGCCCGACGGCTCCATCGAACGGTTCCTCGAGAAGCCGACATGGGGCGAGGTGTTCTCGGACACGATCAACACCGGCATTTACGTCCTCGAGCCTGAGGTGTTCGACTTCATCGGCGAAGGCGTCGTCGATTTCTCCTCCGACGTGTTCCCGGCACTGCTGGAAGCGGGCAAGCCCATATTCGGTTCGATCACCGACGGTTATTGGGAGGACGTAGGCACGCTCGAGGCATACGTGCGCGCCCACGGCGACGTCCTCGACGGCCGCGTCGAGACCGAGCGCGCCGGCTTCGAGATCTCCGATGGCGTTTGGGTGGGGGAGGGCGCCGACATCCACCCCGAGGCGAGGATCGACAGTCCATGCGTGATCGGCCACGACTGCCGGATCGACGCGCGGGCCCGGCTTGCGCCCCACACCGTCCTTGGCGACAACGTCCGTGTCGGAGCCGACGCGTATCTAGAACGCGCCGTCGTGCACGACAACTCGCACATCGGTGCGGCGACGCGCCTGCGCGGGTGTGTGGTCGGTCGGCGCGGAGACCTTCGCCGTGGCGCGCGTCTCGAGGAAGGCGTCGTCCTCGGGGACGAGTGCTTCGTGGGCGAGCACGCAGTGGTGAACCCGTCGGTCAAGGTGTACCCGTTCAAGACGGTCGAGCCGGGCGCGATCGTCAACTCCTCGATCGTGTGGGAGTCACGCGGCGCTCGTGGGCTGTTCGGACACGAAGGGGTGACTGGCCTCGCCAACGTCGACATGAGTCCCGAGCTCGCGCTGCGCGTTGCGCTGGCATACGGCACGACGCTGAAGAAGGGCTCGACCGTGACGACCTCACGCGACTCGAGCCGCGTCGGCCGAGTGCTGAAACGTGCGGTGATGGTCGGCCTCAACGCCGCCGGAGTGAACGTCGACGACCTCGAGTTGGCGACCGTGCCGGTGACCCGCTTCTACGCCCGCGCGGGGTCGAGCGTGGGCGGGATCACCGTCCGACTCTCGAACACCGATCCCGAGAAGGTCAGCCTCCGGTTCTTCGACTCCAGCGGGATCGATCTCGACGAGGGCCAGCAACGCAAAATTGAGCGGCTTTACCATCGCGAAGACTTCCGCCGCGCGGTGGCCGCCGAGATCGGCGACATCGGCTTCGCCCCACGTGCCCTCGAGTACTACACGTCCGCGCTGGTCGACACGGTCGACCTGCACGCGATCGCGGGGCGCGGATTCAAGGCGGTGCTCGACGTTTCGTATGGCGCGACGAGCTTCGTGCTGCCGAGCGTGCTCGCAAAGCTCGGCGCTGACGTGCTCGTCGTGAACCCCTATGCGGCGACGTCGAGTGCGACAGCCTTCGATCGTCGCAGCCATGCCGCCGACGTCGGTGCGTTGGTGCGGTCGTCCGGTGCCGATCTCGGCGCGGTGCTCGCGCCCGACGGAGAACGGCTGACGCTGGTCGACGACAAGGGCTCGATCTTGTCCGGCGACCAACTCATGCTCGCCTTCACGTCGCTGGTGACGTCGACGTCGCCGGGCGCGACTGTGGCGTTGCCCGTCGACGCCCCGGCGGCCGCGGAACGGACGGCAGCAAAGAACGACGGCAGTGTGCTCTGGACCCGGCGTTCGGCGGCTCACCTCCTGGAAGAGGCTTCGGCGGTGAAGGCGTCGCTGGCCGTCGATCGCCGCGGCGGCGTCGCCATACCGACTTTCCTTCCGGCTTTCGACGGCATCGCTGCGCTGGTGCACCTGCTCGGGCATCTGGCGATAAGCGAGAGCCGCCTCTCCGAAATCGCCCGCCAGCTCGGACGGCCGAGTATCGCCGAGGAGCGCGTCGTGACGCCCTGGGAGCAGAAGGGCCTCGTCATGCGCGAGCTGGTCGAGCGCAACGGCGATCGCGAGCTCGTGCTTGTCGACGGAGTGAAGATCGCCCACGACGACGGCTGGGCGTTGGTCGTTCCCGATCCGGAGGAGCCGACCACGCTCATCTGGGCGGAAGCGGCGGATGATGCCGCAGCGCGCACTCGTGCTCAGGAGTACGCGCGACGAATCCGTCAGATCATCGGCTCGCAGGGTGCCCCGCGTCGACCTTGATCGCCGACGGATGCTTTAGCCTCTGAACCGTGCGTCGCCGAACTTCCCCGGCGTTGCTGGTGGTCCTCGCCCTTCTCGGGTTCCTCCTCGTCACCGCAGCGCAGACCGCGAGCGCGAATCGTCGCGCCGCCGAACCGCGCAAGGCCCGCCTAATCACGCTCATCGAGCAACGCCGCGATCAGATCAAGGACCTCGACGCTGCGATCGACGATCTGCGCGCTGACGTTTCGGTTGCGAGCCGGCGTCGCAACACCAGTGATGCTGCCGCCCGCGCAGCGACTGAACGCGAAGCGGTTCTCTCCGCGCAAGCCGGAGCGAGCGCTCTTAGGGGTCGTGGCCTCGACGTCCGGCTCAGCGACTCAGACCGCGTTCCCGTCGACGCTGAAGAGGCGGGGGCGTATCGCATCTCTGACATCGACCTTCAGCTCGTGATCAACGCACTCTTCGCCGCCGGCGCTGAGGGGGTCGCGGTCAACGCCAACCGTGTGGTGGCAACGACATCGGTGCGCGCCGCCGGCGACACCATCGTGGTCAACTTCAGGCCGCTCACTCCGCCTTACCGCGTCGCCGCGATTGGCGCCGACCGCAAGGCGTTCGAGGACAGTGAGATCGCCGAGCGCATGCGGCGCTGGCGGCGTCTGTTCGGCCTCGGTTTCTCGGTGCGCGCCGTCGAGTCGACGACCGTGCCCTCCTACGCCGGTCGGGTCGGGATCAGCGTGGGCTCGCCGATCGAAGGCGCCGGCTGATGCTGGCCTTCCTCGGACTCCTGCTGGGGGCGCTGTTGGCAGCCGCGTTCCAACCGAGCATCAGCCAGGAACTTGGCCGGTACGTGGCCATGGCGGTCGTCGCCGCGCTGGACTCGTCGCTGGGAGGCATCCGCTCCTACCTCGAGCGCACGTTCAACGACCGCATCTTCGTTGTGTCGTTCCTCGCTAACGCAGCGGTCGCCATCCTGCTCGTGTGGGTCGGCGACCAGCTTGGCGTCGACTTGGTGACTGCGGTCGTCGTGGTGTTCGGCGTGCGCATCTTCCAGAACGTGGCCGCGCTCCGCCGACGGGTGTTCGGAGGATGACCTCGACAACGGTTCCGGGAGTCGACTCGCTCGCACCGCGCTGGCGTCGCATCGTCGGCGGACCGCTGCTCGTCGTAGCCGTGACCGCGCTGGTGGGTTTTCTGCTCGTGGGGCAGCTGCGCGGTTCTGAGCGGTTCCGGCAGAGACTCCAGGCGGAAAACGAGGGCGATTTGACCCGCATCCTCGCCGGCCTGACCACCGAGGCAGACGCGCTCAGGGACGAGATCTCGACGCTGAAACTTCAGCTGCTTCAGCTCGAGTCCACCCAGGCCGCCGACAGTGCGTCTACCGAGGCTGCCGAGACCCAGCTCCGGGCGTTGCGGGTGCTCGCCGGGACGGTTCCCGTTGCCGGCCCCGGACTGAGCGTCGTCGTCGAGGATCCGGAGGACGCACTCACCTACGACACGTTGATCGACATCGTGCAGGAGCTACGCGACGCGGGCGCGGAAGCGATCGCGATCAACGACCGTCGGGTCGGCGCGACGTCGGCGTTCGCGGAACGTGACGAGGTGCTCGTGCTCGACGGGTTCGCGCTGCAGGCGCCCTACCGCGTGCTCGCGATCGGACCGGCGGCGACGCTCGAGGGTGGGCTGCAAATCCCCGGCGGCGCGCTCGACACGCTGTCGTCGTTGCGCGGGGTGGAAGCGCGCCTCCAGCGCGTCGCCCGCCTCGTCGTGCCGGCCCTTAGCCGTGCCCCCACGTTCCGGGTCGGCCGGCCAGTAACTTCGGACAAATGAACACCCCCGACGATCTCCGCTACACGAACGACCACGAATGGGCTCGGCGCGAGGACAGCCGAGTCCGCATCGGCATCACCGATTACGCCCAGGACGCGCTCGGCGACATCGTGTTCGTGCAGCTGCCGGAGATGGGCGCGGTGATCGACGCCGGCGCGGCCGTCGGCGAGGTCGAGTCGACCAAGTCGGTATCGGACATCTACGCGCCGATCACCGGCACCGTCGTCGAGGTCAACGCGGAACTCACCGACAGTCCCCAGCGCCTGAACGAGGATCCGTACGGCGAAGGCTGGCTATTCGTGATCGAGCCGTCCGACGCAACGGCGCTCGACGGGCTCCTTGATGCCGATGCCTACCGGGGGGTCATCTCTACCTGAAGTAGAGGGTTGAACATCTCGCTAACGTGGGGAGGTGTTTTGTACCAACTGCGGGCACCGGAATCCGGGCTCGGCGAACTTCTGCTCATCATGCGGGGGTCCGCTCGAGCAGGTCACCGGCGAAGAGTCCACCGTCACGATCTCAGCCGTCGATGCGACGGGCGAGCCCGCCGACGAAGAGTTCTCCGTAACGGTCGACCTCGAGGGCGACGGGATTGGCGTTCTGGTCGTCAAACGGGGACCCAACGCCGGCGCCCGTTACCTCCTCGACAAGGACCTCGTCCTCGCCGGCCGTCACCCGCAAAGCGACATCTTCCTCGACGACATCACGGTTTCGCGGCGCCACGCAGAGTTCGTCCGCTCGGACTCCAGCTACCGGGTCCGTGACACCGGGTCGCTCAACGGCACGTACCTCAACCGGGTGCGCATCGACGACGCTGAGCTCACCGCCGGTGACGAAGTGCAGATCGGCAAGTACCGCCTCGTGTTCGTCGCCTCGGGCGGCGATCTGTAGTTGTGGTCGACCGCGCTTACCTGTCGATCGGCGAAGTCCTCTCGCTCCTGACCGCCGAGTTCCCGGACGTCACGATCTCGAAGATCCGCTTCCTCGAGAGCCAAGGCCTGATCGATCCGGAGCGCACCCCGTCCGGGTACCGGAAGTTCTACGAAGGCGACGTCGAGCGTTTGCGTTGGATTCTCCGCCAGCAGCGCGAAAACTTTCTCCCGCTGAAGGTCATTCGCGGCCGCCTTGGGAACGGTGACACTGAGGAGGCGGGCGATGAAGCGCCAGCGTCTGAGACGGCCGCCACTCGTGAGCCGGCACCGCCGGCGCAGGGTGCACTTCTGCACGCAGCCGACCCCGAGCCGGTGCCGACGCCCATCCAACCAACGTCGTCGCCCAAGACGAGGCGTTCTCCCGTGGCTCCCGCGGGCTCCCCCCCCGCGTCTGTGCCGGCAGTGACCGAGGACGCGCCGGAGCGAACGTTTGCGTCCGGGGCGGATGAGGTGGCTCTAACGGTTGAAGAGCTAGTCGCCGCAACCGGGCTCACCGAGGCCCGAGTCGCCGAGCTTCAGCGCTACGGCTTGATCGCCGCGCGCAGCGTCGGCGGCACGGAGTACTTCGATGCGGAGGCACTGCAGATCGCCGGAGCAGCCGCGGGCTTTCTCCGATTCGGCGTCGAGGCGCGCCACCTCCGGCCTTTCCGCAGCGCAGCCGAGCGTGAAGCGGGGTTGTTCGAGCAAATCGTGATGCCGATGCTCAAGCAGCGGAATCCCGCAGCGCGGCGTCAGGCCACGGACACGCTCAACGAGCTCGCCGAGCTCGGACAGAGCCTCCGCGGTGCACTGCTCCGCCAAGCCGTACGCGACATCACCGGTTAGTCGCTCGGGGTAGCCTCGCAACGTGGCGAAGGTCCGCTTGGCGGGAGTGCGGGTCGAGATGCCGGGCAACGTGCCGGTGATGTTCCTCACCGAGACTGAAGGCGAAGGCCGCACGCTGCCCGTCTACATCGGCAACGTCGAGGCGAAGGCGATCGTCGACGCGCTCGAAGGGCGAATCCCGGAACGTCCGTTGACCCACGATCTCCTGGTCGACACGATCGTGGCGCTCGGCGCGATCCTCGACAAGATCGTGATTGTCGCTCTACGCGAGCAGACGTACTTCGCCGAGCTACATCTGACGCTCGGAGGTCGCACGATTCTTGTGTCGGCCCGGCCCTCTGACAGCGTCGCGCTCGCCGTGCGCACTGGCGCTGAGATCGAGATCGACGGTGCGCTGCTCGACCAACTAGAGGAGGAGGGCACGCTGGTTGTCTGGGCCGACGACCTAGACGAGGACGACGAGGCCGAGGAGCCGGAGGAGCTCGTCGACGAGTTCAGGCAGTTCCTCGAGGACCTGAATCCCGAGGACTTTTCAGACCCGAGCTGACCGCGGGACTGCGCAGCTGGGCCGATAGGCCGTGGTGCCGACAAGCGGCTGTGCTTTCGCCGCGCGAGCGGTGGAGCCCGTGAGCCACGTGCCCACGGCGGGCGCCGGCGGGGCCGAGGCGTCGAAGCGGAACACGTCGAGGCCGCGGTCGTAGTCGTTGGCGAAGATGTAGGCCGAGCCGTCGGCGTCGAAGTGATGCACCTTCGCCGCCCATGTCTCGGACTGCGTGGATCCGGACGGGAAGAAGAAGGAGCCGACCTCGCGGATGCCGGCGCCGACACTGCCGACCGCGGGCGAGACGCCGGCGGAGACGCCCACGAGCCCGCTCACGTCGAGCACGCGTGTGCCCGCGCCGTACCAGCCGATCGTCATCAGGTTCTGCTCCGGGTAGACGCGGAACACGTGCGACGAGCAGCGGGTGTCGCCGCCGGGCTCGACCCGCGGAATCCCGTAATACCCGACCTTCACGGGCGCGAGCTCGAGCGGGCCAGTCACGTCGTAGACGTGCAATCCGCCTCCACCGCACACGCGCGACCCGACCAAAACGCCGGCGAGCTCGTCGCTCACGACCACGAATCGCCGTCCTCCGAGGTCGACCGGATCGGCCTGGTGGTGGATCGAGACGGAGGGATCCAGAATGACGCCGAGCTGTGTCGGGTTCGCCTTGTTGGTCGTGTCGAAAATGACGGTGTGGGTGATGGCTGCGACATACGCCCGATTGCCGTCGGCGCTGAAGGTGACGTCATGCGTGCCGACGCCGGTGTCCAGCGGGACGATCGTCGCAATCGTCGGGTTCGTGAGGTCGGCCAGGTCGAAGATCTCCATCTGGAAGCGCGGTGAGCTGACGCCGAGGCGCGGGAAGAGGTCCTGATTCGAGCTGTAGATCCACCGCCCCGATGGATCGACGGTGGTGTTGTGCGACCCCGAGGCCAAGCGTGCCCAGCCCACGACGCGCACGCGGTCGGGTCCGCTTGTTACGTACGGGTTGGTGATGTCGATGATGAACGTGCCGTACGGCGCCTCGCCGGCGCGTGACGCCTGGGCGGGAAGGGCGAGCCCGTCCTGGAAGCATTTCGTGCCCAGGTTCGCTCCGGAGTTGTCGATCCCGTAGCCGGCGTAGGTCCGCCCGTCCCGGGTGAAGATCTGAATGTCGCCCTGGACCGCGGCGCAGGTGAAGGTTTGGGCTACCACCGGCTGCGTGGGGTCGGTCACGTCGATGAGGCGCATGCCGCCGCCTTCGCTGCCCGCGACCACGAAGTCCCGCGCCTCTGGCCCGTTGCCGACGTCGGCGGTCAGCGTCGTCAGCTCGAGGTCCGACCCGAACCGGTAAGGGACATTGGCGACGTGGGTCATGTTCGCCGAGTGCACGCCGTTAGTCGCTTCGGCGGGTGGAGTCGCTGGCAACGCCACAAGCAGCGCAGCGGCAGCGATCGGCACGAAACGGCGGTGCAGCACGGATTCCTCCCCGGAGTGAGGACACGCGCCTCAACGAGACAACTGTAGGGCGTTTAGCCTTGCTCGAGGCTCCTCGAACAAGGTAGTGGTCACCCGAAATGGCGATCAAAGCAAGGCATCTCGTCAAGTACAAGGACATCGGGCTGTTGCTCGTGAAGCATGCGCGGGCGAGCGCAGATCACCGCAATGACGTTCCCGCGTCGGTCACCCGTCCCGACGAACTCCAGGCCGACGCCGAACGACTCGCCACGCAACTCGAAGAGATGGGGCCGACGTTCGTGAAGCTCGGCCAGCTGCTCTCAACGCGGGCCGATCTGCTGCCGCCCGAGTATCTGACTGCGCTCGGGCGTCTCCAGGACGACGTCGCTCCGATCAGCTTCGCCGAGATCGAGAGCACCGTGACCGAGGAGCTCGGGGTGCGGATCAGCAACGCGTTCCGGGTCTTCGAGTCCGACCCGCTCGCGGCCGCCTCGCTCGGGCAGGTGCACCGGGCCGAATTGCGGGACGGTCGTCAGGTTGTCGTGAAGGTGCAGCGACCGCACATCCGCGAGCAGATCATCGACGACATGGACGCGATCGAGGCGATGGCTGATTTCGCCGACAAGCACACCGACATCGGTCGTCGATACGGGTTCGCAGACATGGTCGTCGAGTTCCGGCGCTCGCTGATGAACGAGCTCGACTACCGCTTGGAGGCCGACAACCTCCGGACGCTGGGAGCCAACCTCGCCGATCACCCGCGGATCGTCGTCCCGCAGCCGGTGACCGACTTCTCCACGGCGGTAGTGCTGACAATGGACTTTGTCGGCGGCAAGAACCTCGCCAAGCTCGGGCCGCTGGGCCTTATGGATCTCGACGGCGCTCCGCTCGCGGAGGCGTTGTTCGCCGCCTACCTCGAGCAGATCCTCGTGCACGGGTTCTTCCACGCCGACCCGCACCCGGGCAACGTGCTCGCTACCGACGATGGACGGCTCGCACTGCTCGATCTCGGGATGGTCGCCCGCATCGCGCCTGACGTGCAGGACCACCTCCTCAAACTCCTCCTCGCAGTCAGTGAAGGCGACGGCCGCGGCGTCGCGCAGATCACCGTGGAACTGGGTCGCAAGCTCGACGACTTCGACCGCGAGTCCTTCGAACGCCGCGCCGCCGAACTCGTGCTCCGCAACCAGGGCTCGACCCTTGGTGACCTCCAGGCGGGAGCGGTAATCGGCGAGCTGACGAGGGTGGCAGGGGAGTGTGGACTGCGGCTCCCGCCCGAGCTGACCATGCTGGGCAAGGCGCTGCTCAACCTCGACGAGGTGGCGCGCATCCTCGACTCAGACTTCGATCCGAACGCGGCCATCGAGCGCCAGAGCGCGAATCTGATGCGCGGTCAGTTCCTGCGGGCGGCATCGCCGTCCAACGTCATGCACGTCGCCATGGAGGCGAAAGAGTTCGCCGAGCGCTTTCCTGGCCGGATCAACAAGGTGCTCGACTCGCTGTCCGAGGGCTCGTTCACCCTCAACATCCAGGGCATCGACGAAGAGAACATCATGCGCGGCGTGCAGAAGCTGGCCAACCGGGTGACGGCCGGAATCATCGTCGCCGCCATGGTGATCGGCGCCGCGCTCATCATGCGCATCGAGACCGACGCAACGCTGTTCGGCTACCCCGCGCTTGCGATCGTGCTGTTCCTCATGGCCGCCACCGCGGGTGTGTGGATCCTCGTCAACATCTGGCGCAGCGACCTCCCGCAACGCAAACGCTGACTCCTGCGCAGCGGGCGAGGCGAGCGGGTAGGCGTCAGCCCGAGCGCGACCTTGGACGGAAACCGGCGCTGCGCGCCGGTTTCCGTCCAAGAAGCCTTGCGGGGTCTTCCCGGCCGGGTGAATCGTTGACGGGTTGGGGGAGGGGTCGTACGATCCGAACCACAGCGGCGTAACTACGTCCGTGGAGCCGAAGGAGCACCCGAGCAATGCCGACTTCCCCCGCACCGGAGCAGGTTGAGGGCTTCAGAGGCCCACAGGTCTGCACGCTCGTCGGCATCACCTACCGCCAGCTCGACTACTGGGCCCGTACAAACCTGCTGCGCCCATCGTTGGCTGAGGCCAAGGGGAGCGGCACGCAGCGCCTCTACGCGTACGGCGACGTGCTCGAGCTCAAGGTCATCAAGAAATTCCTCGACTCCGGCCTGTCGCTGCAGGCCGCTCGGCGTGCCGTCGAGTGCCTTCGCGCCGGCGGGGACGACCTTGCCTCGGCCAACATCGTGCTCACCGATGCGTCGTCGGTGCTCGCTCGCACCGGCGAGGAGCTGATCGACCTGGTAAACGGCGGCCAAGGCGTGCTCAACATCTTCCCGCTCGCCGGTGTGGTCGACGAGCTCGATGCGGCGATCATCGAGCTGCGGTCCGCAGAACCGGCCGCCGCCGCTTCCGGACGCGCAACCGGCTGAGAGGCTGCTCGCGCAGCCCCTTCTAGAACCCCTCTAATCTCGGCCGCCTGATGGCCGACGCGCTCCGTCACTCACCGCTCGACGCAGTGCACCGCGCCCTCGGGGCGAAGATGGTGCCATTCGGCGGCTGGGAGATGCCGGTCGCCTACCCGGCAGGCACGATTGCCGAGCACACGGCGTGCCGTAACGGGGCGGTGGTTTTCGACGTGAGCCACCTTGGCACGGTCCGCGTCGGGGGCCCCGACGCCTTCGATCGACTTCAAGCGAGCCTCACCAACGATCTGCGCAAGGTCGGCCCGGGACGAGCGCAGTACACGCACCTGCTCGACCCCGACGACGCGTCGGTGGTCGACGACATCATCGTGTGGTGGCTCGACGACGAGACGTTCGATGTGATGCCCAATGCGTCGAACACCTCCGGTGTCGTGGCCGCCATCGGGGGAGAGGACACGACCTCGAGCCGTGCGATCCTCGCCGTACAAGGCCCCGAAGCACGCCAGCGCGTCAGCAAGTTCAGCGCTGAGGCGGCGGAGATCAAGCGCTTCCGCGTCTCGCCGGTGGACATCGAGGGTGTTACATGCGTCGTCGCCGGCACCGGATACACGGGCGAGGACGGCATCGAGCTCGCAGTGCCCGCCGCCCATGCACAGACAGTCTGGGACGCGGTCATCAACGCCGGTGTCGAACCCGCCGGGCTGGGCGCCCGCGACACGCTGCGGCTCGAGGCGGCACTGCCCCTCCACGGCCACGAGCTGGGCCCGGGCATCACGCCGCTCCAGGCCAACCTCGGATGGGTGATCGGGTGGGACAAGGGCGACTTCCGCGGCCGCACCGCACTCGAAGCCGAGCGTGCGTCTGGCCCCGCGCGCACGTTGCGCGGCATCCACGTCGACGGCCGCCAGCCGGCGCGTGACGGTGCGACGGTGCTCATCGACGGCATGCCCGCGGGGGTCGTCACGAGCGGGAACTTCTCGCCGGCACTCGGCCACGCAATCGCTCTCGGGTTCCTGCCACCAACTGTCGATCCGGGCACGCCCGTGGAGCTCGACGTCCGGGGTCGCCTGCTCGCCGGCCACGTCGTCCCGACGCCGTTCGTCGAGAAGAAGGGGTAGGAGACTGTTGAAGAACTACCCGCACACGCAGCGCCACGAGAATCGTGGTCCTGTAGGCAGCGCATTCACCCGAGGCCGCTTCGCGGCGAACCATTCTTCAAGAGGCTCCTGAGCGTGGGTCACTACGTCCCTCACACCGACGAAGAGCTCGTTTCGATGCTCGAGTTCATCGGGCTTGACTCGCTGGATCAACTCTTCGAGTGCGTGCCCGAAGCCCTGCGCCTCGCACAGGCTGACTTCGCAGTTGCGCCCGGCCTTTCGGAGTTCGACACCGCTGCGGAGATGGAACGCCTTGCGCGGGCCAACCGCGGTTCGGAGCTGATCTGCTTCGCGGGGGCCGGTGCTTACGACCACGACATCTCGTCGATGGTTCGCCGTATCGGCATGCGCACCGAGTTCGTAACCGCGTACACGCCGTATCAGCCCGAGGTGGCCCAGGGCGTGCTGCAAGCGCTCTTCGAGTACCAGACGATGGTCGCCCGGCTTACCGGCCTCGAGATCGCCAACGCGTCTCTGTACGACGGGGCCACCGCCACGGTGGAGGGCGTCAACCTTGCGGTCGCCGCTACCGGTCGATCCACCGTCTGGCTGAGCGACGGCCTCCACCGTCGCTGGGCTGAGGTCGTGTGCACCTTCGCCGCCGGTACGGGTCACCGCATCGAGACCGTCCCGCTGTCCGACGGCCTCACCGCTTGGCCGGAGCCCGGCGCCGAGCCACCAGGAGCGGTGGTCGTCCAGTACCCGAACCGGCTCGGCTGTCTCGACGACATGACCGCGGCCGCCAAGGTTGCGCGCGCCACGGGAGCGTTGCTCGTGGTCGCGTTCGACCCGGTCGCTGCCGGCGTGTTGAAGAGCCCGGGGGAGTGGGGTGCGGATGTGGCGGTCGGCGAGGGCCAGCCTTTCGGGACGCCAATGAGCTTCGGCGGCCCCTACCTCGGCCTGTTCGCCGCGCGTCTCGAGCACGTGCGGCGCGTGCCCGGCCGCATCGTTGGCGAAACCGTCGACCTCGAAGGCCGCCGCGCCTACGTGACCACGCTGCGTACGCGCGAGCAGGACATCCGCCGCGAGAAGGCGAGTTCCAACGTCTGCACGAACCAGACGCTCATCGCAGTGCACTGCGCGTTGCAGATGTCGTGGCTGGGCAAGTCGGGCCTCCGCGAGCTCGGCCGCAGGTGTGCGCAGGGCACGCGGTACACGCGCGACGCGCTGCTTTCGATTGACGGGA
The DNA here is from genome assembly GCA_035536375.1 of Acidimicrobiales bacterium. Taxonomy (GTDB): domain Bacteria; phylum Actinomycetota; class Acidimicrobiia; order Acidimicrobiales; family JACCXE01; genus DATLOH01. The sequence continues at coordinate 18,571 of DATLOH010000101.1, forward strand.
TCGAGCCCCTGGTCGGCGCGCCCGTGCTGCGCGAGTTCGCGGTGAAGTTGCCCGTCGCGCCCGAACTCGTGATCGACCGACTGGCCGACGAGGGGTTCCTGGCGGGTGTTGTCACCGACGACGGCGCCGGGACCGATGGTCTCTTGATATCGGTAACGGAGCGGCGCACGCGGACTGAGATCGACGCCTTTGTGGCGACGATGGAAAAGGCGATCCGATGACGAGCACCATCAGCGGCGGGCAGGCCACGTCGATCCCGATGATGGGTCGCGACGAGGAGCCCACCGTCTTCGAGCTGTCGGTGCCGGGTCGCGTGGCCGCGCAGTTCCGCACCACCGACGTGCCCGCGCTCGCCGACTCCGACCTCATCCCCGCTGAGCACCTTCGCGCCGAGCCAGCCGAGTTGCCCGAGATCGGCGAGCGCGATCTCGTCGCCCACGGCACCCGCCTCACGCACCGGCAGTACTCGGTCGACCTCGGCGCGTACCCACTCGGATCCTGCACCATGAAGTACAACCCCAAGCTGTGCGACGAGGCCGCCGGCCTGCCAGGATTCGCAGCGGTTCACCCTGCGACTCCGCCGGCGTTCACCCAGGGCTGGCTCGAGATGCTTGGAGCGCTCGGGAGCGTCCTGTGCGAGATCACGGGCATGCACGACGTGACACTCGCGCCGCCCGCTGGTGCCTCGGGAGAGCTCACCGGGCTGTTGCTCATGCGGGCGTGGGACGAGGCACAGGGTCGTCAGCGCACCAAGGTCGTGATCCCCGACTCCGCTCACGGCACCAACCCCGCCTCGGTGACGCTCGGCGGTTACGAGACGGTGACGGTGCCGTCAGACGAGCGCGGGCTCGTCGACGTGAAGGCGCTCCGCGACCGGCTCGACGAGGACGTCGCCGGCATCATGCTCACGAACCCGAACACGCTCGGGCTGTTCGAATCCGACATCGTCGAGATCGCTGCGGCGGTGCACGAGGTCGGCGGGCTGCTCTATTACGACGGTGCGAACCTCAACGCCATTCTCGGCGTCACACGACCGGGCGACATGGGCTTCGACATCGTGCACATGAACCTGCACAAGACGTTCGCGGTGCCACACGGTGGCGGTGGCCCGGGCGCGGGGCCCGTCGCGGTCAGCGAGCGCCTCGCCGAGTTCCTGCCGGGCCCCTTACCGGTGCAGGGTGCCGATGGTCAGTGGGCCTGGCGTACTCCGGCGCGATCGATCGGCCGCGTCCACGGCTGGTACGGCAATGCTCTGGCCCTCGCACGCGCGTACAGCTACATCCTGGTGAACGGCGGCGACGGCCTCCGTCGCGTCGCCGAAGGAGCGGTGCTCAACGCCAACTGGCTGCGGCACCGGCTGCGCGGAACGTTCGACATTCCCTACGACCGCCCGAACATGCACGAGTTCGTGGCCTCGGCCACGAACATCAAGAAGGCCCACGGCGTGAAGGCCTTCGACATCGCCAAGGGTCTCTTGGACGAGGGGTTCCACGCGCCGACCATGTACTTCCCGTTGATCGTCGCCGAGGCGCTGATGATCGAGCCGACCGAGACCGAGAGCCTCCAGACCCTCGAGGCGCTTGCGCAGGCGTTTGAACGCGTCGCCGAGATCGCGGCGGTAGGCGATGACGAGCTGGCGACTGCGCCGCAGAACACCCCGGTCGGCCGCGTCGACGAAGCCCGTGCCGCGCGGCAGCTGATTGCGACCTACGACATGCGCCCGCCGGGGTAGCGACTGTTACGGTCTCCGAAGTCGCCTTGGGGACCGGCAAACGATCCGGTCAGCGATTTGGGGGTGGGGACGGAATGCGCGGAATTCTTGGGACCGCAGCTGTTGTCGCGCTGGCCACGACATTCACCGGCTTGTGGACGATGACACCGATTCCAGCGGCGGCCGTGTTGCCGGTCGCAGCGCCGCCGATCGTCACCGTCGACGAGTCGCCAGTCGGTTTCGCGACGTGCGACCTCCGCCGGGAAACGGACGACGCAAGGTTCTGCCTGCTCGGCCAGCAGAACGCCGCCGGGGACTTCGTCCTCGACTGGTCATACGTCACGACCGAGGTCCCTCCGGCCTCATTGACCGGACGTGTGGACGGCCGGGCGGTCGTCGCCAACCTGCCCTCTGTGACCGACGCCGGATTCGTCAAGGTGCTCCATTGGGAGTCGACCATCCCCGGACTTGGACCGATCGTGGTCGACGTCGCGCCCTTCTATGGCGACGAGGACCCGTCGAGCAGCGATTCGAACATCGTTTGCAGTGGCGACTTCCAAACGCCGGGGGTTCCGCCCGGTCAACGCCTCCTAAGTTCCCGCGACGCCGTGATCTACGTCGCCAACGTGTCGGCGACTATCGACGGAGCAAGGGTCGAGTCGTATCGCGACAATTGCAGCGCGTTCTGGTTCGGTCCCACGTCGGGCGTAGCGGTGCTGCAGCCGGGCGGGTAACACCTCGCTGCTTTGGAGCCTTCTTGGGGACAGCTTCGCTCTCCGCGCTAAGGAGCGATAGCGCCGTCGGTGGTCTTGCGGAAGTTGTACGCGGTCGCGATCTGCACGACCGGCATGGCGATCAGGAGGCCGACCAGAAGTGCGATCGCGCCGAGGATGAACGCTCCGATGCAAGCGAGAGCGAACACGAAGAAGGCTCCGAAGTGCGATCGCACCAGCGAGATGCTCGCGCCCATGGCACCGATTGCGGTCATGCGCTTGTCGAGCACGAAATACGGCGTGAAGTAGGTGACGAAGTAGAAGATGATGCCGGGCAACACGAACAAGAGCGTGCCGATGGTCGTGCCGATGCCGATGAGGATGATCGCCAGCAGATAGTTGCCGAACCGGTCGACCGAGAACAGGTCGGCGGGTTCCGGGCGGCGCCCGTCGACAATGGCCAGCGCTGCTCGGATCACGCCGAGCTGGGCGAGCATGCTCACGATGTTGAACACGAGTGACGAGATGATGGCTGTTCCGTCGAGCGCAGCCGCGGTGCCCGCATCTGTCGTGGATTCACGCGTCGCCTGTAGAGCGGCTTGGAGTGCGAACCCGACGGCCTGGATCACGAAGAACACCAGTGCACACAGCACGATGGCGCCGAAGTTCGACTTGAACTTGTTCCACCCGTAGCTAAACGCTTCGCCGACGACAGGCTCTGGACCAGACGTGTTGAAGTGCTCGGGAGATCCCGTCGGGTTATAGGTCACGGCGCCTCCTCAGACACGCAAAGACGCTACGCGTCGAGGACTAGGAACCGGGGGATTGCTCGTCCGCGGCTTGCTTCTTCTCTGCGCGCTCGGCGTGGTGATCTTGGATCGCCTGCATGACCGCATTGGTGGCGGCCCCGATGAAGGTCGGGCGGTTTTCGGCTGCCCAGTCCCGCGAGCCGACCGCGCGTTCCATCGACCCCTGGAACCGAGGTGCGACCTCGCGCATGAACAACTCGTAGTTGCGCAGCGTCGCTCGGCGGTCAGCCCACTCGTGGGCCATGAACAGAAACGTGCCGAAGCCGCCGGACTGTTCGACGAGACGCTCGATCTGCGCGGCGGCCTGGTCGGGCGTGCCGATGATCGAGAGCCCAGACCGATTCAGCGCGTCGATCATGTCGTCTTCTGACTCGGCGTCCGGGGCGAGCGGTAGGGCGGCGACGCGGCGGAAGTAATCCATCCACTCGGCGAGCCCGTGCTTGACCTCCTCACGCGCTTGCTCTTCCGTCTCGGCGATGTGCATCGGCCCGACGAGGCGCCACTTGCGGCGATCGACTTGCGTCGCGAACTCCTCGGAGCGTTCCTCCATGACCTTCCAATGGCTGCCCAGGACATCGAAGCCCCCGGTGGTCGTCGCTCCGAGGGAGAGCAGGCTCAACCCGAACCGGCCCGCGGCGCGCGGGCCCGACGGTGAGACCTGCGCTGCCACCGCGACCTCGAAGCACGGGAACGAATAGGGGCGCAGCTGTAGGCGCGCCTCCTTCAACGTGAACCAGTCGGTCTCGCGCGAAACCGGCTCGTCAGTTGTCAGCAACGCCAGGATCGCCTCGAGTGCCTCTTCCATCATCCGACGCTGCTCGCCTGGATCGATGCCCATCATGAATGCGTCCGACGGCAGCGCGCCCGGGCCGACCCCGAACATCACCCGGCCGCGCGTCAGGTGGTCGAGTTGCACCATGCGGTCGGCGAGGATCAGTGGGTGGTGGTACGGCAGCGAGCTGACCCCCGTGCCGAGCTTGATGCGCTTCGTTCGCTGCGCGGCCGCGGCGATGAATACCTCGGGGCTGGCGATGATCTCGAAACCGCCCGAATGGTGCTCACCAAACCAGGCCTCGTCGTAGCCGAGCTCGTCAAGGCGCTCGACCAGTTCCAGGTCGCGCTCGAGCGCCAAGGTCGGGTTCTGCCCGACGGCGTGAAACGGTGCGAGGAAAATGCCGAACTTCAGGGGCCAATCCATCGCCAGGTGCTACTCGCTTCCTGCCCGCACGGTCAAAGAAAGACCACCACCGACCTGAAGACACCTTGAAATTCACGAATGTCACGTATCGGAAAATTCAAACTCTTGTTACCTTCCTCGGCGCCGCAGTCGGAGAGGCGGACGGGCGACAGAGGGGGGCCAGGGCTTTTCCGTTCGGTCAATTGGCTAACGCATGTCACGCATCGCGCGTGACCTACCGAATAGGAGCAATTCAATTGATTGGAACTTCACGCGCGCCGCGTTTGCGGCGCCTCACCGTGGCCGCGGGTGCGGCGACGCTGCTGGGTGTGAGCGCGCTTGCGATCACACCCCAGGCTGCGCACGCAGACCCGTTCGTCACCACCTCGTTGTCGGGAACGCTCAGCGCCAACGACATCGCCCTCGACCTTGTCGGTGCCGGCGTCACCGTCGACAACGTCTCTTACACCGGTGCCAACGTTGCCGCCGGACGCTTTGCGGGGGGCAGCGGCATCATCGACTTCGATTCCGGCGTTCTTCTGAGCTCTGGGGACGTCAGTGGCGTCGTCGGGCCGAACAACCAGAGCAACAAATCGACGAGTAACGCGACCCCGGGCGACGCCACGCTCTCCGCATTCTCGGGCCAAACCACACACGATGCCGCGGTGCTGGAGTTCGACTTCGTTCCCAACGGCGACCAGGTGTTCTTCGAGTACGTGTTCTCGTCGGAGGAGTACAACGAATTCGTCGGTCAGTTCAACGACACGTTCGCCTTCTTCGTCAACGGCACGAACTGTGCGACCATCGGCGACCCCGCCCAGCCAGTGTCGATCAACACCGTGAACAACGCTACGAACTCTGCCTCGTACATCGACAACGGCGACGGCACCCCTCATCTGAACACGCAGATGGACGGGCTCACGGTCACACTGACTTGCGCCGCGACCGTCATCCCGAACGATGTCAACCACATCAAGCTTGCCATTGCCGATGCGGGCGACTCGATCTACGACTCGAACGTGTTCCTGAAGGCGGGCAGCTTCTCGACGACGCCGCCGACCGCGCACACCACTGGCGTCGTCTACTCCGGCGCGCTCTCGGCGCAATATTCCGACGCGGCCAACCTTGCGGCCACGCTCACCGACACCACGGACTCGCTGCCGATCCAGGGCGCCACGCTTGGCTTCACCTTGGGCGCACTGACCCCGTCCGCCGGTCCCACCGATGCCGCGGGCTGGGTGTCGACGAGCACTGGTCCGATCATGGCTCTGCCGGGCTCGATCAGCACAGTGGACACGTCCTTCGCAGGAGCGACAATCGCCGGCGTCGAGTATGGGCCCAGCTCCGACTCCGATGCCTTCGCGCTCGCCAAGGAAGACTGCACGATGAGCTACACGGGCGACGTGGACGTCCTCCCGGCCACGAACACCAACCTGCGGGCTCAGCTCGGCGAACCCGACTCGTCCCCCGGTGACTGGAGCGCCAAGCCGGTCGTGTTCACGCTCACGGACGGCGCATCGGTCAGCACGACCTACAACGCACTCACCAACGGCGATGGCCTGGCAGAGACGAACGTCGCCATCCCGAGTGGTGTGTACGGAGTGGTCGCTTCCTTCGCCGGTGACGACTACTACCACGCTTGCGAATCACCGCGAGCGCCCGACACCCTGCTGGTCGTCCAAGCGGCCGGGCAGAAGGTGACAGGCGGTGGCTGGTTCTCCAGCCCGCATCGCACCAACTTCGGGTTCAACCTGATCCCGGAGGCAGGTGGGCTGTGGAAGGGTCAGATCCAGGTCCGCGTCACCAACAGCAAGTCGCGCTTCCATGGCAACACCGTGACTTCAGCGACCAAGCTGGCCGACAACTCGTGGCGTTGGACCGGCACCGGTAGATGGAACGGCGAGACCGGTTACACCTACGAGGTGACGGTGGTCGACAACGGCTCGTCGGGTTCCAAGAAGGGCGACACCATCCGCCTGAAGATCTATCCGACCGGTTCACCGGGCAATCCGGTGTACGACTCGGCTGCGGCCGCTGCGCTCAAGGGCGGCAACATCACGGTCCATAAGTAGGACAAGCATCACCGTCCATCAGTAGGACGGGCTTCTAGAAACTGCATCGAGGGGACGGAGTTCGCTCCGTCCCCTCGATCGCGTTCCGGGAGCAGACGAGAACACTCCGCGCTCGGCCTGCCCGGCAGGAGCGAGCGCTAGATTTCCAGGGCTGCACGTCCGTGTGGCGGCAGGGGAGGCGTCATGGCGCAGAACGAGCAGCAGGAGCACGAAGAGGTCGGCAAGACCGCCGGGATGTTCGCCGGGATGATGGCGGGAGCCAGGATTGGTCGGGCTCTGCCGCTGCCGTTGGTCGGCCCCTTCGCCGGAGCGGTCGCGGGCGCAGTGCTCGGCAGCGAGGCAGGCAAGCGGCTCAGCGTGGCCGCAGTCAAGGGCGCCCGCGCGTTCGCTGAGTCGCTGAAGGACAAGCCCGAGGAGAGCTAGCCGATCTAATCCGGCTCTGCGGCGGTCGGGTGTGGTTTTAGAGACAGCACA
>DATLOH010000102.1:0-12499 GCA_035536375.1 Acidimicrobiales bacterium
ATGCTCTCGTGTGTCGAGAGCCACGACGGCGTTTCCGTACGCCATGGCCTCGATGAGCGCCGGGTGGGTGCCACCGACCTCTGTGCACTGGAGGTAGACGCAGGCGTGTGACTGCAGCTGGCGGTACCCCTCCCCGAAGACGAACCCGCAGAAGACGACGCCGTCCGTCGCCAGCTCGTGAAGCGACGACTCGTAGTTGCTTCCATATGCGGCACCACCGACAACGACGAATGGGAGCGTGATCCCGCTCGACGCATACGCCTCGAGCGCTATGTGAGCGTTGTTCTCGGGCTCTAGGCGACTGACGTAGAGCACATACCCGCCGGGGACGAGGCCGCGGCCTGTGATCTCATCGGTTCCCGTTACCGGGCCGTCGGGTGCGCCGTACGGTATGAACGTGCTGTCGGCTCCGTAGCAATCGGAGTAGTACTTCTTGATGCTGTGTGCGTCGGTAACCAAAACCGTCGCTGCCGGGATGGCCCACCGCTCGGACCTCGACAACCACCAGCGGGCGAACCGCCCCCATTTCGCCCGCTGCCGGTCGAGACCGTCGACGTTAAGCACTGTCGGCACACGGGCGGCGCGGAGTGAACGCGCGAACATTGCGTTCCCGACGCCGAAGACGGCTGCGACGTCTGGACGGTTCGCAGTCATGGCATGGACGGCGCAAAGGGCGGAGTGGGTGATCGTGTCGAGGTTCTTCGTGCGAACCGATGGGATCGAAACGACACGCACACCCTCGTGCCGCCAGTGCCGCGACTCAGACCAGGAGCGCGCGTAGACGGTGACCTCGTGCCCCCGAGCGGCCAGGCGAGGTGCAAGTTCGGCGACGCACGTCTCGAACCCTCCATAGAAGCCCGGCCCGCGGGTACCGAGTAGCGCGATCCGCACTACACCTCCACTCGGCCACTACCCGGTCTGGGGTTCAGCGGTCGCTTCCGGATCGGTCTGGATGTACTCGAGCAGGAACGCAACACCGATCATGATGATCAGCGCGAGCACGGCGGTGAGCGCAATCGTCCGACCCTCGTTGGTGGGCGGACGCACGGCGTCGGGCGATCGAATGGTGGTGATCAGCAACCGCTGCACGGGCGGTACGTCAGCCGCAAGCTGATAGCGCTCGACTTCCTGCCTGAATGCCTCGTTCACTGACGTCGCAAGACGCTCGGCGACCGTCCGCGACCGGTCGATGCCAACGACGTTGAGAAGCTGCGTGTCGGCCACTGGTTCGACCCGGATGCGCGACCGGAGGGTGTTGAGACCCACGTTCGTCCGCAGCCGGCGTTGCACCTCGACCATCACCTGATCGCTCTTGGCGAGTTCGGCGTAAGTGCGGCCCAAGGAAAAGATTTTCACGGTGACGGCGCGGCCCTCACTGCCACCGGATGCGGGAATGGGCTGGTCGAGGAACAACGTGCTCTTGGCCTCGTAGGGCGGGAGATTCGCTCGCGAGATCACCAGAGCCAGCAGCACCGCAGCGAGTACCCCGCCGATGATCAGCAAGCTCCATTTGCGGACAACGTGCAGGATGTGGTCGACGTCTATGCGTTCGACGGTCGCGCCGAACGCGCCCGCCGGGACCGTTGACTCGGGCTGTGGGGAAGTCGGCATCAGGCGTGTGCGCGGCGGCGGTACAAAGGTCGGCCTCTCGGTCGAGTAAGGCCCGACCCGATGACGGTCGCAGCCAGCAGTACAAGATAGAGCTTCGTTACTTGAACGAACGTGAACAGGTCGAAAAATGCACAGATAATGGCGAATGATGACGTCGACGCCAACAGAGCTGCCGACAGCGAGCGCTGCGCGGCTGTATGCGCCCGCCGAACGCTGACTAGCGCGACAGCCACTCCCCCGAGCATGACGCTGAGAAAGCCCAGGAACCCGGGCGCGCCGGTTTGCGTGAGAAATTGCAGGTAAACGTTGTCGAGCACGGTGACGGCGCGCTTGTTACGAATCGACTGTGCCTCGGGCTGCGAAACGGCAAACTCGCCGTAGCGCCCGAGACCGACACCTGCGATCGGGTTCTCGGTAAAGGCACGCGCAACGAACACGTAGTCCTGAGTGCGGCCGCGGTTCTGACGATTCTCGCCTGTCGTTACGTCGGCAACGTAGAAGCTCACCGTCGTCCGGAAGGCCGAACTCGACGCCATCACCGCGGCAACGGCCGCAACGACGACGAGGCTGTTGCGTTTCGTGAGTTTGGTGCGACCCGACGCGACCGCATAGACGAAAACTGTGATCATCAGACCGACGAGCGTCGACCGCGAGACCGTGAGTAGCCCGCCAATGGTGCAGAGGACTGCACCGGTTCCGTACATCCACCGACGCTCGGTGGCCACAGTCCAGAAGTGCACGAGCACCGGTAGCACGAGGACGGTGGCGGTCCCGAATCGATTCGGTCCATCGAAGGTCGCAGTCACGCGAGAAATGCCGCCGCGCGGCCTGACCGACGCCTCCGCCACCTCGGCGACCTGGGCGTTGAAATTGCGGGGGAAGATCGGCAGGAGGGTGAAGATGTTGCGTTTCGTCACATATTCCAGGATTCCGAGCGCAGCGATAACGCTCATGGCAAGAACTGTTGTCTTCAACACCCGCTCGAGGTGGCGCGGGTGCGCGCCCATGATCGACACGGCAGCGAAGAACCACAGGAAGTAGTCGATCGAGTAGGTACCGAACCGTTGGAGCACGAGACCGAACTCCGACGAGTCCAACGTCGGACTGTTCAACACCGTCGACAGCACGACGCCGACGAAGAAGAACAGGATCGGAAGGTCGAGAGGCGTTCGTCGCAACATTGGTCCGTCGCGCCGCGAAAGTGCAGCAATCCATCCGCCGATGACAGCAAAGCTCAACAGGCGACCGATGGTGAAACTGAAAGTCCCGATCTTGACGCCCAACAGCGGCGGGAACGCGAGCGTGAGGATGATCGAGGCGATGAGTCCGAACCGCGGGCCCGCGAGGGCAGCCACGAGCCCCACTACGACCACCAGAACCGTGAAGGGGAACACTTCGCCGATCCGAGCGAGGACCGCAAACACGGCGAGCACCGGGATCGTCGCAACCATGACGACGAGGGTCGACCGGCGGAGGCGACGCGGCGCTCGGGCCGGCGCGTTGTCGACCGGTGCCGCACTCTCCCCGCTCACGATCCGACGAGTCTGTCATGGAGGTGTCGTCGATCGGCGAAACTACCGGCGTCATGTTCCACTTCGACCCTTCTCGCTTGACGGCCGTGGCGAACGCGCATGCCGAGTCATACCGGTCAGCCCGCCCGTTTCCGCACGCGGTAATCGACAATTTCCTGCCCGAGGACGTCATCGACGCCTTGAACGCCGAGTTTCCGAGCCCCGGCGGCGCCGCGTGGCGGGCCTACGACGACCCGTACGAACGAAAGCTCGAAGGCACCGATACCACGAGCATGGGTGAGATCACCCGGGCGATATTCGCCGAGTTCAACTCTGCGCCGTTCATCGACTTTCTGGAGAAGCTGACCGGGATCGAGGGCCTGATCACCGACCCGCACCTTTACGGCGGCGGGTTGCACCAGATCGAGGCTGGCGGTTTTCTCAAGGTGCACGCCGACTTCAACTGGCACGAACGCTTAAAACTCGACAGGCGGCTCAACCTGCTGCTGTACCTGAACCGTGACTGGGACGAGTCCTGGGGTGGCCATCTCGAGTTGTGGGACAGGGCCATGACCCGCAGCGACGCGAAGATCCTCCCGGTGGCGAACCGGTGCGTCGTGTTTTCGACGACGTCCGACGCCAACCACGGGCACCCCGATCCGCTTCGGTGCCCCCCCGACCGCACACGAAGGTCGATCGCGCTGTACTACTACTCCAACGGTCGCCCGGCAGCCGAGCTCGCACGGGAGCACGGCACGAACTTCGCGCCCCGTCCGGGCGAGGAGTGGCGGCGTCCGACGACCGCAATAGAAGTGCGCCTCAAACGATGGGTTCCTCCCGCCCTATGGGAACTCCTGCGCGGACTCAAACGCGCCAAGAGCCGAGATCGCGGTTGAGCATCGACTCGAGCACGTCGACATCGGCCGCGTAGCGAGCGAGCAGATCCGCCCGAGTCGCCGCCGACATCTCCGGCTTGCGCAGGTTCGCAGCCGACAACCGCCGATGCACGCGTTCGCGGGCTCCGGCCGGGACCAGCCTTCGAGCCAAAGCCCGGACGCCGCGCCCGTGCGTGAGCGCTTGCTGCAGCGCTGCGCTGCGCACCTCCCCCGACGGGTTGTATCGCTGACTCGTGTCGACCTCGAACGATGAGTCGACCCCAATGAAGTCGAACACCCGGGCCAGCACGTCCGCGCCGGCTCCCTCGAGATCCTCCTGTAACAGGACGTAGACGTTCTCCCGCCCGACGGCGGTGAACCACCGCTGCAACTGTTCGGGATAGTGGCCTACCGCCTCGTAATGCCACACGAACTCCCACCCGGCCGCGCGACGGGCGCGTTCCTCGTTCAGCGCTGAGGCGAAGTCGTCAAGCGGTTCGAGCCCGTCACGGCGTTTGTGCAGCCACGCGGCGTAGGCACGCTCAACGGGGTGCCGCAGGATGGCGACCGCCTTGATCCCGCCGTGGGCAGCTACCGCAACGGGCGCGTGCTCGTCGTAGAGATAAAGGGGCGACGCCTCGCCCCTTGCACGCACGCTCGGAGCCATTCCTGCTCCCGAGAACAGCGCCGCATAGTCCTCGGCCCTCCATATGGAATGGCGGTTGATCCCGGCGTCATCTCCTGGGCCGCGGAAACTCGGTGGAGCGCCGTTGAGCGCGAAGAAGTTCGTCTCCTTCACGGGGCTCATGAACACCTCGGGGTGGGCGCGAAGGTATTCGTACATCGACGACGTTGCCGCCTTTGCCGCCCCAATGACGGCAAACGTCGGTCCCGCAGGTCGGTGCACGGTCGACGTCTTAGCGCCCTGACGGCGGTCGGGCTACAGGCGCAGGTTCGTCAGCGGGCGCCGCGGCCGAGGAGCACGACCCAGGGCGTCCTCAGGAGAATCTTGAGGTCGAGAGCAAAGCTCCAGTGATCGACGTAGAACACGTCGAGGCGGGTGGCCTCGTGAAAGGGCAGAAGGAACCGTCCTGAAACCTGCCACAGGCCGGTCATGCCGGGCGGAACCTCGAAACGGTGACGGAACCAGTCGGGGAAAGCGGCAACTTCCTCGGGCAGCGGCGGCCGCGGACCGACGAGGCTCATGTCGCCGGCGAGGACGTTGAGCAGCTGGGGCAACTCGTCGAGCGAGGTGCGACGGAGGAACCGCCCCACGCGCGTGACGCGGGGATCGCCCTCGATCTTGAAGTAGGGACCCTGCGCCTGGTTGTGGTGAAGCAGATGGCGACGAAGATCCTCGGCGTTCGGCACCATCGAGCGGAACTTGAAGGCGCCGAAGAGGGCTTCGCGGCGTCCGACCCGGGTCTGGCGGAAGAGCACCGGGCCGCGGGTGTCGATCTTGATGGCCAGAGCGATCAACACGAGCACCGGCAGCATGACGACCAGGAGCACGGAGGACACGACGACGTCTAGGACCCGCTTGGCGAGCCAGCCCATTCCGTCGTGCCGGCTGGGGCGGTACGCCAGCAGAGTGAGGCCTGCGACGCTCTCGACCTGAACGGCCGCCGAAAGCTGCGGAGCCAGCGACGGGAGCACCGCTACGTCGACGCCGGAACGGCTGACCTTGTGCAGCAGACCGGCGATCTCGTTCTCGTGGATCACCTGACTGTCGACGACGATTCGGTCGACGCCGAACTCGAGCACGAGCCGCGGAAGCTCTTCAGGCGCTCCAAGGAACGGAATCTCTGTCTCGGGGTCGACGGGCATTGGCACCGAGTCGACGAACCCGACGGGGTGCATGCCGTACTCGGGGTGGCGAAGCAGACGGTCGGCGAGCTGGAGGTTCCCCGCCCCACCCGTGCCAACGAGGATGACCCGTGACTTTCTCGACGCGCGACGCCGACGCTCCAGCTCGAAGGCGACGCCGCGTGCGAGGGTGATCACGAGTGCGGCGGCGATCGCATAAAACCCAACCGCAGAAGCTGAAAGTTCGAGAAGCCCGCCGGCGACGAGCGACCCGCCCGCCGACGCCGTGGCGATCGGCGCGATCTGGTCCGTGACCGAGGGCGCCGGCTGCGGCCCGTAGGTGCCCAGCGCGCGGAGCAGCACGAGGATGACCGGCGGGGCCCAGAGTGCGATTCGAGCTTCGCCGCCCGTGAGGTTGGCGATGGCTGCGCACGCCACCAGCGCGGCAATGTCGAAGGTGACAACGCGGAACCGGTAACCCTGGTCGCGGCCGCGGCGGATGCGCGGACCCGGGGCTGTCGTGACGGCTTTTACGGCCGTGCGCCCCTCCAGGAACGGAATTACCGACAACGAGCTGTCCTCTCCAACCGCCACCGAATGTGACTCCCCAGTTATTCGTCACAGGAGACAGGGTTCCTGCCTCGCAGATGCCCAACACGCCAGCCCTGTGATTTATTCACATGCTCGGCACTCCACATAACCGCTCGTGGTCAAGCCCTTTCGCTGGACACTTTACCCGGCTTTCGCTGAGTCACCCACTCGTGCGCAATTACCCCAAACTGGGCGTTTGATCCATGGTCGCAGAAGCTAAAGCCGCCCCTCGTCGGTCTCCGACAAAGACTGCGCAACTTGGATTGTCTGTGCGTCGGTGAGATCAGCCGCAATGACTGCATAGCCCGCGCGGTACTCGGCCTCGCCACACAAGACCGACTCGGTCCACGTCACCACGCGTAGGTCTCCGAAACGCCCGACTGTTGCCGTTTCGCCGCGCACGACGGTGGTGGAACGAGATTCGATTTGCGCTCTCGCCCGTCGACTTACGCCTCCCGCGATCTCCACGCCGCCGATGCGGAATCGCCAGTGGTCACTCCACGAACCCCCGAACACGGTCCGGCGGCTACCGATCCTGCGGTTCGCCGCGACGGGGAGGTCGCCCGGGGCGAGCCGGGGCGGCGCGCACGCCGCCAGCAGGCTCGACTCGATGAGATCGGCGAGCGTCGGGTTGTTGGCGCACGCAGACGCACCGTACGGAACGGTGAACTGCCGCTCTTGGCGAACCCGATGATCAAGCAGAAGAACGCTTACGGTGGCGGCCTCGGGATCGGCCGTTGTGACGATTTGGCCGTTGGCTTCCGGAAGCACGAAACCCTCGCATTGGGAGGCGCTTAGGGTCACGTCGTCACCGCGCGCCAGCCCGCGTAGATTCAATGACGGCTCACGCTGTCCGAGTGCGCCGGAGATGACGACGATCAGCGCAAGAAGCGCTGCGGCCACGCCAGCCTGGACGTACCGCATGCTGTGATTGTTGCACCCGGTGCGTCAGGGCCGCAGGCAGTGCCGCGTTCGCGTCGCCTGGTGTCGAGTGCGGATGGATGTGGTGCACACGATCCCAAACCCCTGATGCGACGGTTTTTCGGGTGGGGTATGGCAAACTCGGGCCACGAATCACTGGAGGATCAGTGTCCCCGAGTAAGGCGACCGCCCGGAAAGCTAAGGCGCCCGCGAAAAACATCAAGTCGCGTGCGGCGAAGAATGGATCTGTCGCGCCTGGTCGCAAGGACGGCGATTCAACCTCCAGCACCGCAAAGTCGCCCGCCAAGAAGGCGTCGCCGAGGAAGGCTGTCGCCAAGAAAGCTCCGGCGAAGAAAGCTCCGGCAAAGAAAGCTGTCGCCACGAAAACGCCGGCCAAAAAGGCTGTCGCCACGAAAACGGCGGCGAAGAAGGCCGTAGTCAAGAAGTCCCCGGCGAAGAAGGCTCCTGCAAAGCGAACAGTCGCTAACCGCGCCTCTTCACCAGCTATTGCGGTCAAGCGCATACCGAAGCGAACCAAGTCGGTGCCGGCTGCGGCCGTAGTGAGCCAGACGAACGACGCCGAGCAGACCGTGATAGCGCCGGTCAAGCCGCTCAGCAGAGAAAACCGCAGCGCGATCGGCAAGGCCGGCATCATCGCCCTGGCCTTGCTCCTCGTACTCATGATCACCGGGCCCGTCACGGGCGACGGCAGCGACGGCTTGGAATTGAGCGTCGACTCGACCCCCGCCCCGCAGGCCAGCCTCGCCGGACAAAGCACGGACTCCGAGCAGAGTGCGGGTCGTCGGCGCAATCAGATTGCGGCCACGCCGACCACCGCCGCGCCCGTGCCAATCGTCGTGAACGTGGTTAGCCCACCTCCCGCAGCCACCGTCGCACCGGCACCGACTCAGCCTGCGCGAGCGGCGACGCCGCCCACGACCGCCGCCCCGACGCCGCGTCGCGTCAACGGTCAGGCGCGCCCGGTGATCGATTCGTTCTTCGCCACGACCTCAGGCCGAAGCGCCGGGGTCGTCACGAACGAGGTCCAATTCCGCTGGTATGCCGGCGACGCCGACGGGTTCATCACGGGATACGCCGTCGACTACGGCGACGGGACCGGCGACGGTCAGAACATCGCCGCTCCCTGTGACAGCCGGGAGCCCGCCGATCCGATCATGGAGCGACCGAGCTTTTTCCACCGGTATTCCCAACCGGGTACCTATGAGGTGCGCTTGATCGCGTTCTCGAGTGGGACATGCGGTGCGGGGCCGGTACAGGAGGTTCGTTCGACGATCACGGTCCAAGTACCCATGATCTGAGGCGGATCCGCCTGATCCGTCTTGCGCGCGCCGCTGACAAGCGCGCCGAAGTCAAGCGAAATCAGCGAAGGCGAAGCGGCTTCGCAGCGTCACCGACAACCGATCTAACTGCTTCCACGGTCGTACCCAGTACGTCAACCACGACCGGTTCCGGTTCGGGCGCAGGCGCCGCGGGGGGTGCTGGCGCCTCGGCACTCGGATCGGCCGGAGGAGCTACGGGCGGCGCCGTTGGAATCGCCGCCGGATCCGGCGATGCGGGAGCGGCCGGCACCGTGGCGGCGACAGCCTGAGTAGCTTCCTCCACCGTTGCGGTGATCGCCGGCGCAACGTCCGGAGCGGTGACTGCGGCCGCCGCCCCGGCAGGAACCAGCGACATCAGTCCTGCCGCCGCCAATTGCGCCGCTTGGCTGCCGACGGACTCGGCGCCCGGAACCATGCCGATGCTCGAGGCGACTTGGAACGAAGCCCGCGACACCAGTTCGCCCACTGCTCCGATCATCCGCTGCAGTGAGCCGGACCGAGCAATTGCCGCAGTGCCGGTGGCGGTAAGCGTGCTGGTGGTAGCGAGCGACGACGCGCCCGTCTCCGCCGTCATCGACTGCACCGTGTTCGCCAGGCGGCGTCGTGCCCGCAACAAGATGGAATCGACTGCCCCGAGGGTGAGCCCCATGGCAGCAGCGATTTCGGGGGGTCGTCGTCCCTCCATGTCGCGAGCAACGACCACCTCGCGCTGCCGCTCGGGCAAGGTATCGAGAGCCCGGCGGATCAAGCTCGCCTGCTCGCTGCGCAGCAACGAGTCCTCAGGCGCGTTGGGTCCGAGCGCGTCGTCACCTTTGACGGGCTCCTCCGAAGGGCGGGTGCGGTTCGATGCCCGCAGATGATCGACCGCCAGGTTGTTGGCGATGACCTGGACCCAGGCACCAAACCTGCGATCGCCGCCGCAGCGGTCGATGCGCTCGTAGGCGCGCACGAACGCCGATTGTGCAATCTCATCGGCGTCGCGCAGATTTCCGAGCTTGCGAGCGACGACGCGCTTGACCTGCGGGTAGTGCCGTTTGAACAGCTCAGAGAATGCGTCTGGATCGCCCGCCTGGGCGGCGAAGACGAGCGAAGCGTCGTCGAGCGCCAGATCTGTCGGTCGTGCAACCACCCAACGACTCCCGTTTCCCCACATGCCCATGCGGTACTGCTTCGAAAGGGTACACCCGGGAGACCGAGAGGAGACTGCGCTAGGGCGAGTCTGAAAACCGCAAGCGCCTACGGAACCGGACGATCAGCGTCCGGCTCCGCAGGCGTCGCAACTCAACCGAGCTTCACCGGATCTGCACCCGGGACGAAGAGGAACAGCCCACGGCGGACTGGCGCTCCGCTCCAGCTGCCACAGTTGACGGAGGTCCGCATCAGAGCGTCGTAGGCGCCTGGGACGGCACCGGGAACGTTTTTGGTCACAGTCACCTGTGTCGCCGGGAACGTCGCCGTGGCCGTGCCCGCCTCGAACTTTGCGCCCGTCGCGACGTAGGTGAACGTCACTGACCGGATCGTGAGGTGGTCATCAGTCTCGGCGGTGATTTTCGGCCCTTTGATTATGCCGCCGAATGTGAGCGATCCGTCCGACGGGCCGTCCGTGGTGATCGCTGCGCTGCCGGCGCACTGCGAGGCCGCGTGGATGTCGGCCGACGCCGGAGTCGTGCCTACGCCGAGAGCCGACGTGACGGCGACACCCAGCAGAATAAAGCGCTTCATTTTGTGAACCCTTTCCCCAGTGACGAATTTCCTGCACCGCTGTTCGGAACGGGGCCCGTCGCCGGATGATGATATCGACAAATCGCCGCGAAAACGTCGGCGGACGCGAAGAAGCCGCCCCGTTCGGGGCGGCTTCTTCGAGAACGCGGTGCGTCCGTGACTACGCAGGCGGTGCGGGAGCCAGCGAGGTGGGGTCGCAGCCGATGGCGCCGTAGGCGTCGCTGTTCGTGCCGTCGTCGTTGAACGGTCCGCCACTGGCGCCGCAGACGAGCTCGGGCGTATGGCTGACGCCGATGTAGCCGTCGGCGACGGGGTTGTCGCTCGAGCCGTCGAGCACGATGATGTAACCGGCGCCGTTGACTTCGGCGCTGCCGACGCCCGGCACGGTGAGAGTCGCGTCGGCAAGTGCGGCGGTGCCGCTACCAGCGATTACGGCCCCAACGAAGAGCAATGCAAGCTTCTTCAAGGAAGGTTCTCCTTTGTTGTCCCCTCGGGAAAGAGGTCGATGTGACCTCTGTCACTTGTAACGGACAGATGGCCGTTCTCTCGCGCAAATATCCCGAACATATATTCGGACATTTGCGCCGCTACTAGCCGAAGTTCATCGAAATCGGCCGCGCCGAGCCGGGTTGGACAGTTACGTCACCGCTCCATGCCCGGGGGGCGCCGGCACGGCGCGGATAGGTGAAATAGGCGTAGCCCTGCACGAGCGCGCGGAAGGTGCTGGCATCTTCGAATCCAGAGCTCTTGAGCCGGTCCTTCTCGATGCGAATCGCCATTTGCCGATCGGTTTCAAACGAGAGGACAACCGCTGACGTTGTGCCGAAGCGCACGTTGCCGGCGAGGCGGGCGGTCACGCCGTTGCCGACGTCGGCGCGGCTGGTCGAGGCCGTGAACTCGACCGGCTTGCCCTCCCACACCAGTTCGGTGACGAACCAGCGGTCGCTGCGCCGAACAACACCGATCTCACCGATCGGCACCCGCGCTTCCTTGCGCTCGCCTGACTTCGTCGTGGTCGTCTGCTTCAACAGTGCTCGACCGGAGAACACGACTCGGTCGGCCGTGACCGCCGCGGGGGCGTACGTGCGTTCGGTGTAGTCGAACGTCGAGGCCGCGCCGGCCTGTGTGTTGAGGCTCTTGAGCAAAGACCGCACGAACGCCAGCAGGCGCGGGCCGTCTCCGGAGGCGGCCATCGCAGAGGAGTAGTTCTCCGAACGGAGTCCGTCGAGGTACTGGTCGAGCGCGACTTGGGCAGAGGCGTGAGGGTCGGCGGTGGCCCCCGGAGCGAGGGTGGTCGCCGCGCCGCCTCGCACTGTGGTCGCCGTACGGCCGGCACTCGTCGGGGGGGCTGATCCGCCGGCAATAGTTGACGCAGGCGCTGCGGGGTCGAGCGGGTCGAGCGCCGCGGGTGCACCAGGAGACGCGGGCGCCACGGCCCCGTCGGCGCCCGCGCTCGCAGTCTTGGTGTCGCTCTTGCAGGCTGTCGTGAGGACAGCAATCGTGAGGATCGACACAGCGAGACGGCGCCAATGCATGGGGTTAGTTCTACCCGCAGACGCGACGATGGACGGCCCAGAGGCCGTCCATCGTCGAACAGCGAAGTATTACGGCGCGCAGGTGGGGCTAGCGCCGTCGCCCTTGCCGCTCGCGCCGCCACCGTTCCAGTTACCGTTATCGTCCGCGCAGCCCTTCGACGTGCTGACATAGACGTAGCCGGCGAGCGGGCCGTTCTCGGAGCCTCCCGTGCCCTCGGCGAGGATGTAGCTGGAGCCGTCAGTGTGGACGTAGCCCACGCCGGGCACGACAACGTGATCAGCCTGAGCGGCCGAGCCGACCGACGCGATGGCGCCCGCAGCGGCGAGAGTGAGCATGAGCTTCTTCAACGAAGTTCCCCTTGTGTGAATCCGTATGTCCCCAGTGGACGTGTGAACTTTGTCACAAAGGCGCCGGAAACACAACTGAACCGCTGTAAGCCACCGCTAACGACTGGTGGGGCCAAAATGGGACTAATGGGAGGCCCCTGCGGCCAGCGCCGTGGGAATGGCTCCTGCCCGCGCATTCACAATGTCGCTGACGGCGACATCAAGCAGGCCTTCGATCACCAGACGGTCGCCTCCGGCCC